>DATJAQ010000056.1:0-15433 GCA_035516075.1 Terriglobia bacterium | reverse complement strand
GCGACGATGGTGGTGTAGGCCAGCTTCTGGAGTGCGTTATAGGCTTCGGTCTGGCGCGGCGCGGGGCCGAAGAAGAAGTAGTGGCGCACCATGGGCCACACGCCGGGGATGTCGCGGGGACGGAACAGCATGGTTGTGTACTGGCCGCTGGCGATCAGGTAAGCCACGTAAACCACGCCCGTCGCAGTAAATACCCACCCAAAGGTCAGGTGCCATTGCAAGGCGCCACCCAACCATCCACCGAGAGTAATGGCCTCGGGGATCTTCAAAAAAGTCCGCTCCGGCACCCGCGGACCGAAGCTCGGAAACGCGATGAAAATACGCCATCCGCTGGTGACCATGATGGTGAGCACGATCGCGTTTAACCAGTGGCAGAACCGCACCGCCGCTGGATGTTCGTAGGCCGCTACGAAAGTGCCCGCCACAGACGAATCGGATTTCAGGGCTTCTCGAACGGCAGCAGGGAGCTGCGCGACGGCAGCCGGCGGCACTAGGGCTGCAGCCGCCGCGCTCGCGGCAGGCGCTGCGCCAGATGGATCTGGAGGCGCCGCGGCTGGTGCGGCGGTTGCCGGTGCCGGGCTCGCTGGTTCCTGACCCAAGACAGCTTGGGCAGCAGGCGCGGGCTCAGCGCCTCCCGCGTCCGCCTGAGGCGGCTGGTCTTGTTCGTTGCCACTCATGGCTTCGAGTCCCTGTGTCCAGGCGGAAAATCGGCTGCAACAAAGCTAGATTCCCGCGTACCAGCTATAGCCCTGGTC
This sequence comes from Terriglobia bacterium, assembly GCA_035516075.1. GTDB lineage: Bacteria > Acidobacteriota > Terriglobia > UBA7540 > UBA7540 > Gp13-AA77. Next base: position 14,678 of record DATJAQ010000056.1, on the reverse strand, counting down.
GCCCCAATAGCTTTGCTGTGTGACCACGTTGGTCACCTTGAGCGACGTGAGATACTTCGCGGACTTGTAACCGATCTTGGTGGGCAGCGAAAGACGTAACGGGGCCCCGTGGCCCGCTGCGAGCGGCTGGCCGTACATTTCATAGCACACCAACGACTGCGGGTGCAGCGCGGTCTCCATGTCGAGCGTCTCGTAGTAATCGTCGGCGCACTCGACGTAGACGAAGCGTGCGCGAGTGTCGCCGCCGATCAGATTCAGAAAGTCGCTAAAACGCGCTCCGGCAAAGTTGGCCACGAGGTCCCAACCCTCGATGCAGATGTGGCGCGTGTTCTGGGTGATCTTGGGCAGACGGCGGATGTCGTCGAGGGTGTAGTTGCCGGGCTTGCGCACCAAGCCGGAGACTTCGAGCGACCAATCGGGGTCGATGTCCGGCGTATCGGTGTCGTAACTGTTAAACGGGAAGCGATTGAGCGGCGTCAGTGCCGAGTCCGGGTAGGTAGACGCGAGATGATCTTTGCGGAAAAGCCTGCCGGCCGCCCAATCCGTAAACGCCACCCCGCGACCGAGCAGGTAATCTCGAGAAGACGGGATCGCAAACGCCGCCGCCGCGATCATTGGACTCAGCTTTAGAATTTCCCGCCGCGAAACGCGTTTATAGCCCTTTTCGTCAAAACGCTTGTCCACCGCCATCTCTCCTCAGCCTGCCCCTGAAGTATAGGATGCTCGAACGCAGCTTGTGTTATAGCACGGAGGATAGGGACAATGAAACGCTCCGCAGGTCAGGCAGGCTGCGATTTCACCCGCGGCAGCAACAGCCAGGCCAGTACGAGCGCTGCCACGCAGGCGAGCGCAATGCCGTTCCATCGATAGAACGGCGCCGTTCCCGTCAGCAACGAAATCAGGGGATCCGCCAGCGGCAGGGTAAAAGCGACAGCCAGATAGGCGGCCACGTTGTCGCGCAGAAAGAAGGCCACCACAACGAGACCGGCCAGGAGTTGGACAAGGCTTAGGCTCCAATCGGTGAAAAACTGGCCCGCCGAGTGCGCCGACGGAGATCCGAGGCCCACCGCCAGAAGCGCCAGCGCCGGCCACATCCACCACGGCCGGTTGCCCCACACCCACACGGCCAGGCTGATCAATACGGCCAACCCCGCCGTCACGAAGACCGCATCGAACCACAGGCTCTGAAGAAAGAACGCGGCCGCGGGAATCGTCTGGCTCAAAGCGCCGCTTACAATCTGCCCGCCGGCGTCGGCGTAAGCGTGAAAGCGGTCGTAAACGAGTGCCGTGAGATTGTCGAGGCCGGCGCCCGCCGCCAGGGCCACGGCCAGCCCCACGGCGGCGTCCCGCGCCCATACGCGCCGCGCCCGGGCGCTGAATACGCGCCAGGCGTCCGGGTGGAGGCCCAGCGCAAACGCCACCATCACCCAAGCCGCGAGGGCGACTACGAGGAATACCACAAGGTAGCTCACCGCGATTTCGAGATCGAAGGTGCGGAGGGGCAGCGAGGTGGAGTACTGCTGCTTCACCGCGACGTAAGAGTTCAGCTCGGAGAGCAGAAACATGACCCCCACGGCCACACTCACACTCAGCGCCTTCATCCAGTGCAGCCGGTCTGCGCGAACCTGGCGTACGAACAGCCACAGGCCACCGCCTATTAACCCCGAGCCGAGAGTGAGCGTCGCCGCCCACAGCAGCACGTTCGCCAGCGTGCGCGCGCTTTGGTTTCGCAGCCAGTCCTCGGGGAGCTTGAAGTAGCGCGTGAAGCTCACCACTTGATCTCCGGCGATGGACGCCACCACGCGATAGTGGGCGTCGCCCACGTTCATGGGATTCCCGGCGCGCGCCTGCCAGGTGAGGGTGTAGTCCTCGCGGGCCTTTTTCTTCTCCGCCACCGAGTCCTGCAGTTCGAACTCGGCCAGGTTGAATCCTCTGGAAATTGCAAACTGGCGCCCCAGGGCGAGCGCCTGGTCCGGAGTCAGGGATGCACCGGGTGCGTTGTCGTCCACATCGTGCGTGGAGGTGAACACGCTGCCGCTCTCGGGGTCCACGAACACCGAGTATTCTTCCTTTTGAAGCGGCCGGAAATAGCGCACCTGCCAGAGGGCCGGCTTCGTGGCCTGCCGGTAGAGGCGGTCGACGTCCTGCACGCTGCGGAACTGGAGCAGGTACTTCACGGCCGCCCCGTCCACGTTGTCGCGCAGCCACGCCACCTGCTGGTATTGCGCCAGCTTCACGCCCTGAGCGGCGAGGTAGCGATCGGCCTGCGCCACGGCTTCGGCGCGCGTCACGCGCAGCTTCACGTCTTCGCCGAAGCGGTGGCTCGGCAGCAGCGCGATCCCCACACCGAGCACCACCAGCCCGCCGGCCGCGAGCAATCGCCGCCGGCTGAGCGGCCGATAGGCGAGGGGCGCCTCTTCGGCCGTCACTTCCTCGTGCCGCGGTGGCCGTGCGATGCCCTCGGCGGCGTTGGTAAGCTCCGCGTCGTCCGCGAATGTCCCGGTGCGCCAATACGCCACCAGCGCCACGAGCAGCGGCACCAGCATGATGCCGGCGGTGAGCCCGCCCGAGAGCATGAGATAGTGATTCGGCGAGCGCAGCAGCAGAAATGCGGTGTAAAGCGCGTCTACCGAGTAGTGCCAGATCAGGGTGGCGATCACTCCGAAGCGCAGCATCACGAAACCGATCACGATGCCGCCCAAGCCCACTTCCAGGCCACGGATGAAGAACGGCTCGTTCGGATAAGCCGAATGCAGGAATCCCCAGTTGAACGCAGCCAGCAGGATGGCGAGCGGCCAGTTTCGGAGATACTTGTGGAGAAACGGCAGTGCGAAGGCGCGGAACTGCATCTCCTCAAGCACCGCGGGCAAAAACCCTCCGAAGAGAACCGCCACCCAGGGAATGCTGGTGTTGAGGTCGTTGGTGAACGGGATATCCGAAGGCGCCCAGGCACCCAGACGGTTCGCGATCAGGTAGAACAGCGTTTGGTAAGCAAAGAAGAAGAACGTAAGTCCCAGCCCGACCACGTTGGCGATAAAGAACGACCGCGTGCGCAGCCCGCGCCAGGTGAAAGCGCGGCGCAGTGCGAGCTGGCCCTTCATCCCTTCGCGGTACATAGGCTCCGCCGCGGCCACCAGCAAGAAAATGGCCAACCCAACTCCGAGCGCCGCCAGAGCGGTGCGGGCGATGTAGCCCGCCAGGAACCCCGAGTAGGGATCGGTGGTGGGATAACCGAACTTGGAGAGCGAAAACGTGTTGAGTTGGCCGAGCAGGAAGAGAACGCTCGCCATCAAGCCCGCGGTTCCCGCCAGCCGCAGCGGAACATCGCGGTCGCGCAGGCGCAGTATGAGCACCGCCAGCATGGCGACCGAGAGCAGAATCCAGAACACCTGGTCCACAAGCTGCGCGGCGTCGTTTCGCGACCGCAGCCGCTCGTAGTCCCGTTGCCACTGGTCGGGAATTTTGACGTATTCCTGATAGCCAGCCACCTGGCCGCCGGCGATTTTTACCTCAACGCGCAGGCTGCCGTCCCCCAGGTTCACGCTCTTCTGCTTCCAGGTGAAAGTGTGGTCCGTGCGGGCCGGACGCTTGTTGGCATCCGCCTCCACGAACTCCAGGTCGCCCAGGTCGCGTTTCATCGCGCCCGTGAGAAAATCTTCCGCCAGCTTTCGGGCGGCGGCCTCGTCCAGATTCGCGCCGGGCGCCGCTTCCGCCAGCACGTGGTTGAAGCCCACCACCTCCCCCAGCGGCGTCACCGCCACCAGCAACTCTTCCTTCTGCTGGGACCGGAACCACCGGTGCTGCCAGCGCCACAAGTGGACCGGCCCGCGCGCCAGCCGGTTCATGGCGTCGAGGCCCTGAGTCTGCTCGAGGTAGAGCTTGGTGTCGTCGCTGTAATTGAAGATGGCGGCGTGGTCGTAGCCGTTCAGATGCAGGCCGCGCGCCTCAAGGAACTGGCGGGCGATGGGCAGCGAATCGTTGCGGTCCACGCGGAAGGTGATGGAGGCTTCGGGAAAAGCGCGGGAAAAATACTTGATGGCGACGGCCAGCGAGCCGGCCGCCAGCAACACGATGATGACGATGGTGCGAAAGTCGGGGCGCGTAAGGCGAATGGCCATTTTAGGCGGTCAGAGCTTCGGGGTCAGTCGTCAGTGGTCTGTTGCCGCGGTTGGGCGAAGCTGTTTCGCCATAAGCCAGGCCGCGGCGCCGGCCCCGTAGTAATCCTCAACGCGGCGCGCTTTCTGGTAGCCTCGCCGCAAATAAAAAGCCTGCGCTCCCAGGTTCGCCTCCGCGGCCTCGAGGTAGATGCCTTCCCCGCCCTGCCGCAGCACCCAGTTCTCCGCCGCGTCCATCAGCAGGCTGCCCAGTGCGCGGCGCCGCCACGCCGGGGCCACGTCAAGGGTGATGATATGCCCGTGTCCGCGCCGGTCGCAACTGGCAACCACAAAGCCCGCCAGCTCCCTGCCCGTCCCGGCGCCCGCTTGCGCCACCCAGGTCTCCGTATCCGGGCGCCGGATGTAGGCGGCGAGTTCGGCGCGGGAATAGGCTACGCCCGGCTCGAAGCACACCTGGTCGAGCTGGTAGAGGGCGTCAAGATCGGAAGCGCGAAAGGCGCGAAGGGTGGGCGTGAGCAAGCGTCGGAGTCCTATCGGGAGTGGCGCCAATCAAGCGGAACGACCGAAAAGAGTTACGCCGCGCCCAGCAGGCCCGTCTCACGAAACCAAGCCTCGGTGCGCCGCAGCCCTTCCTCGAGGCTTACCGCCGGCCGGTAGCCGAGGGTCTTCTCCAAATGGGTCTCGCGGAATACCGCTTGGCCGGCCACAAAATTGAGCGCTCGCAGTGCAACGGGGCTCTTGTGGTTGAAGCGGCACATGAGATTTCGCCCGGCAAGATAGAGCTTGGCAGTAATTAGAGACGCCGAGGGCATCCGGGCCCGGCCCGCCATGCGCGCGTAGGCCATGAAAAACTCGCGCCACGTGGTGCTGCCGTCATTCACAATGAAGGCCTCGCCCAGGGCGCGATCGTCGCCGGACGCCAGCACCACTGCGTCCACCAGATTATCGATGTAGACGTAGTTGAAGGTACCGCGGCCTCCGGCCACCAGTTTCATCTTGCCTGTCCGAATGCGTTTGAGCGGCAGCACGGACCAGTGCGCCGAGCCCGGCCCGTACACGCAGGAGGGCCGGAGAATCGTGAAGGGCAGACCGCGCGCGCGGCAGAAGGACCACACCGCCTCCTCGGCCCCGTACTTCGAATCGGAATAAGACTCGCCCGACTGCCCCCTGGGGCTAGCGTCCGTAACCTCGCCCGCGGAGGGCAGGCCGAACACCGCCACGCTCGACAGATACACGAACCGCTTCACCTCGCCCTTGGCCGAGGCGATCAGCATGTTCTCCGTGCCGCCCACGTTCGGCCCCTCAAACTGCGTCCGAGTGGCAGCAGGCCCCACCTGGGCCGCGCAGTGGACCACCACAGCGCAATCCTGCACCGCGCGCTCCAACAGATCTTCGTCGCCGAGGTCGCCCATCACCACTTCGGCGCCCAGTCCGGCGAGATCGGCGGCCGCCTCCGGCCGGCGCGCCATGGCCCGCACTGTCAACTTGTCGCGAAGAAGGCGGCGAACGATGTGCCCGCCAATGAAGCCGGTCGCTCCGGTCACCAGGACTCGCTGGCCCTGAAGTTCCATCGGTTGTCCCCTCTGAGCGAAGTTCCCCCGGCAAGCTAACCATACCCGACATTCGAGCTGGCAGCAACAGGAAGGGCCTATCGCGGCAAGGACGCTGCCGGAAACGTCCCTGCAAAATTGGGCATTCCAACGGACCCGCGAGGTGTATACTTGCGCCTCGCGTTTCACCCATTCCAAATTCTCGTTGTAGGGAGGTTGCCCGTGAAGAATCTCAACCGGCGCCCCGGAATGCTCCCAGGTGCGGTTCAATCCAAGAGTGTGGGCCCGCCGTTGCACCCTGGTTTGAAGAAGCGCCTCTCGATGGTGCTGATGCTCCTCGCCCTACCATTCGTGGTGGCCGTTTCCCTGCACGCTCAGAAATCGCGAGCGGGCCAGCCCGTTATTGCCACGGGCACCCAATCAAGCGCCCCCGATGCGCTGTACCTGGATGTGGCCGAGGTGGACCCTAACCCGAACGACGACATTTGCAAACGCATCGCGAACACCTGGCACGCTTTCGGCCAGCTTAACGGCGCTAATGCGGATAGCGCTGTAATCGACGCCCGGTCCATCAGGTCCGCGCCGCCGGCCACAACGCTGGCCTGCGACAGCGACCCGTTTATGGATCCCGTGACAAAACTGACCACCTCCCATCACGGTGTCTTGCTGCTGGGCAACCAACTGATTCAAACCACTGTCCCGTGGATGATCCCCAGCTTCATTCAGGTGGAGGGCCTGGGTGAGACGCTGACCTCAAAAAACGCCTACAACACCACCCTGCAGGCTGCGCCGAATTACAGCTATGGTGGCTATATTGGCAACCCTACTATCTGCGCTGCAAATTCATTGGTGTGTTTGGGGCACGGCGTCCAGAGTTTCCGGGCCCAAATCCGCCATCTCACCGTGGACTGCAACTTCGTCAACTCCTGCATCGGGGTCTACAACGGCGCTGCCGAGGAAGGCTCGTATGCCCAGGACGTCACCATCACCAATGCGCCGGCTGCGGGACTCGAAGTGAACCTTGCCCAGTTCACGGGCGGCGGCGGCGGGATGTACAACGGCGCGGTGAACAGCGGTCCATATCGCAACATCACGATCGATTTTACGGGATCGTGCGCCAACATTTGCACCGCGAGTACTGTAGGCGTCTTAGTGGAGAACACCGGCAGCATGTCCAACTACGGGGGCGTGGTGCGGGCCTTCGACGGCGTTACCGTCTCGGGCGCGAACGCAGGGGCTACCCTCGGCCAGGGAATCCTGATCGAGGGCGCTTCCACCCAGGTGACTAACAGCCACGTGGAGTACTTCCCCACTTCGATTCAGATTGGCGCGGATGGCGTGGTCACGAATGGCGTGGAACTCGCGAATTTATTCCTGTCGAATACGAACACCGGCACCGGTGTAAGTATTGTGCAGGACCAGGCGAGCCTCAAAACGGGTGACGTTTTTATCACTGGCTTGAATTTCGAAGGCCCGGAATATGCCGTGATCGATCAGGTGGGCGGGAAAAGCTTGAAGGACTGCTTCATCGCCATCTATGCGGTGGGGCATATGAGCGGCAGCAGTAATGCCGTCGTGATCTCGACCAGCCCTTACGTGGCCGGCGGCCATAACAGTGTCCCGACGGGTCCGCAGGGATGCAAACAGTAAGACCGGCGCGTCCGAATACCTTGGAGAGAACAGCACGGGGGGCAGCTTGCGATCAAGGCGTCGCACGGCTCAGGCTGCGTGGTTGAGGTCGTGGTGTAGGACCAGCAGTTCGCTCGCCTTGAGAGCCACACTCGCGTACGTGCGACCCAGGTTGTCGCTGAATTCCACTTCGAAGACGCCGGGCGCTAGCCTTTCCACCCCGGTACCAAGCGGTCCCCGCACCAAGCCCTCGGCCTTACGAGCCTGTAGAATCGCCACCACGTCGAAAGGCTTGGTGTCCATGGAGCTCTGTTCGGCTTGCGCGTATCGTCATGCCCGTCCATTGAGCAGCTCAGCCAGCATCCGGTCCCGCAGGATGCGGTTCGCCCGCGTCTGGTAGCCTTTGCCGGGCTCCTTCAGCCAGGCCACTACATCCGCGTCCAATCGCAGCGAGACCGCCTGCTTGACCGGCCGATAGAACTTGCCCCGCACCGCGTCTTTCCAGGCGCCCGGCGGGATCTCCGGAATGTCCGAGAGGTCAATTTCGCGGTCGGGCAGGGCGGCGAGAGCCGCCAATTCGCGCTTCAGTTTCGCGCTCAGCGGCTGTCCGGGGGTGTAGCTCACTTTGATCGTCTTAGATGCCTTGCGCATAGGCGCTCCGTTCCCGCGGTGTTGCCTTCCGTGCCGAAATCATCCGGATGGTCTCCTCTCCGTCCTCACCGGGCTCCGATAAGGTGTGAGCCACTAGCAACACGTGCATGCCGGGGACCGTTCCGAGCGTATGCCATCTCAGTTCGCCACCCACGTCCCGGTCCGGGCGGGAGAGGTGATAAGGATCGTCGAAAACAAGGATTGCGGCTTCAAAGGGCACACCGTGCTTCGATTTGTTGCTTCGGTTCTTGCGCTCGTCCCAGGTGAACTGCACGGTTAGTCCGTGTCATGGCGCTTGAGTCTATACATTATCGCCATTCGTCGCAGGGCGCAAGGGAAAAGCGAGTGGCTCAGCCCTGTCTCCCGAGGGCTGCGGCCTGTCGCGCCCAACCAAGGAAGAGCCACGGACCTTGCGAACCGCGTTCGTGTAGCACCTCCCAAAAAAGAGATTCCTTCCCCCCGACATAATCTCCTTGACATTTACACGAAGGTTTATTAACCTATCTGTATAGAGAATGTTCCCAGCGCTTGTGCCACTTCGGCGCCCGCTGGGGATCTCTCCGGAGAACCACGATGGCTCTCGTCAAATCGTCTCATGCCAGGAGCGCAAGGCTCCCCGCCAATCGCGCCGTCGCCCGCCGGTGCGGGGATCCTCGCGCGGAAGTCGAGGGTGGCGAACGCCCGCCTGCGGGGCGGTCGCGTTGCTTACGCCAGCCCGGCCGGACGCGAAGCGAGAAAGCCGGAATGTTGTTTGGTTTCAAGGGCTTGCAGATTTGCAGTCCAAGAGGGTCTCCGGGAGCACTCAAAGCCGGAATGTGGAGTGTTTTGTGCCACTTGCGGATTTGCACCTCGGGAGTGGCCGCCGCGCAGCCACGCTCTACGCGAGGCCCTCGCGACGGCAGGCGATTGAGGCTGGCTGAAGAAAGGCTTGACAGCTTCTGCAGGCAGTTGTACATTGTACGTGTACATAAGACAATGATCGCTGAGTCGCCCATATTGCGCATCGACCTCGAGTCGCCGGTTCCGGTTTACGAGCAGGTCTCGGACGGAATTCGCACCGAGCTGGTGGCCGGCCGCCTTCGGCCCGGCGACCCGTTGCCGACGGTGCGCGAGCTGGCGCTCAGCCTGGGCGTGCATCACAACACGGTGGCCGAGGCCTACCGGTTGCTCGCGCGCGAAGGCTGGCTCGATCTTCGCCGGCGCCGTGGCGCACTCGTGGTGGAGCGGCAGCATCCCGCGCCCACCGAGCAGGCCGAGGTCGAGTTCGCGCGGCGCTCGCGCGAGCTGGTGGCGAAGGCGGTGACGCAAGGCCTCCCCAAACCCATCGTGGCCGCGCAACTGAGGGCGCTCAGCGAGGAGCTGGAGCAAGGAGATTCCAAGTGACCATCCATCCCATTCTGCTTCTGGCGCTGGCGGCGCTGATCCATCCGGCGGCTTCAAACTCAGGCCAGCCTTCCCTTCAGGCCCCCAATCAGGCCGCTAAGTCCACCGGCGGGGCCGCAGCTCAGGCCGCGCAGCCGGCGGCGCCCCCGGCCTCCAACGCCGCTCCGAAGTTGGCGCAGGATTTCGAAGGCCTGGCGCGCGCCATCGTCACCGATCTCGCCGCCAAGCGCTTTGACGCCGTCGCAGCCCGCTTCACGCCGCAGATGGCTGCGGCGCTGCCCGGCTCGAAATTGGCCGACACCTGGGGCGCCTTGATCGGGCAGGCCGGCGCCTTCCAGTCCATTCGCAGCGTCAGCTTGAGCGACGTCCAGGGCTACCACGCCGCCGTGGTGGTGTGCGCTTTCGAGCACACCGATCTGGGGCTACGGGTGGTGCTCGACAGCGAAGGCCGCTTCGCAGGGCTCAACGTCGTGCCCGCCACCCCGGCCGCGCCGTGGACCCCGCCCGAATACGCTCACCCCGATTCATTCACCGAGGTTCCGGCCACCGTGGGCCAGGACCCGTTGAAGCTCACCGCGACGTTGAGCCTGCCCAAGGGCAAAGGGCCTTTCCCTGCGGTCGTACTGGTTCACGGGTCAGGCTCGACCGACCAGGACGAATCGATCGGGCCGAACAAACCCTTCAAGGATCTCGCTTGGGGACTGGCAAGCCGGGGTGTGGCCGTGCTGCGCTATAACAAGCGCAGTTTCCAATATCCGGCCAGCTTCAAGGGCAAGCAATTCACCTTGGAGGAAGAGGCCATCGAGGATGCGAAAGCCGCGGTGGCGGAGCTGGCGGCGCGCCCGGACATCGATCCCAAGCGCATCTTCGTGGCAGGCCACAGCCTGGGCGCCATGCTCGCACCGCGCATCGCCCAGGAGGATCCGCAGGTGGCCGGGATCGCCATCATGGCGGGCAATTCGCGCCCGCTCGAAGACCTGATTGTGGAGCAGGTGAAGTACGAGGTGGGCTTGTCCGGCCCGGCAACGCCGAATGGCGAAGAGCAGATCGCGATGGCGGAAAAAACCGCCGCTGACATGCGCAATCCCAACCTCACCTCAGAACAGACGGTGAGTTTCCTCGGCATCCCGTTGCCGGGGTCGTACATCCTTGACCTGCGCCATTACGATCAGGTGCGCACCGCTGCGGGCTTGAAGATTCCGATCCTGGTTTTGCAGGGCGCCCGCGATTGCCAGGTGCGCCTCGCGGATTATGAGGGCTGGAAGAAAGCGCTGGCGGGCGATTCGCGCTCCACGTTCCACCTGTATCCGAACCTCTACCACTTGTTCATACCCGTGCCCGCCAGCGACACCACCGCCTTGAGCACGCCCGCGGATTATCAGGTGCCGGGCCACGTGGCGCCGGAAGTGTTGGCGGATATCGCGGCCTGGATCGAAGCCCAGGCCAGGCCGGGCGATGGGAGGCTGCAATGAGCGTCCTGCTGCCTATCACGGCCACATTTATGATTGCCGTCGTCTTGTCGGCAGTGTTCCTGTGCTGGCTGCCGCGCCTGACGCGCCCTGACCTCTACTTCGCGCTCACTGTGCCGCCGACGTTCCGCGACGGCGACGACGGTCGCGCGATTCTGGGGCGCTTCCGGGTTCAAGTGCTTCTCTACTCGCTCGCAGCATGCGTTCTGGTGATCGCCGGCGGCTGGCGTTCGTCCATGTTGCTTCTGGCGTCCGGCATCGCCGTTCAGGTGGCGGGTTTCTTCGAAGCCTACCTTGGCGCCCGGAGCCGCGTGCGGCCGCACACGCAAGAACCCACACCACTGCGTGAGGCCCCGCTCGCGCCGCGGCCCGCTTCACTCCCCGGCGGCCGGCTGGTGCGGGCGGGCCCCGTCGTGCTGCTGGCTCTGACGGCGCTTTATCTGAACCGTCGCTGGGCCGACATTCCCGCCCGCTTCCCGAATCACTGGGGCCTCGACGGGCAACCGAACGGCTGGGCCACGCGAAGCCTGGGCGGGGTTTACGGCCCGCTGGCGCAGGCCATCCTTATCTGCCTGATGCTTCTTCTGCTCGGCTACGGCTTGACGCGCTGGTCGCGCCCCATCCGTTTGCGCGGCGCCCCCGGACACGCCGAGGAACACTTCCGCCGCGTTGTGCTCGGGGTGCTGCTGGCCACGCAGTATCTGCTGGCACTGGTCTTCATCTGGGCCGCGCTACTGCCCCTCTCGCCGGGACCGCCCAGCTTGCTGGTAGGCGCTGGACTGCCGCTGGCGTTCACGGTGGTTGTGTTCTTGGTTCTAATTCGGCAGGGGCAAGGCGGCGCGCGCCGGGTGGAGGCGTCCGCGCTCGCCGGGAAAGACCCGCGGCCGGTCGGCGACCGCACTCTCGACCGCTACTGGAAGGTTGGGATGTTCTACGTCAACCCCGACGATCCCGCGCTCTTTGTCGAAAAACGCTTCGGCATCGGTTACACGGTCAATTTCGGCCGCCCGGCTACGTGGGTGATCCTCGGGGCGGTCTTGCTGGTTGCCCTACTGGGCGGGTTGGTGGCGATGCTAGCCCACAAGTAGCGCAACGGGCGGACGGCCCCCCGAACGGAGGTGGGCGAGCGGTGGCAGAGTGTAACACCCGGCGCAGCCTTGCGACGAGTTATAAGACGTTGATCGTGCCGCGGCATGTTTTCGTGCCGCATACGCAACGCAGGCGCTCATCGGTTTCGTCGTAGTTGTAATCCACCGTGAGTTCCTCGCCCTTCCGGATGCGGCGCCGGCTGAAGTAGAGGATATGGCCTTTGAGGATGCGGGTTTCGAGGTTGGGTTCGCAGGAGTGGTTAATGAGCTCGGCTCCCGAACCGCCCACGGCGCCGTCAAGGGTCCAATAGGCGTCGAGTTGGAACAGGTACCGGGTGTGCCATCGCCGCTTTGCCTCGCGGCGATTGATTTTTTCGCCCGTGTACTCGATCACCTTCCGCCCGTGCGGAATGGTCTCGGCGGCATACACACCCCAGCGATGAATCCGCGAGCGGTCCGCGCGGAGACGAAAGCAGGCATATTCAGATCTGATGGTGGGATTTCTGATGATGGGATGACTGCCGGTAGTCTTGCTGGCCATGGCGAGTTGCGCGTCTCCGGGGCCGGCGCACCCCGTCCCTGAGTGGGCTAGGCGCTCCGGTTGAGTTTTGAGGTGCCAGGTGCATCACCAAGACATCTTACATGCAAACGCGCTCGACGCGCTGCAACTCTTGGTCCGCACTCCGTCGGTGAATCCGCAGATCGCGCCCGGGGAGGGATGTACGGAGGCCGCCGTCGCATCCGCTGCCCGCGACTGGCTCCTGGCGCACGGCGTGAGGAGCTGGACCGAGGACGCCGCGCCGGGCCGCCCGAACGCCGTCGCCGAGGCCGGCGAAGGGCTGGGCCCGACGCTGGTGTTCTGCGCGCATCTCGACACCGTGGGCACCGCCGGCATGACCATTCCCCCCTTCGAGCCGCGCCTGGAGGGGAACCGTGTGTACGGCCGCGGCAGTTACGACATGAAGGGCGGCGCGGCCGCCGCCCTGGCCGCCGCCGTGGCGCTGGCAGGCGGCGGTCTGCCGGGGCGGGTGCTGCTGGCGCTCGTGGCCGACGAGGAATACGCCAGCCTGGGCGCGCAGGACTTTGTGAAGCGGCACCCGGCGGACGGTTGCGTGGTCACCGAGCCGAGTGCGGGCCGGCTGGTGCTGGCGCACCAGGGCTTTGTGTGGGCCGAGATTGTCACATCCGGGCGTGCCGCTCACGGCAGCCGCTGGGACGTGGGGGTCAGCGCGATCGGCGCCATAGGCCGCATCATTTCAGCCCTGGAGGAGTTTGACCGCCGTGAACTGCGCTCCAGGGTTCATCCTCTGGTCGGGCCGGCCTCCCAACACTGCGCGCTGGTGGAGGGCGGATCGGGACTTTCCACTTACGCCGAGCGGTGCGTGCTGCGCGTCGAGCGGCGCACGCTGCCGGGCGAGACGCGCGAGCAGGTGCTCGACGAACTTCGCGAAGTAATCGCCCGCAGCGGTGAAGGCGCCGACGTGCGCTGCCTGCTGGATCGTCCGCCACTCACCTGCGATCGCGAGAGCGGCGTCGCCCGGTGCGTGCGGGACGCGGTAGCGGCAGTTAAAGGACAACTACCAGAGGAGATCGGCGTCGGGTACTGGATGGATGCTGCGATTTTCGCGGCGGCGGGCATTCCCACCGTAAACTACGGCCCTGACGGCAGTGGGGCCCACGAAGCCGTGGAATGGGTGAATCTGGATTCGGTGGCGGCCTGCGCGGAAGTGCTGGTGGAAACCGCGCGCAGGTTCGCGGGGCGGCGGCGTTGAGACCGGCGATCAGGTGAGAGTGGCGGCGGCAGCAAGGCGTGGGGCCGGGATGCAGAGACGGGATCGCTTAGCTCCTCCGGAGCTTGAACAGTCCTGCCAACCCGAGATGTCCCTTGGCGGGCGAGGACTTGAGCGGCAGCGACGCAACCAGGTGTTCTGCTTCGGCGGACGTCAGTGGGTGAACTTCGCGCCGCCAGTGACGGACTTCGCCGAGCGCAGTCCAGAGCTCGAGGCAGTGCAGGCACGTCACGATGTGGCGCTCAACCGGGTCGCGGTCGTACCAGCTCACCTGGCCGTCCTGTATCCGGATGAGCAGGCGCGGAGCCGGGCAGGAATCCGTGTGGGAAGACCAGGCAGCCTTGAGCACCCGGAACCAGTCCGCGCGGCTGAAACGGTCGTTCGAACGAAGGCGTTCGAAACCTTGCTTCGCCACGCCAGGCGTGATGCGCAGCAGCCGTTCGAGGGCTTCGTCGCTGTATCCGGTAAGCTTCAGGAAGACGACCTGCTGATGCACGAGCGGCAGGCCCTCGACGACACCGCGCGCCCTTGCGTCCGGCGGCGAACTCGGTGCTTGCGCCTCGGGTTCGTCCGGGACTGACAGCGCTGCCCGGCCGAGCACCAGGCGGCGCAAGTCGAGCAGGAACTCCTTCTCGGACTGGTGAGCCAGGGAGCGCAGGCACTGCGTAGTGTCGGCAGCGAGGTCTTCGAGCGTGCCGCTCCATGCCGCCGGCCCTTGAGAGCCGCCTTCTTCCCGGAGGTAAACAGCGAGCAAGCCCGTGAAAAACGGCGTGTACTCCGCCACGAAGGCCCCCCAGGCCTGGCGATCGCCGTCGGCGCATTGCCTGATGATCTTGTGAAAAGTAAGCATGCTCTGACTCAGTTCTTGGGGCTTTGCGGCCGCCCCTGCGGACGGCATACTCAGAGTCAGTACGTGCCCCGAGCGGTTAGTCCCGGCTTGGGACTCCTTCATGGCCGCGCGCCAGCCGGATTATTTCTCATGGGCCTCCCGGACGCTCGCCTC
>DATJAQ010000055.1:0-4832 GCA_035516075.1 Terriglobia bacterium | reverse complement strand
AGCAGAATGAATGAGATCCATAATTTGGAAGGGCTCACCAATACCACGATGTGCTTTGGAATCAAGCGTTTGTAAATTTTACACAAAACCAAAGTGAGAAAAATGGTGATCGAGTAAGTCGCATGAAATCGATGGTTTAATAGATGCCCCGCAGATGCCAAACCCACCGAAAGCAGTGCAAAGTCAGCCGACTCTGAGAAGCGGGATTCGGAGTTCGAGTCCCGGGACGCGTTGTTCGGGCGGTGGCGACCGGCAATTTCGGGCTCCCAACCAAGGAACCCGCGGCTTCACGCGCACTCGGGCCTTCCGGTTGAGCCCGGATGTAGCGCCCCACGCGGCGACGCGCCACGTCCTGAAAGGGCCGCTCCAACCCGGCACGCTCGATGAGTATAGAATGGAAACGAGGCCCGTCATGAAGTCCGAACTGCCGAAGGTGGTGATCACCGGCCGGGACCTCACGGCGCTCGACGACAGCACCGAGGCCGGCACGCAGCAGTTGCGCTTCGTGCTTCGCCTCGCGGCGGGCGTTGCCGGAGCTGGATTATGAAGATGCGCATTCCGGTGCAATTAATCGTGGGTGTGGGCATCGTCTTCATCGGTGGCGGCGCGCTGCTGGGGGAATTGTTGCTGGTGAAATGGTATCCCCTCCACCAGAAAAACGTGGCCGATGCGGCCCGCAAGTTGCTCCCCTACCAGAATGCGGATCTCGGCATCGATATGCAGGTAGCGGCGGGGATCTATGGCAAGGTCGAGAGCGTTCCGGACGGCGTCCGCATCTACCGGCCCAAGTTTTTCGGCAAAGGCCCGTCGCTCACCATCGTCTCGCAAACCAACCCCGACGGCGCCACGGAATTCTCGCCCGAGGTGCTCGCCCACTGGCAGGCCGACGGCGTTAACCAGGGCATCCCTCGCTACAGCTTTCAGAATACCCAGATCGACGGGCGCAACGCGGCGCTGGTCTGGCGCTTCCAGGGCGTCGCCATGATCATGACCGCACACATCATTTCACCCACCCGCGTCATTCAGGCGGACTGCACACCGGGCGTGGAAGATGAAGCCACCTATCTTGAGGCTTGCGACGAAACCCTGCACTCCATCAAGCTCGCTGGGCCGCCCACTCCGGCCCAAGCGCCCGCGGAGCCCACGCTCGAAGACCTGCGCCCACCCAAACGGATCCGCTGATGAGAGCTCCGAGCGTTACGGGTGGAATTCGCGCGACGACATATTACAAGAGCTATAATGCTTTATATATTAATATAGCGCGCGGACCCTTGGAACACCGAGCGGCAGACTTACCGGCTGCGAGGCTTTCGGCCGGCCTGCCGGTGCGGCCGGTCCGGGCCGAAGACACGTTCGAAAACAGTATCGGCGTAGCGAAGTTGGCGCTCCAGCGAGAACGCCTGCGCGATCTCAGGCGGCGCGAGGTGGCGGGCGATGTCCGGGTCGTGTTCCACCAGGGTCCGGAAGTCCTCGCGGGTCTCCCACACCTGCATGGCGTTGCGCTGTACCCAGCGGTAGGCCTCTTCGCGCTGCGCGCCTTTCTCCACCAGATCGAGCAAAAGCTGGCCCGAGAAGATGAGGCCGCGAAGCAGGTCGAGATTCTCCTTCATACGCCGGGGATAAACGAACATCGTGTCCACGAGGCGTGCGGTGCGGTCGAGGAGGTAGTCGGCGAGGGTGGTGGAATCGGGCAGGATGACGCGTTCCACCGACGAGTGCGAGATGTCGCGCTCGTGCCACAGCGCCACGTTTTCGAGCGCCGCCTGGGCGTTCGAGCGCACCACCCGCGCCAAGCCGCAGATCTGCTCGGCCGTCACCGGGTTGCGCTTGTGCGGCATGGCCGAGGAGCCCTTCTGCCCGGCGGCGAAATACTCCTCCACCTCGCGCACCTCGGTGCGCTGCAGGCCGCGCACCTCGAGCGCGATCTTTTCGAGCGAGCTGGCGATGACGGCGAGGGTGGAGAGATAGAAAGCGTGGCGGTCGCGCTGGATGACCTGCGACGAAATGGGGTCGGGCTCGAGGCCGAGCCGGGCGCAGATTTTGGCCTCGAGCGACGGGCTCAAGTGGGCGTAGGTGCCGACGGCGCCGGAGATTTTGCCCACGCGCATCTGGCCGGCGGCGAAGCGGAAGCGTTCCAGGTTGCGCCGGTTTTCCGCGTACCAGATGGCGAGCTTCCAGCCGAAAGTGATGGGTTCGGCGTGAATCCCGTGGGTGCGGCCCACCATGGGCGTGTGCTGGAACTCGAAGGCGCGCCTTCGAAGCACTTCGCCGAGGCGCTCGAGCCCGGCGAGCAGAAGTTCCGAAGCCTCGCGCACCTGCAGGGCCTGCGCGGTGTCGACCACGTCGTTCGAGGTGAGGCCGTAGTGCAGATAGCGCCCGGCGGGGCCGATGTTCTCGGCCACATTGGTGGTGAAGGCAATCGCGTCGTGCTTCACCTGCTTCTCGATCTGGAGAATCCGCTCCACCGAAAAGCGGCCTTTGCGCCGGATGGCCTGCGCGGCGCTCCGGGGGACCAGCCCGGCCTCGGCCTCCACCTCGGCCGCGGCGATCTCCACCGCCAGCCAGCAGCGGAACTTGTTTTCGTCGCTCCAAATGCGGCCCATCGCAGGGCGGGTATATCGGGGAATCATAAATCCACAGATTACACAGATTACGCAGAATCAAGAACTCAAATTCGAATAACACACGAAACGCCCGTATCCAAGAAAACGCAGGATCGCGTGCGCCGTGGGCCTCTCATGGTCGGAACAGCAGCATCCGCCGATCACGCAGGTTACACAGATTTTCCTTGGCGTGGGTCGCGATTCAGCGGCCGGAGTTTTTCGCGGCCGCCGGCGATCTGTGTAATCTCTGAAATCTGCGGATCAAAATTCGAACACCTTGGTCGGCGCCGACTGGCTGGCCAGGTGCAACTCAGGCGCCGTGCCCTTCGCCAGGCGTTCGAGCGCTTCGAGCGCCGTCAGCCGGGCGATTTCCGGATGATTATTCGTTTCGCTCAAGTGGGCGAGCACCAGCACCTGCGCCCCGCCGTCGTAGGCGTCGGCCAGAAACTCGGCAGTGGTGGCGTTCGAGAGGTGTCCGTGCCGGCTCATCACGCGCTGCTTGATGAACCACGGATAGGGTCCAACCCGCAGCATTTCTACGTCGTGGTTCGACTCGAAGATGAGGGCGTGACAGCCGTGCACGTGCTGCTTCACGTGCTCCGGAACGTAACCGAGATCGGTGACGAGTCCGATCTTCAGTCCCTCGGCTTCAAAGGTGAAGGCCACAGGATCGGCTGCGTCGTGCGGCACCGAGAAGGGCGTGATTTCGATGTCGCCGATCGTGAACTTTTCGCCGGCCACAAACATTTCGAAGGCCGTGATCCTCGGGTCCCAAGTGAGGGCCTCGCGAGTGGCCTGATTGATGTAGACGGGCCGGCCGAGGTCGAGGGCGAGTTTCCGCAGGCCGGTGACGTGGTCCGAATGCTCGTGGGAAATCACGATGGCGTTGCAGGATTCGGGCCGCTCGCCCACCGCCGCCAGGCGCGCACAGGTCTCGCGCCCGCTCAGGCCCGCATCGATCAGCAGGCGGGTCCTGGCGGTGGCGATCCAGGTGGAATTCCCCTTGCTTCCGCTTCCCAGCACGCAGATGCGCAGGCTCAATCGGTTTCCCCGGAGAACGAGATGCCGGCGCGCCCGGCTGACTGGCATTATAAGACAGAAGTGAGGCTGCTAGCAGGCGAGATCGGCGCGCGTGATGCGGGCGCCGCTCAACGGCCCAAGTACGGTGAGGGCGATGCGGCCGGGCGCGAGCAGCTCGCGGGCCACACCCAGCACATCCTCGGCGGTCACGGCGTCAACCTCGCGGGCCAGCTCGTCCATCGAAATGTAGCGCCCGAAGTACATCTCCTGGCGGGCCAGGTTCGACATGCGGCTCATGGTCGATTCCAGGCCGAGCAGCGTGCTGCCCTTCAGGTAGTCCTTGGTGCGCAGCAGTTCCTCCGCGGTGAGCGGCTCGTTCTTGAGACGCACGAATTCCTCCACAATCAACTGCACCACCGTGCGCGCATTGGCGGTGGAGGTGCCGGCATAGACGTTGAGGCAGCCGGCGTCGGCGTAGGTGTTGAGACCGGAATAGACCGCGTAGGCCAGGCCGCGCTTTTCGCGCACGTTTTGGAAGAGCCGCGAGCTCATGCCTCCGCCCAGAATGGTGTTCAGCACGTAGCAGGCGAAGCGCTTCGGGTGCGCAAGGGGATAAGCCGGCGCGCCCACGCAGATGTGGACCTGCTCGAGATTCTTCTTGTGCCGGAAGCGCAGCACGGGGGAGGCGACCGGCGCGCGCGGCGCTTGGGCGGAAGGGCCGGGCGGCGCGCTGCCCAATTCAGCCTCGACGAGTTCCAGCACCCGATCATGCTCGAGATGGCCCGCGGCCGTCACCAGCATGTTGCAGGGCGTATAATGCCGGCGGAAGTAGTGAAACAAGCGTGGGCGGTCAAAGGCGCGCACGGTCCGGCGCGTGCCCAGGATCGGGCGCCCCAACGGATGATTCCGCCAGTAGCTCTGGGTGAAGATTTCCTGCACCAGGTCATCGGGCGTGTCCTCGACCATCTTGATCTCTTCCTGGATCACCTGGGACTCCTTGGCCACGTGCTCCTCACGAAGCAAGGGGTTCTTCACCAGGTCGGCCAGCACCTCAAAGGCGCGGGACAAGTGCTCGTCGAGCACCTTGATGGAGAAGCTGGTGCACTCTTTGGCCGTGAAGGCGTCCAGGTGGCCGCCGATCGAGTCTGCCGAGCGGGCGATCTCCTCTGCGCTGCGCTTGCGAGTTCCCTTGAAGACCATGTGCTCCAG
>DATJAQ010000054.1:0-2776 GCA_035516075.1 Terriglobia bacterium | reverse complement strand
GAGAACGGATTCGGCGGCGAGGCGGGCGTGCCAGGCGGAACCGAAGGAAGCGAGGCCTCGGTGCGCTTCTCCGACAGTGGCGGCCAGGCGCAGACGGCCGGGGCGCAGACAGGAGCCGGAGACGAGAGCGACGCCGGCTCGGCCGGAGCGCAGGCGAGCGCAGCAAACTCGTTCCTGCTTACCGGAAGCGTGGCGGAAGCGCCAACTCCCGGCCAAATGGAGCAGATGCGTCAGCGCTTCGCGCAATACCGCGAAGAGCAGCAAGGCGCGCCTGGCTTCGGAGGCGGAGGTAGCGGTGGAGGCGGTGGCCGCGGCGGTTTTGGCGGAGGGGGCGGAGGCGGCTTCGGCTTCTTTGCCGGGATGGGCGGCCGACGTCCGCGCGTGAACCGCGTGCGCGGCAACCTGTTCGAACGCTACACGAACTCCGCCTTCGACGCCCTGCCCTATCCGTTGAACACGTCGCAGAACCACCAGATCGCGTCCTACTCCGAGCAGGCGGGGTTCTCGGTCGGCGGGCCGCTTTATATCCCGCACCTGCTGAACAGCAAAGACAAGACGAGCTTTTTCGTCAACTACAACCTGCAACGCAGCCGGAACCCGTTCGACGTCTACTCCACAGTGCCGACGCCGCTGGAGCGGACGGGGGATTTCTCCGACACGGTGATTCCGTCCGGGCCGCTGGCGGGCACCACGCCCGTCATTTACGAGCCCCAGTCCGGGCCGCTCGGGCCGCGCACCGCGTTTGCGGGCAACGCGATTCCGGCGGATGACCTGAGTTCCGCCGCCCTCGGCCTGCTGCAATACATTCCCGCGCCGAACCTGCCGGGCAGCGTGCAGAACTTTCACCTGCAACAATCGCTGCCGAACGCGAGCGACCGCCTGATGGCCCGAATCGGCCAGCAGATTTCGGCGAAAGACAACCTGAGCGTCTTCTACTTCTTCAACTCGTCGCGGTCGAACAGCGTGTCCGCGTTCCCCGCCTTCACCAGCAGCGGCTCGGTGCGCGGCCAGAACGTGAGCCTAGGCGAGACGCACACCTTCAGCTCGCAGATCGTCAACTCGTTCACGTTCAACTTCAACCGCCAGCGCTCCGCCTCGCTGAATCCGTTTGCGTACACCGACAACGTGGCGGCCGCGCTCGGCATCGCGGGGGTCTCCGAGGACCCGATCGACTGGGGCGTGCCCCAGATCGCCTTCACCAATTTCGGAGCGCTCAGCCTGCCCATCCCGAGCCTGACGCGGAACCAGACGCTGCGGGCGGTGGACTCGGTCACGCTCAACCACGGCAAGCACAACCTGCGCTTCGGCGGCGAAGTGCGCCGGGTGCAGGTGAACACGCTGACGGACCCGAACGCGCGGGGCACCTTCACCTTCAACGGATACACGACCAGCGACTTCACCGCCGGCGGCCTGCCCGTGGCGGGCACCGGCTTCGACTTCGCCGACTTTCTGCTGGGCCTGCCGCAGTCCACCTCGGTCAGGTTCGGAACCAGCGCCAACTACCTGCGCTCCTGGGTGTACAACGGCTTCGCGCAGGACGACTGGCGCGCGTCTTCCAAGCTCACCTTCGTCTACGGGCTGCGCTACGAATACTTCCAACCCTTCACCGAAAGGTACGGCCACCTTTCGGATCTTGATCTCGGCCCCGGATTCTCGAACGCGGGCGTGGTGACCGGGCTCGACCCCGGCGGATTTCCGCCCTCGCTGCTCGGCGGCGACGCGAACAACCTGGCGCCGAGGGTGGGCCTCGCCTACCGGCCGTGGATCAAGCGCCAGCTCGTGGTGCGCGCGGGCTACGGCGTGTTCTATGACGGGTCCATTTACAACCGGCTGGTGCCGAACCTCGAAAGCGAGCCGCCCTTCGCCCAGGCTTCCACGCTCGCCACATCGCCGGCGCAGGTGCTGACCCTTCAGGACGGCTTCCCGGCTCTCGGCCCGAACACGCTCACGAACACCTACGCGGTAGACCCGAACTTCCGCACGCCTTACGCCCAGACCTGGAATTTGAATGTGCAGGACGAACTCGCCAAGAACGTCATCCTCACCGTGGGCTACGTGGGCACGAAGGGCACAAAGCTGGACCTGCTGCTGGGGCCGAATCCGGCGGGCTCATTCAACACGGTCAACACCCTGCAATACGACTACGAGACCTCGGGCGCATCGTCAATCTACAACGCGCTCCAGGTGAGCGTCCGGCGCCAGTTCCGCCGCGGCCTCTCTATCTGGGGCCGATACACGTACTCGAAGTCAATCGACGATGCGGCCGCCGTGGGCGGGCAGGGCGGCGGCGTAGCGCAGGACTACCTCGACGTCGAGGCCGAGCGCGGCCTCTCCACGTTTAATCGCACCCACCAGTTTCTGCTGAATTACACCTACGAGCTGCCCTTCGGCGATCGAAAGCGCTTTCCGAATCACGGCGGCGTGGCCGGGCATCTGTTCGGGGACTGGCAGTGGAGCGGAGTGACCACGCTCGAAACCGGCACGCCCTCAACCGCCCGGGTGCTCGGCAATATCGGCTCGGTGGGCACCGGAACGTACTACGCGCTGCGCGCGGACGCCACGGGCGCGCCCGTCGCCCTGCCCTTCGGCGACAGGAGTACGCTGGCTTACTTCAACACCGCGGCGTTTGCGCTGCCGCCCGCGGGCCAGCTGGGCAACGCGGGCCGCGACACGATTCCGGGACCGCCGACCTACAACTTCAACATGTCGCTCGACCGCCAGCTCGTCTTCTCCCGCGAGCGCGGCATGACGGGCGACTTCCGCATCGAAGCCGACA
>DATJAQ010000053.1:0-7824 GCA_035516075.1 Terriglobia bacterium | reverse complement strand
TTCGGCAGCCCGCAGCTCCTGGTGAGCCCGCAAAAGGGACGCTGCGGCCAACTCCGCCTCGCCCACCTCGGATACCATGGGGAACATCACCCCGAGGTTGCGTCCTGCGCCGGCGGCGAGGATGGCCTTCAAGTGGGCAAGCAAGAAGTCAGGATTTTGAAGCAGCAGACGAATGCCACGCACGCCGAGATAAGGGTTTTGTTCGGCCGGTTGAGGGAGGAAGGCGAGAGGCTTGTCGGCGCCCGCGTCGAGCGCGCGAACCACCACGGGCATGGCGGGGGGAAAGGGCGCAAGGATGGCGCGCAGAGCGTCCACCTGCTCTTGCTCGGTCGGGGCGTCGCGGCGCGATAGGAACAGAAGCTCGCTCCGCAGCACTCCGATCCCTTCGGCGCCGTTGCGCGCTGCGGCGACGGCTTCCGCCGCGCTAGCGACATTGACCAGTACTTCCACGCGTTCGCCGTCGAGCGTCACCGCAGGCAGGGCGGCGGCTGCCGCTGTTTTCTCCCGGAGATCGCGCCACTCGCGTTGACGTTCTTCCAAGTCTTGGCGGAGCGACCCGGCAGGTTCAATCCACACCTCACCGGTGCCGCCATCCAGGGCGACGATTTTGCCGGCCAGCGCCGTCGTATCGAGCCCGCGAATGGCGGTGACCATGGGAATGCCAACGGTGCGCAGCATGATGGCGCTGTGAGTGGTAGGGCTGCCCTCGCGAGTGATCACTCCGAGGACCGCGTCGGGATCGCAGGCGGCGGCTTCCAGCGGCGAGAGTTCGCGCGCGAGTAGGATCGCCGGCGGGCGAGGCTGAATGCCGGCGGGCAGCGGCTGCACGGATGCGCCGGCGAGTTCTTCCAGCACCAGCCGCGACAGATCGCCAAGGTCCGCCGCGCGCTCCCTCAGGTAGGGATCGTCGAGGCTCTGGTAAGAGGCTATCAGGCTGCGCGTGACTTCCGCCCACGCCGGCGCCGCCCGAAGGCGCTTTCGCTCTACCAACGCCTTCACTTGATCGAGCACCACCGGATCGTTCAAGATCGCGGCCTGTGCGGCGAAGATCTGGGAGGCCTCGCCGGCGGCGGCGCCTCCGGACCCGCTGCCCTGCGCCGCCAGGCGCTCGGCCACTCGGCGCGTGGCGCGCTTGAAACGGGCAAGCTCGGCCGCGGCGTCCTGCGGGTCCGCAAGAGGCTCAGCCGGCGGCTCATCGCTCGCGGACGGCTGCCATTCTTGAATGAGCCTCAGTGGGCCGATCGCGATGCCCTCCGCGGCGGGAGTTCCGCGCCTCAAGTTCGGTTGGGAGTCGAACCCAACGGCTTCAGGGATCGTGCGGCGACCTGCACCTCGGTCGGCCACGGTTTCAGTCGCGGTTTCAGAAGGGGTACGGCGAGCCGTATCCTCACGTTCTCCGAAACCTGCTGCCGCCAGCGTGGCGACGGCTTCGAGCGCGGCCTCCGCGTCCGCTCCGTGGGCTTCGACTCTGATCTCATCGCCCTTTCTCACTTGCAACAGGGCTAAGCTAGTGAGGCTCCGTGCCGGCGCCGGGCCTCGACCTGCCGTCTGGTTGGTGATTTCGATCGTCGAAGAAAAGCGGCTGGCGGTCTGGACCAGCCGGGCCGCGGGTCGCGCGTGCAAGCCGTGCTCGTTTTCCACCGTCAGTGCCAGTTCGCGCGGCGGCGAGGAGGCCAGGGAAGCGGGGGGAGGTTCGGGGATTTTGGGGGGCTTCTCGCTGGGTTCGACCCGCAATTGCTCTTCCTTGGGAGCCAGCGCCCCGAGCGCCTCCCGGCACACATCATCCAGTGATCCTCCGCCGCGCGCGGCGACGGCGGCTGCGATCGCCCCTTCTACCAGCGGGGCGGGGCAGAGCCGGACGCGTTCTCTACACGCCTCATAGGCCCCTTCACTCTGCTCCAGGAGTTCCAAAGCCATGGTAGCGCTCAACACTGCGCTGCCCAGATCCATCAGAACCACGACGCCGTCGGTCCCCCAGAGCTCGCCAACGACCTCCGAGATGTAAACCGCGTCGGTGCCAATCTGCTCGTGCTCCTCGCCGGCACCTGCAGCCACGGCGACGGGGAAATCCGGCCCGGCGGCCTGAAGTACCAGTTCGCGGACGCCCGCCGCCAACTCTCTGCTGTGTGAAACCAGGACCAAGCTCACCATGGTGATTCCCTGGGCGTCGAAACGCAACCATCAGCAATCGGCAGTGGCAAGAGCCAACGCCTCCAGCAGGAGCCAGCATGACGTGGCGCCCGGGTCCTGGTGTCCGATACTGCGCTCGCCCAGATAGCTGGCCCGGCCTTTGCGCGCCTGAAGAGGGGTGGTACCCTCTGCGCCCTTCCGGGCAGCATCGGCCGCGGCTCGCGAGGCAGCCCCCAGGTCCGTTGCGGTGGGAGATTGCAGCGCCTCCACGGCCGGCGTCAGGGCATCGACCATCGTTTTGTCGCCCACTTCTGCCTTCCCGCGGCGCTTGATGTCGGCGAGGCCGCCGGCGACAGCCTGTTCCAGATCGACTTGCGCCAGCGTCGTTTTTCCCGCCGACGCCTTGGCCATGGCCAGGAAAAAGCCGCCGTAGAGCGGTCCGGCCGCTCCTCCCACCGTCGAAATCAACGTCATGCCGGCGAGTTTGAAGACGGCGCCGACATCAGTGGCGTTCGCCGTCTCAAGCTTCTTCCGAACTGCGCCGAAGCCGCGTGCCATATTCGATCCGTGGTCTCCGTCACCGATGGCGGTGTCGAGCTCCGTCAGCAGGGTCGAGTTCTGTTCGATCAGGGTGGCGGCGGTCTCAATCCAGCGCCGGGCGCCCTCGATAGTGAGGTTGTTCATCGTCATAGAAGAATTGAGTCGTTGCCCTAGCCCCTCCAAAACTCAATTCCTCAAGGCTGGCGTGTCCACCGGCGCGTCCCATAGGTCGATCAGGCGCTCATTCATCTTGAGTAGGGTTATCGAGCAACCCGCCATCTCCAGGCTAGTGATGTAGGAACCGACGAGATTGCGAACCACCTTGAGCCCCTGCTCGCCCGCGATCTCAGCCGCTCGCCGATACAGGACATACAACTCGATCAGCGGCGTGCCGCCCATGCCGTTGACGAACAGAAGCACCTCATCCCCATGGACAAAGGGCAGGTCGCGGAGGACTGGGTCCATGAGCATCGAGGCGATCTCATCCGCTGCCGCCAACTTTACGCGACGCCGGCCCGGCTCGCCGTGGATGCCAATGCCCAGTTCCATCTCGTCGTCCGCCAACGTGAACGAGGGCTTGCCGGCCTGCGGCACGGTGCAGGGGGTCAGCGCCATGCCCATGCTGCGGCCGGAGCCCCGGATGGATTCGCCGAGTTGCTTCAGTTCAGCGAGAGCCGCGCCCTTTTCCGCCGCCGCGCCCAACAGCTTCTCCATGATCACGGTCAGCCCCACGCCTCGCCGCCCTGCCGTGTAGAGGCTGTTCTCGACCGCGACGTCGTCGTCGACCAGCACACTCTCCACGGCGATGCCTTCTTCGCGAAGCATCTCTGCTGCCAGGTCGAAATTCATAACGTCGCCGGTGTAATTCTTCACCACATGCAGCACGCCCGCGCCGCCGCTCACCGCTTTGCTGGCCTCGAAGATCTGGTCAGGCGTCGGGCTGGTGAAGATCTGGCCCGGGCACGCGGCGTCGAGCATCCCGCGGCCCACGTATCCGCCGTGCATCGGCTCGTGACCGCTGCCGCCGCCGGATACCAGGCCTACCTTGCCCGGCTGGGGCGAGTCCTTGCGGACGATGTAAGCCGGATCGAGGCTGACCCGGATGCGGTCCTCGTGCGCGGCCTGCATCCCCAGCAGTGCCTCGCGCACGACGTTCTCAGCGGCATTGATCAGTTTCTTCATGGCGACATTTTACAGCTAATCTGCGCCCTACGGGCCGCCAGGTTGCGGCCGGTTGCTTCTGACTTTCAACTTTCGACGGTTACGCCCCGCCCGATTGTTATAATAGCTGTGCATTCTCAGTTGAAGCTCGGGAAAGGCATCGTCAATGACTGACGCCACGAACGTGCTGATTGATAACCTCGCTCATCGCAACACACGTCTGCTGGACGCGCTTTGGGTTGCAGGTGTTGCTCTGCTCACCGCGCTGCTGGCCCAAGTGCGGATCCCGCTGCCGTTCACACCGGTACCGCTCACCGGGCAGACTTTCGCGGTGCTGCTCGCCGGCGCGGCGCTGGGAAGCCGGCGCGCTTTTCTGAGCCAGGCACTTTATCTCGCCGCAGGTGCCGCGGGCTTGCCGGTATTTGCGGGCGGGGGTACTGGCGCTTACCTGCTCGGTCCCACGGGCGGGTACCTGTGGAGTTTCCCTCTTGCGGCCGCGCTTCTGGGCTGGCTGGTGGAACGCGGCGCCGGCCGCCGAGTCTGGACGTTAGCGCTGAGCTTGGTTCTCTCCGACGCGCTTGTCCTGACCGCCGGAGTTCTATGGCTCCGTGGCGTCTTCGGCGTCACCAGCCGGCAGGCGTGGTTGCAGGGATTCTATCCCTTTATCGCAGGCGAACTCTTAAAAGTGGGGCTCGTTACCGCGACGCTTCTCAGTTTTCGGTTCTCAATTCTCAGAAGCTGTGAAGAATTGGGCACAGAGGCACCGAGGCACGGAGAAAAGGAGAGGGTGGAGGGATTGTGAAGATCGCCGGGCGTGAGACTCAGGTAGGAGCAGCATTTCGATATTTGATTCTGGTGACGGTGGCGGGCGCCTTCGTTCAACCGTGCCGCGCGCAAAGCGACACCAAAGGCGGCGTTCAAGGCGAGGCTCAGGAAGCCGAGCCCGCCTACCTCAACCCCTCACTGCCCCCGGAACAGCGGGCGGCCGATCTGGTCGGGCGGATGACGCTCGACGAAAAAGCGCGGCAGATGCAGCACACAGCGCCGGCCATCACCCGGTTGGGCGTTCCGTCATACGACTGGTGGAACGAAGCGCTGCACGGCGTGGCGCGGTCCGGGTACGCCACCGTTTTTCCCCAGGCAATCGGAATGGCCGCCACCTGGGACACTGGCCTCGTGCATCAGGAGGCCCGGGTAATCTCTACCGAGGCGCGGGCCAAATACAATCGGGCGCAGCGCGATTCGAACCACAGCATCTACTACGGGCTCACTTTCTGGTCCCCCAACATCAACATCCTTCGCGATCCCCGCTGGGGACGCGGGCAGGAAACGTACGGCGAAGATCCTTTCCTTACGGCAAGACTGGGCGTGGCCTTTGTGAAGGGGCTGCAAGGCGACGATCCGAAGTATCTGGAAGCGGTGGCCACGCCCAAACACTACGCGGTGCACAGCGGGCCGGAGCCGAAGCGGCATGGCTTCAACGTGAATGTTTCGCCGCACGACCTGGAGGATACGTATCTGCCGGCGTTCCGCGCCACCGTGATCGAGGGGCATGCGGACTCCGCCATGTGCGCCTATAACGCGATCGACGGCGAGCCAGCCTGTGCCAATACGTACTTGCTTCAGAAGACGCTCCGCGATGATTGGGGATTCCAGGGCTACGTCACGTCTGATTGCGGCGCGGTGGAGGATATCGCCACCGGGCACCACTTTGCTCCTGACATCGAGCACGCGGCGGTGGATGCAGTACGTGCCGGAACGGATACCACTTGTGGGAATGAGTATGTTGAACTGGTGAAGGCGGTGCACGACGGCTTGATCCAAGAGGGCGAACTCGATACCGCGCTTCGGCGCCTGTTTACCGCCCGCATCAAGCTGGGCATGTTCGATCCGCCGAATGCGGTCCGTTTCAACGATATTGCGTTCTCCAAGAACGACTCGCCTGAAAATGAGAAGTATGCGCTCCAGGCGGCGCGCGAGTCCATGGTGTTGCTGAAGAACGAAAGCGCAACTCTCCCTTTGAAAGCCTCGGTGAAGACCATCGCCGTGATAGGACCCAATGCCGAATCATTGGCGGCCTTGGAGGGCAACTACAACGGCACTCCCTCCCACCCGGTGTTGCCGATCGACGGCATCCGGCGGCAGTTCAAGGGCAAAGCGGAGGTCCTCTACTCGCAGGGATCGTCCTATGTGACGGAACTACCGGTGCCGGTCCCCAGCACCGTGTTTCACACCGGGGAGGGCGAGACCGCACCGGGCCTTCTGGCCGAGTACTACGGCCCTGGCGGTTTCTACGGGGCGCCGGTCCTGAAGCGCATCGACCCCCAGATCCAATTTGATTGGAACGCGGCCGCCCCCGCTCCAGGAGTCATGGCGAGCGCGTTCGCGGCGCGTTGGACCGGCACTTTGACCCCGCCCGGGCCGGGCGATTACACGTTCGCGATCGAACATCCCTCCTGCTGGCATTGCGAGAGCGAGGAGACCTTCCGCGTGTACCTGGACGGCAAGCTGGTGGCCGCTGCGACCGCTAAAGATCGCGGCGTACCTCAGTTTCAGGCGCACTTCACGGATCGAGCGCCACACGATTTCCGCGTGGAATACACCCACCGCGCGCCGCTGTTCAATGGCGGCGTCACCCTGGTGTGGAAGCCTCCGGCCGACGTGCTACGCCAGGAGGCTCTCGACCTGGCTAAGCGGTCGGACGTAGTACTGGCCTTCGTGGGACTCTCGCCCAACCTGGAAGGCGAGGAGATGAGCATTCACGTTGAGGGCTTCAACGGCGGCGACCGTACCGACATCGGGCTGCCGCACGTCCAGCAGGATTTACTGGAGGCGCTGGCCGGCACGGGCAAGCCCCTGGTGGTGGTGCTGATGAACGGCAGCGCGCTGGCCGTGAACTGGGCCCAACATCACGCGGCGGCCATCCTCGAAGCCTGGTACCCGGGCGAGGAGGGCGGAACGGCCATTGCGGAAACGCTGGCCGGCGCCAACAATCCCGGCGGCCGGCTCCCGATCACTTTCTACGCCTCGCTCGATCAACTCCCGCCTTTCGATGACTATTCGATGCAAAATCGCACTTACCGCTATTTTGGCGGCCAGCCTCTTTACGGTTTCGGTTACGGCTTGAGCTATGCGAGCTTCGCCTATCGGAACCTCAAGCTCTCGTCCACCCAAGTTACGGCCGGCGATCCGCTTCAGGCGGAGGCCGAGGTGCGCAATACGGCAAAAGTCGCGGGCGATGAGGTGGTGGAGTTGTATCTTGAGTACCGGCAATCCGCGTCTGACGCCTGGAAGCCGCTGCGGGCGCTGAAGGGATTCGAGCGCGTTCACCTGGCGGCGGGCGAGACGAAGCACGTCACCTTCAAGTTGGATCCCCGCGATCTCAGCCTGGTGACGGAAAAGGGAGAGCACGAGATCGAGCCCGGCAATTACCGGGTATTCGTCGGGGGCAGCCAGCCCGGCGAGGGTGCGCGAGGCGTGGAAGCGAGATTCAGCATCACGGGCGAGCGTCGGCTACCACGCTAGCGTTATCCTGTTGATGCCTGTCGCCTATCAGCCAACCCCAGGACAGAAGGCTGACGGCTGAGAGCTGGTTCGCTACTTTGCCAACGTCACCACGGCAACCGCCAACCCTCGCAGCTCAAGAACCTCGCCGGGCAATGCCATGGACGCCGGAGGCTGGAAGGCCGTGGTCTGGTCCACGTAATCCTCGCGAACGCCTGAAGTGACGGGCAACGAGATATCCACCGTGCGGTCGCGCTGGTTTACCAGAAGGATCTTCCGCTGCCCGTCGCGGGTGACGAAGGCTTGGGCGAAGACGTTGGGGGTGGTGACGCGGGTGCTCACCAGTTGGTCGCCAGGCCCGAAGTTACCGTGAAGAAGCTTGAGCACCCAGTAGCGGGCGTTGGGCTGGCCGGTTTTCCAGTCGACCATCGAGACGCTGGGGAATTGGGTGGGGTATCCGACGAGTTGCGATTCGCCCGCCACGTCGAT
>DATJAQ010000052.1:0-18079 GCA_035516075.1 Terriglobia bacterium | reverse complement strand
GGGCTCAAGCCCTCGAGCAAGCGTAAATTCGCCGCGCGCAGGAGGCGAAACATTTCGAGCGCCTCATCCACGCGCCAGGCGCCGTATTTCCCCAGTCGCTCCCACAGGTTCTGGTCGAAGCCGGCCAGCGCGCAGCCGGGCGTCTCGAGCATCTGCCGGTAACGCCAGCTCGTGACGAGTTCATCCTCCGCGAGATGGGCGACGATTTCCACCACCGACCATTTTGGGGGCTCAGGCCTGCGCTTGAGCCGGTCATCCGCCGCTCCTTCGATCAACCGTGCGATGGCGTCAGGAGTTTCGCGTTGGGTCGCGAGCGGGTCCGTACCCGCGGCACGCGACCGGATACCGTCGAGATAAGGCTCGGTGTCGGGCATAAGCAATCATAGCGGCCACGTTACTTTTCGAGGCTCAACACAGAGGCCACAGAGAATTCTCAGTGCCTTCCATGTTTCGTTTTAGCCGGCCACAAAGCCCACGGAGGCCGCGGGCAGGCGGTTTCAATCAGCGGACGGCGGAGGCTGCGGCGCCGCTGCGGGCGTGAGTGGCGAAGGATTCGCGGCCGGCGCTGCTGGGCTCGCGGCCGGCGGCGCTGCCTCGCCCTTCTTTTCCCCTCCTCCTTCGCTCTCCGATTTGGCCGGCGGCTCATCCGGCCGCATCGGCTTGCGCGGCATCATTTCGTCGCGCATGGCGGCGTTATACACGAAGGCGGCCATGATCACCGAGGCCTGCTTCAGGTCCTGCGGGCGAATGTGCTCGTAGACGTCGAGATTCGAGTGGTGCGTCAAGGTGCCGTAATCCATCGAATCCTGGATGAACTGGAAGCCGGGGATGCCGACGGCGTCGAAGGAGAGGTGGTCCGTGCCGCCGGTGTTGCGCAGGGTGAGCGTGGTCATGCCGAGATCGTGGAAGGGCTCCATCCATTTTTCAAAGATGGGTTCCACCGCCGCGTTGCCCTGCAAATACACGCCGCGCACGCGTCCCGTGCCGTTATCGAGATTGAAGTAGACCGACACGAGTGTCTGCTCCGGCTTCAATTCGAGGGGGCCCCCGGGAGGGCGCATGAACGCGGGCAGGTTCTTCAATTTTGGGTCGGTGTTTTCCGGCCGCGATCCGAAGTGGTTCTTCACGTAGCCGCGCGAGCCGAGCAGCCCTTCCTCCTCGCCCGACCACAACGCAATGCGAATGGTGCGCCGCGGCTGGGCGCCGAGCTGCTTGAGCAGGCGAACCGCCTCCATGGCCACGGCCACGCCGGCGCCATTGTCCGTAGCGCCTTCGCCGGCGTGCCACGAGTCCATGTGCCCGCCCAGCATCACGAGCTGCTCCTTCAGCGCCGGGTCGGTGCCCGGAATTTCGGCGATGGTGTCGTAGGCCTGGTCGTCGTTGTCGTAGAACTGCGCTTCCACGTTCACTTCAACTTCCACCGGAACCTTCTTGGCCAGCAGGCGCGCCATGCGGCCGAAGTGCTCCACGGCCAGGGTGATTTTCGGAACCGTTTCGGTCTTCCCTGCTTCGTAGCTGCCGCCCGACTGCACAAAGATGGTGCCGTCCTGGCCGGGCTGGCGCGTCACCTCCAGCACCGCGGCCACGTGCTCGTCACTCCAGAACTTGGACAGCTCCTGCTGAAACTGAAAGCGCTTTATGAATTCCTGGCGCCGGGCCGGGTTGGGCCCGCCGGGCCCGCCCGCGGGAATTTCGTAGGCCGCGATCCTGGCGAGGTCGGAGTCGTCCTCGCGATGGAAGAGGGGCTTCTCGATTGGTTCCGGAACGCGGGCCTCGCCCATCAGCACGATCTTGCCGGCCAGCTTGCCGCGGTATTTGTCGAGATCGGCCGAGGACGCCGCCGTAACCTCCACCACCTCGCCGCGGACGGGGCCGTTCGTTCCCGGCGTCCAGGCCTCGGGCAGCGCCAGGAACTGCATGGCGTCGGGCGAGATCATGCGCACTTCGCACATCTGGTAAGCCCAGCCGCGGCCGAATTTCCCCCAGGGCTCCAGGTGCGCGTTCGCCAGGCCCCACTCCGTGAGCTGGTCGCGCGTCCATTCGTTCGCCTTCCTCATGTTGGGCGAGCCGGTAAGGCGCGGGCCGATATCGTCGGTCAGGTGGCTCATGATGTCCATCACCTTGCCGTGGCTGAATTCCTCCTCGCGCAGGCGGGTGAGAAATTCGAGGTCCGGGATTTCGGGCTTGGAAGCCGCGGCCGCCGTAGTGGCCTCCACGGCCGGAGCCGCCTTCGGTTTCTTGACGGGGTCCGGACTGGCGCCAAAGATCGAAAGCGTGGCCGCCACCACGCCCGCTGCCATCAAGCCAAAGTTCAATGTGCGGCGTCTCATAAATTCGGTCATCCCCTCCTTACGCAAAATGTGAACAAGAGAGAGTACGAAAGTGCGCCCTGCCGTGCAAGCACGAAGTGGCGGGCCGGCTTCAGGAATTGCGCGGGTCCGCGACAGGATGGGCGAGCCCGGTGTATCCGAGGAAGATCAGGCAGAGTCCGCCGAGGTAGGGCACAAGACCCCAGAGCGGGCGCGAGTCGCTCGGCCACAGAGGCAGCGCGACCGCAAAGAACCCCAGCGGAAGGTAGAGCAGGACGATTCGAGGCCGGAGGTCGCGCCACTGCGCGCGCCGGTCTTCGTTCGCCGAGAAACCGAAACGGAACCACAAGCCCGCCGGCACCAGCCAGTAGAGGATGCCCGGGCTGATCGACATCGCGAGAATAATATCCTGCGAAATGACCGGCCGGTGAACATCGGCCAGCACGCCCGCCACGATCGCCAGCAGGCAGACGGCGATTTCGATGCCGAGGAGCCACACCACCCAGCGCTGGCGGCGCAGGAAGCGCGAACGCAGGCAGAGCAGCAGCACCACGACGGCAACGGCGTCCACCGCCGGCATCATCGCCTCGGGCCGGTTGAACCCCAGCCTATTTTCGAGCAACTGGTCAACCATCTCGGAGGCGTTAAACCAGAAAAAGTCAGCCACGGCGAACAGCGACAGCAAGCCCGATGCCAGGCCGGGCCATCGAATCCAGCGCTTATCCAAAAGCTCCGGACGCCGCAGAGCCGCCACCAACAGGAGCAACGTGAAAGCCGCCAAGGCAAGGCCCAAAGCGTAGACGCCGCGCTCTGGGCTCAGTTGAAGAAGAAGGGTCGCCATGCCCGGCCACACGCCCTCGCCGCGCAAGAACTCGAGCCCGGTTCGGTTGGGCCCGCAGGCGCCAAATGCCACCGGGATGTACAACGTGAGCAGCACCAGCACGCTGCCGGTGAGCAGCGAAACCCGCGGCCGGATGTGAACCCACGGCGCGCGCGCCAGCCACGCGGGCACACCCCGGAGGGGTGCCCCGCCAGCACGAGCTTCGGACGCTTGCGGTACAGGCGAGGGGCTGCCAACGCCGGAAGCGGTTTGAGGTTTTGCCCTGCGCATGTCGCCGCTATTCTCATTCATTCGATGCACCGGCCGCGGCTAAGGGTGGCGACGCTCTCACTCGGAATGCAGCGCCACCGAAGGATTCACTGTTGTCGCCCGGCGAGCCGGGAAATAGCAGGCGGAGAGCGCCACGCCGCCCAGCAGCAGCGCCACGGCAGCGTAGGTGAACGCATCGGTGGCGGTCACGCCGAGCAGGAGCGAACCCAGGAAGCGCGTCACGGCCCACGAGGCGGCCAGTCCGAAGACCACTCCGACAATCGTCATGCGCAGCCCCTGGCCGAGCACCAGCCGGAGGACGTCGCCCCGCTCGGCCCCCAGCGCCATGCGAATCCCAAATTCGTGGGTGCGCTGGCGGGTGGTGTACGACACCACACCGTAGATGCCGACGGCGGCCAGGGCGAGGGCGAGAAATCCGAACGCGCCCACAAAGGCGGCGGCGACCCGTTCAAAGACGCTGCCCATCTCCATCGCCGCCTTGAGCCTGGCGATGCCAAACACCGGTAGGTCGGGATCGAGCTCGTGCACCGCCTTTTCAACCGCCGGGGCCACGCCCAGCGGATCGCCCGCCGTGCGCACGTGGAGCGTCACCGTGTCGCGATAGTCCTGGAACAGGGGCAGATAAACGGCGGGCTCGGGAGCGTAAATCATGCGGCGGTACTTGCCGTTGGCGGCCTCGCCGACCACCGTATACCACCGGCCGTCGGTGAACAGGCGTTTGCCCAGGGGATCCTGGCCGCGCCAGTAGCGCTCCACGAACGCCTGGTTTACGAGGGCCACAGGCTGCGACTTCTCCGTATCCTGGGGGGCGACGTCGCGGCCGGCGATCAAGGGAACGCGCAGGGTTGCGAGGTAATTCGGACCCACGTCGGCGCGGTCGATCTCCAGCGACTCGTGAGGCCGCGGCACGTAGCCCTCGGCCTGCACGTCCTGGGAGTGGAGGGAGAAGGTGAGGGGAGCGAAATCCGCCAACGTCGCCGACTCCACGCCGGGAAGCGCCCCAACTTTCGCGAGCACCTGGCGGTCGAACTCGAAGGCGGCCGACCGCGCGTAACCGGCGGGCCCGAGCTCGTAGGAAGCAATCAGCACGTGATTGGGATCGAAGCCCGGATTGATCGTCTCCACGCGCTGCAGACTGCGCAGGAAGAGTCCGGCGCAGACCAGCAGCACCACCGAAAGCGCAATCTGCATCACCACCAGGGCGCTGGAAAGGCGCGCCTTGTGGAGCCCGCCGGACACGCTGAGCGCCTCTTCCTTGAGCACCGTCACCGGCGAGATCCCCGACGAGCGCAAGGCGGGCAGAATGCCGAAGATCACGCTGGTTACAAACGACGCGCCCAGGGTGGCCAGAAACACGCTGGCGCTTAGGTGGCCGTTGAGATCGACGGGGATCGTGAGGGGCGGGATGAAGTGGTCGAACGTTCCCGCCGTCCAGAAGGTTATCAACACGGCCACTGCGCCCCCCGCCAGAGCCAGCGCCAGGCTCTCCACCAGGAACTGCCTCACCAACCGCCAGCGGCCGGCGCCCATGGCCAGGCGCAGGGCGATTTCGCGCCGCCGCCCCACCGAGCGCACCAGCAGCAGGTTGGCGACGTTGGCGCATGCTAACAGCAGCAAGGCCCCAGCCAGGGCGAGCAGCGTGGGCAGCGTTTGGTAGAGGTAGACGTTGGCGCCGAACGGCGAGCGCCACAGCGGATCGAGTGACATCTGGTTTGGGCCTTGATGCGCGTCGGGCGAATGCTCCACGATACGTTGCATCAGCAGGTTCAGTTCCTGGTTAGCCTGGCGGGGGCCGACGCCCGGCTTAAGTCTTCCGAGCACGTTGAGCCAGAACGTGGCGCGATCGGCGGGGCGGTCTGAGTGCCACACGAACCGGTCCATCCCGAGTGGAATCCACAAATCGGTGCGCAATCCCGTCTTGCAACCCTGGAAATCCGGAGGCGCCACACCGATGATGGTGTAGAGGCGCCGGTTCAACTGAATCGAGCGGCCGATCACGGAGCGGTCAGCCTCGAAGTGCGTGCGCCACAGACTGTCGCTGATCACGGCCACCGTCGCGCCGGGACTGAGCTCTTCCGCCGGCAGGAAGCCACGGCCGAGCTGGGGCCGCGCGCCGAGCACGTCGAAGTAGTTGGCCGAGGTGAGCGCGCCGAAAATGCGTTCCGGCTTTGCGACACCGGTCAGGGTGATGTAGTCGTCGTGATATCCCAGCACGCCCGAGAAGGTTTGGGTGTGATCGCGAAGGTCGCGGTAATCGAGGTACGAGAACGGCGGGGAGGGGTGTTCGCTGCGATCGCCCCTCATCCAAGTGTAAAGATCGCCGGTGTGCGTGACGCCGGGGATGGGATTGAGCAGGGTGGAGTCGATCCAACTGAAAATGGTGCTGTTGGCGCCGATGCCGAGGGCCAGGGTGATCACCGCGATAGCCGTGAATCCGGGGCTCTTGGAGAGCAACCGAAAACTGTAGCGCAGGTCTTGCAGGAAGGCTTCCATTTAAGGCGTCCTCCTTCCCAACTCAGCTGAGGCGTATTGAGCACGGCCGCCCACGGGCGCCTCCCCGGCGTTCGGCCGCAATCCTAGCCGGCAGCCTTCGAGCCGGCTTCGGACGTCGCGCCGCCGAAGGATTGAAGCGCCAGATAACTGAGCCCGAAACGCTTGACATTGTCGCGCTGCTTTTCGAACTCGTTGAAGTGGCCTTCTTCGTCCGTGATGAGCCGCTCGAAGACTTGCTTGGAACCGGAGTCGGCGTGGGCCGCGCAATTGATGGCGGCCTGATTGTATGAGCGGGCGCTGTCGTCTTCCATGGCCATAGCTTTGGCCAGCATGGCCTCCGCTTCTACGATTTTATCCACCGGACCCGCGGGAACCATCTCCACGTCGCCCTTCAGAAATAGAATGCGCTCGGCCAGGGCCTCCGCGTGCCCCATCTCCTGGATTGCAATGCGCTTGAACAGGCCGGCCAGCGGTGCGAGGCCCTGGTCGTCGAGGTGAAAGTGAAAGTACATGTACTGGTGCACCGCCTGCAATTCATCGGCGACAGCCTTGTTCAAAAGATCGATGCTTTCGGCATGTTCCATGCCCGTACCTCCCTATCCGCAATTCTGCGCGCGGCATCTCCGACCTCTCAGATTACGAAGGCGCGCCGCTCGCTGCGGTGACGTGGGTCACTTATATCGCCCGCCCCCGCGCCACCACCAAGGTCACGTCGTCCGCCTGCTCGCCGGCGCTGAATTGGCGCACTGCGGTGCTGATGGCCTCCATCAGTTGCTGCGCGGGCCGATGCCGCTCGGCGCGGACGATCTCCACCAAACGGTCTTCGCCGAATTCGTCGCCCGCCGCATTGGCCGCTTCGGTGACGCCGTCGGTGTAAACCACCAGCGTGTCGCCGGGGTTCAAACGGGTCTCGCGGATGGGACACGCCCAGTCGTCGAACAAGCCGATCACCGTGGCGGTGGCCGCGAGACGCTCCACACTGCCGTCGGCGCGCATCAAAAAAGGCGGATTATGCCCGCAATTGGCGTAACGCAGCACGCGGTGCTCATCGCTGTAGTCCCCGAAGAAGAGGGTGGCGTAACTTTCGTCCGCCGTGCTCTCGTGGAACAGGCGATTGACGGAACCGAGCAGGCCCGGCAAGTCCGCCATGGCGAGCGCGTATTGGCTGCGCAGGTTGGCCTGCAGGTTGGCCATCAGCAGCGCCCCGGAGACGCCTTTGCCCGCGATGTCGGCCAGCACCAGTCCCATGCGGCCGGCGCCGAAGTCGAGGAAATCGTAGTAGTCGCCGCCCACCTGGCGGGCCTGGACGCACCCTCCGGCGTACTCGAGCGTCTTCAACTGCGGCAACTTCTGCGGAAACAGCCGGGCCTGCACCTGGCGCGCGAAGTCCATCTCCTGGGCCGAGCGCCGCTCGGCCTCCATGCGCTCGGCGATCTCTTCAGCCAGCCGGATCTTTTCGAGCGCCACCCCGGCCTGGCTGGCCACACTGGCCAGCAGGCGCCGGTCTTCGCGCGAGTAAGGCTCCTCGGAAAGGCGCGCTCCCAGCACGATCACACCCCTCAAGCGATCGGCGTCGCCGCGCATCGGCACCAGGCACTCCGGCCGGACGGGTCCCAAGTCCGAGAGATCGACGTCGCCTTCAGAGGGCGCCGCGGGAACCTCCCACGGCCCGCTGTGGCGCGCCAACTGCTGCAAGAGCGGTGAGTCCGGCGAAAGGGATTCGGGCGCGGGGCCGGCGCCATCGCGGGCGAAGTACAAGAGGCCATCCCGCCGCTCCAGATAAATGAAAAGGAAAGAGGGATGAAGAGCTTGGCTGATCTCGCCGGCCAGGAGCCCGGCCAGTTCTTCGCGGCGAGAGGTCTTGCGGGTCCTTTCGGCAAGCTCCTCAAGAATCATGCGAGCGTCATACGAGTTGCGGAAGAAGGCGCGGTCGATTCGGCCCCCGACACCCCGATGGACCTGCATTCCGGTCCAAAGCAGGAGGGTGCCGAAGCCCGTTCCCAGGGCGATCACGCCGGGCACGCCGGCTCCGGTGACAGGTTCAAGATAGCGCTCAAACGAGACGGCGAATGCCAGCGTCGCGGCCACGCTGACGAGCGCGAGCAGAATCGTAAAGCCCCGTTGCACCAGCAGGTAGCGGGCGCTCCGGCGCAGCAGTACCGGTATCTCAAGCACGCGATGCTTGATGACGGCGTAGGCAAACGAAACGGGCAGGAGCCATAGCAAGAGCACGACAATGCCAACCAGCCAGAAGGGCCAGCGATACCCCACGAATTCATTTGCGAGAAGCAACAGGGTGGACGGCACAACGCCCGCCAGCGTTCCCCAAAGAAGCACCCGAATCTTGCGGCGCGTCTCCGGAGTGCCGGCGCTGAAGGCATTCAAGACCAGCGAAAGCAAGCCCAGGCCGACGAACCCGTACAGGTAAGACATTCGAAGGACGTTGGCAGGCTTGGCGCCGATCAGCCTGATCAGTGTCTCGGGAGACCGCGGGTCACCGACGTCCAACCCAGGCAAGGCGACGCTGATCCCAATCCCGAGGCCCACCCATTTCAGCCACGAAGCGCGTTGATCGAGCGGCGAACGCGTGGGAAAGATCGAAAAGAAATAGTAGAAGAACCCGGCCAGCATGCTGTCAAAAATCGCCCGGTAGGCCAGCGCGAACGGCCGCAAGGCGGGCCCCATGCCCGTGTACGAGTTCGGCCGCGGCACGGCGATGAAGGCGGCGAACATCAGCGCCAGAAGCCAGGCGTTGGGGTCTTCAGGGCGCAGGATCAGAACCACCAAACCCACTACGAGGAATCCGATGGGATAAATCTTCAAGAGGTCCTCACCCAGATGCTGGGTGATCCCTCCCTCCGTGGAGATGGTAGTAGCGGCCCGCAAGACCCCAGTGAGGTGGACTACGGCGGCTGCCGGCGGGCGCTGGACGGTCAAATCGACAGCCTGGCCCGGGTGGCGCACGGCCCACATATCACCGAGGGCGTAGGTGCTTTCGAGCGGGTGGCCGTCGATTTTGAGAATCCGGTCCCCGGGCTGTAATCCTGCCCTCTCCGCCGGGCTATCCTTGCGGACGCCCGTCACAAGTTCGTACGATCCCGACGCGACATACTGCTCGTCGAAACCCAATTCCACCGGCGGCAGCCATTGGCTGAAATATATCCAAATGCCGGTGTAGAGGATGACGGCGGCGGCGAAGATCGCGGCGAGGGTTGCGAGCAGCGGCTTGCGGAGTCTGGGAGTCTTGCCAATGGTCATGAGATTCAACGCCGGGCGCCGGAAGTGACCTGGGCCGCGTCCGCGTGGGAAGTATAGCCTGTCGCACGAACTGAAAGCGCGTTTCAGGAGGGATCTGACCGCGCGTCCGGGAGGCTCGATACGGAAATCCTAGTACAATAACTGCTCGCCGCGCTGCGGGGTTGCGCGGGGAAAACGGCGTGGAGGTTCGTATGAAAGCAGCCCGGCGGTGGAGCTCAATGGTGCTGGTCGTGTGCCTGGCCGCAATGTGTTCGAGCAGGTCTTCGAGTATCGCAGACCCATCCGGCGATGCTGCCGGCGACTGGCCTTATTGCGGGCACGATGCCGGCGGTATGCGGTATTCGCCCTTGACAGGGATCAACCGCGAAAACGTCTCGCAACTCAAGGTGGCGTGGGTGTTTCACACCGGCGACATCTCGGATGGGAGCCATGACCGGAAGCGAAGCGGGTTCGAAAGCACGCCGCTACTGGTGGACGGCACACTCTACGTCACCACCGGCTTCAATCGCGTGATCGCACTCGATCCTGAGACCGGAAAGCAGCGCTGGGCGTACGATCCCTTCGTTGACCCCACCGGCGATTATGGCGACGGCCTAATCAATCGCGGCGTTTCCACCTGGCTCGACCCTGACAAGCTGGGTGGGCGGCCGTGCCGCCGGCGCATCTTTGAGGCCACGCTCGACGCGCGCCTGGTGGCGCTCGACGCCGCCACCGGCGCCCCTTGCGCAGACTTCGGCGAATATGGCCAGGTGAGCTTGAGGAACGTGCCTCGCTACGTCGGAGGCTGGTATCACATGACGTCGCCGCCCGCCGTGATTGACGACCTCGTGGTGGTGGGCTCGGCCATCGACGACAACGCCCGTGTGGACATGCCGGGCGGCGTGGTGCGCGCCTTCGACGCGCGCACGGGAGCGCTGCGCTGGAGCTGGGACCCGGTGCCGCCGAACGCCTCCGGCGCGAGCGGGGCGGCTGGAAAGGCCTGGCGCACGGGCGCGGCCAACGCGTGGTCGATCATGGCCGTCGACCCCGAACGCGACCTTGTTTTTGTACCCACCGGCAGCGCGAGCCCGGACTATTACGGCGGCTTGCGGCCGGGGGACGGTAAGTGGGCGGACTCCATCGTGGCCCTGCACGCCAAGACCGGCGAACTGGCCTGGGGATTCCAGCTCGTTCATCACGATCTTTGGGACTACGACTCGGCCTCCCCGCCCCTGCTCGCCACCATCGACCATGACGGCAGGCAGATGCCCGTGGTGATTCAGGGCAACAAGACCGGCTTCCTGTACGTACTGAATCGCGACACCGGCGCGCCGGTGTTCCCCGTGGAGGAACGCCCGGTGCCGCAAAGCGACGTGCCCGGCGAGGTAACCTCGCCCACCCAACCCTTCCCCACGGCGCCGCCCGCGCTGGTGCCGCAAAAAGTTTCAGCAGACGGCGCCTGGGGTCTCACGCCCGAGGACCGCGACGCCTGCCGCAGGCTAATTCAAGGGTTGAGGAACCAGGGCATCTTCACGCCGCCGTCGGTCCAGGACACGCTCGCAATACCGGGCAACGTGGGCGGCATGAACTGGAGCGGCTACGCGTTCGATCCCGCGCGCGGGCTGCTGCTGGTGAACACCACCAATTTGCCGTTCCTGATGGGGGTCATTCCGCGCGCCCAGTTTCACGACGCCGCCCTGCACGGGCAAGGCGAATATACGGCCCAGTCCGGGGGGCCTTACGGCATGCACCGCCGCCCATTGCTTTCGCCTGGGGCTCACTTGCCTTGCGTTCCTCCGCCTTGGGGGACGCTCGCCGCCGTGGACATGACGCACGGCGCCATTCGCTGGCAGGTCCCGTTTGGTACCATTGCGCCCAGCGCCCCGCAAGTGCCTGCGGGATCGGTCAGCTTTGGCGGGCCGATTGTAACCGCGGGCGGAGTGGTGTTCATCGCCGGCAGCTTTGACCCGTATTTGCGCGCCTTCGACGTGGAGACGGGCAAGGAACTGTGGAAAGGGCTGCTTCCCGCGGCGGGCCACGCCACGCCCATGACGTATCGAGTGGGCGCGGAGGGCAAGCAATACGTGGTGATCGCCGCCGGCGGCCACGCCAAGGTGGACGCAGAGCCGCAGAGCGACGCGCTGGTGGCATTTGCGTTACCGTGAGGCGTGCGGCCGACGACGCGAAAACGGCCAAGGAACTCATCGAGGCAGTTGTGGCGCGGAGGCAACGTGATTGAGGACGAGGTCGAAATTCGCACAGCCGACGGAGTCTCGGACGGGGTTCTGTACCGGGCGGAAGGCGGCGGCCGCTCGCCCGGCGTGATCCATCTGACCGACATCGGCGGCATCCGTCCCGCTCAGCGTGAGATGGCACGCCGCCTGGCTGGCCTTGGCTACGTTGTGCTGATGCCCAACGTCTTTTACCGCACGCGGCGCCCGCCGATGTTCGACTTTCCTTTGAACATGGCCGAAGAGCGTACCCGAAAACGCCTGGATGAACTTCGCGAGCCCTTGACGCCGGAGGCCGTCGAGCGCGACGCCGGGAGCTACCTGGATTTTCTTGCCGCCCACGATGCCGTGGCCGAGAGCACGATGGGCGTGGTGGGTTACTGCTTCACGGGAGGGCTGGCGATGCGCGTAGCGGCGGCCCGGCCCGCCAGCATCGCGGCGGCCGCTTCATTCCACGGCGGCGGACTCCTTACCGACGCGCCCGCCAGCCCCCATCTCGTCCTCCCGCGCATCAAGGCGCGGCTCTATTTTGGGCACGCCACCGCAGACCGCTCCATGCCGCAAGAGGCCATCGATAAGCTCAGCCTTGCGCTCAAAAGCTGGGGCGGCCGGTATGAGAGCGAAGTCTACGCGGGCGCCTACCACAGTTGGACGACGCCTGATAGCCCGCTGTACAACCAACCGGCGGCCGAGCGGGCTTTTGAGAAGCTCAAAGCGCTGCTGGGAGAGTGCCTCGCATAGCCTTGGAGCCCGAGGGCGGCGCGCGAAAATCTCGCGTCATCGTGGCCGCAACCCTTCGTTCCGAGATCACAAATCTAACGCTTCCTGGAGGAAACTCGTGCATTCAAATTCCCGTTTGAGATCGCTACCGAAGTATGCAGGGTGCGCGCTTCTAGCCGCTCTCGCGACGCTGCTGGCAGGCACTGCGGCGCCTTGCCAGTTGGTGGAGGACTACCATCCGCCCAAGGCGAACTGCTGTCTGCAATTCTTCGCGCAGGGCCTGGCGGACCAGCTTCAGGATTGGAACCAGCTCGGCCGCTACCACGCCGATGATGTGGAGCTTATGGCCCGGCCCGCTGACTCGCATCGCGTTGTGTTTCTCGGCGATTCGATCACCGACGGCTGGCACCTGGACCGGTATTTTCCCGGCAAGCCCTACGTGAATCGCGGCATCGGCGGCCAGACCACGCCCCAGATGCTGGTGCGCATGTACCCCGACGTAATCGATCTGAAACCCGCCGCCGTCATCATTCTGGCGGGTACCAACGATATCGCGCGCAACACCGGCCCGGAAACCCTGACGATGATCGAGGAAAACTTTCAGGCCTTCACCGAGCTCGCCCATTCGCACGGCATCAAGGTGATCCTCTGCCTGCTCACGCCCGTCAGCGATTACACTGCCAACAAGCAGACGACATCCCGCCCGCCCGCCGACATTCTGAAACTCAACGCCTGGCTGAGCGACTATGCCACCCGTACCCAGGCTGGAATCGCGGACTATTACGCGGCCATTGTGGATGGCAAGGGCATGATGCGCGAAGGCTACTCCGACGACGGCCTGCACCCGAACGCCAAGGGTTACGAGCTTCTGGCGCCGGTAGCCGAGGCAGCCATCGAGAAGGCGCTGAAGTGACGCGCGGCCGTAGAGCTGCCAGCCAGACTTGCCCGGGGGCCACTCAATTCGAGGAGCGCGGAGCGGTGACCGAGGAGGAAGTTCGGACCGGTCGCGGGGCAGCTGTAGCAGAGGGCGGCAACCGGGGAAGACCGATCCGTTGCGCGATCTCGGCGGAAC
Source organism: Terriglobia bacterium (assembly GCA_035516075.1). Taxonomy (GTDB): domain Bacteria; phylum Acidobacteriota; class Terriglobia; order UBA7540; family UBA7540; genus Gp13-AA77. The sequence goes on along the minus strand of DATJAQ010000052.1, from coordinate 4,906 downwards.
ACGGGATTTTGCGTAAAGGCGGCGGCCCGCCAGGCGCTCCCGGCGGTGGCGCTTGGCGTGCGCAAAGCAAGGAACGGCGGGCTAATGGCGGGCAGGCTGAAGCGGCCGGGAAGCCGCTGAAGTGGCCGGCAACTGCGGCAGGCCGATCTGGCGCGCGACATCGGCATAGCAACTGAGCTTGCGCAGACCAGCATATCTTGCATCCACGTTTACATAGAGCAGGCCCGTGTCGTGATCGTGGATCCGGTTCCTGAGCGCAGCGCATGTCCGGCCGGTGTCGCCCAGCATCGCCCAATATACGGCCGCTACAGCGCCGTCCGGTTTCTCTCCTCGACGCACTGCGTCGTTCAACTCCGCGCGGGCGAGCCCGCGCATCCCCTCACGTGCAAAGCCTGTCTCGACGGCGCGGGCCAGGGTTTCGTCGGCACTGGCGACACGCGCGTTTTTTTCGGCGGCCTGCGCGTATTCGGCGTCGCGGTGCTGCGCCAGATACCAGCCTTCGATACGGAAATGAGCGGGCACAAAATTCGGGTCCATGGCGAGCGCGCGCTGGAACTGCTGCCACGCCCGGGGGTAGTCGCCGCGCAGGTAACGAATCCAGCCGTCGTCCACCAGCATGATGGGCGAAAGCGGGTCGAGCGCCACCGCGGCGCCGATCTCCTTTTGCGCCTCGTCAAGCTTTAGCTCGGGAACGAGATAGAAGTCGGCATACCATTGGTGCCCGGTGGCGTAGTTCGGATCGAGTTCGATTGCCCGCTGGAACTCCTCGGCGGCCGCAGCCCAATTCCACTCAAAGACGGCGCTGGTTGCGGCCAGGGCGGTATGAGCTTCGGCGGAATTGGGGTCCTGGGCCAGCGCGTTGAGCGCCGCCCGGCGCGCCAGAGGACCGCTCTCTGTGGTGGGCTTACCGTTCATTCCCCACAGGACGTACACGTCAGCGAGGCTCGCGAAGGCCGGCGCAAAGTGCGGATCCTCGGTGGCGGCGCGGGAAAAATACTCGATGGCCCGGTCGAACGTGCGCACGTCGCGGCGGTTCCAGACATAAAGCCCTTCGAGGTAGTCGTCATACGCCTGGCGATCGACGCCGGAGGGGCGGGCGTTGGGGGCAGACGGCAACAGCGCGTCTTCGGGCTTCACCGCGGCGCGAATTTCCCGAGCCACGTCGCGCGCCGCGCGGTCCTGGAGCGCGATGATCTCGTCGATCGAGTCTTCGTAAGAGCCCGCCCACAGGTGGCGGTCCGTAGTGGCGTCGATGAGCTGGGTGGTGATGCGGACGCGATTGCCGTCGCGGACCACCGAGCCCTCGATGACGGCTTGCACGCCGAGCGCCCGCGCGATTTCCGGCAAAGAACGGTGTGCCGACTGAAACTGAGAGGCCGAGGTGCGTGAAACCACCTTCAGCCCCCGGATGTGAGCAAGTTCGGTGGTGAGATCGTCCGTGATGCCGGCCGCGAAATAATCCTGTTTCGGATCCCCGGAAAGATTGTCGAGCGGCAAGACCGCGAGCGAGTCGATGCGCGCGCCGCCGGCTTCCACTCGTCCCTGGGCGCGATTCGCCCAGTGATCGAGCCACACCCCGGCCAGGACCAGCAACACGACCGCCAATGTGAGACCGGCCAGAGTTCTGGGCCGCATCGGGTGCGTGGCGGTTAAACCAGGGCTACTTGCTTCGTGATCATGCTGGTTGACGGGCGCCGGCCGCGGTTGGTCTGCGGAACCGGTCGGAACTTGCCCGATCGCACCAACATCCGCACCGGCGGATTCCGCAGGGGGTTCGGGCTGCGCGGCCCGAACATCACCCCGCAAGCGATAGCCGCGCTTGGGGATGGTTTCGATCCGGATTGCACCGCCCGCGCCGGCCAGGAGTTTGCGAAGAGCTGAGATGTGGACGGCCAGATTCACTTCTTCCACAAAAGTGTCCGGCCAGACTGCGCGCATCAGGTCGTCCTTGCTGACGATTTGGTTGGCTTGGGTGGCGAGGACCACCAGCACTTCGACGGCGCGGGGCGCAAGCGGCACCTGCTGCCAGTCACTGAGCAGAACCTTATTGCCTACAAGCAGTTGGAAGGGTCCCAGTTGAAGAATCTCGGGCGGGGTTTTAGGCGCGTCCATGGTGGTTTAAAGAATTCTTAAAGGTTTCTAAAAGACGCAAATCTCCACTTTCTGCAAGAACTGGAACCCGCGCAAGCCATCGCCCGGAGGCCGCCACCGCTCCGCCGCAGAGACGGCCGGCGAATTGACGGTCCGGGAGGTGAGGGGATTGTTTTGCCCATTTGACGCCGAGAAATGCTATCCCATGGGCTTAGAACTAGCAAGATTCACCCTTGCCATTGTTCGGGAAGGCAAGTCTGCCGGGGCAGTGCCTAGCTCAGCCAGTGATTTTGAAAGGAGAACGTTCATGAAGCGACTCGGGAGGAAAATCAGGCCTATAACGCTCATCAGGGCTGGTGTTGCGGCGGGGGTGATGTTGTTGCTCGGCGCCGGCGCGACCTCGGCATTCGGGCAAACGTGCATGAACAGCATAGACGATGCCTGGGTCGGAAGTTCGAGCGGTGTCTGGAGCATTGCATCGAATTGGTCGGCTGGGGAGCCGAGCTCGACTTGCGACGTCTTTATTCAGTCGGGAGCCGCCGTCACCTTGGACGTCAACGGTTCGACCGCCAACCTCACCATCGGCAGCGGCAACAGCCTGACGCTTCCCACCGTAACTAACGCAAGTCCCAATCTCAACGTCGGTGGCTCCTCCATCACCAACAATGGCCAGATTATTATGGCCGTTCCGGTGACTTTTGGAACAACGGGCATAACTATCTCAGCTACTGGGACGGTGACCCTATCCGGCGGCGGAACGATTACCCTGAACGCCAACTCCAACGGAGGCGACTATCTCGGAAGCAGCGGGGGCGCCACCACGCTGTTGAACCAGTCGACGATCGAGGGCGGCGGCGGCTTCGACATGACCTTTGACAATGCCAGCACGGGCCTGATCGACGCCAACGAACCCGGCGAGCAGCTCGTGGTAGGACGCAACAACACAAACGGCCCCTCAACCAACACCGGCTTGATGGAAGCCACCGCTGGCGGCCAGCTCGCCATGGGGAGCCTCACGCTCAACAACGTTGGCGGGACGATTAGCGCGTCGGGCACCAATTCCTACGTCCAGCTTGAGGGCGAAGGTCAGGGCGGCGAAACGTTCACCGGCGGCACGTGGACAACCTCAAGCGGAGGAGTGATTCAGGTTGTTGACACCACCGCGACTCTCGACGCCACTAACGGGAACACCATAACCAACTCCGGGACCATGCAGTTGGTTGACGGCGCGCCGCACCCGGGGGGCAATTTTCAGGGAACCATCAACAACACCGGCACCATCCAGATCGAGTCCCGTGGCAGCGACATCACGCTGAACATCCCTGCGAATCAAACCTTGACGCTGACCGGCCCGGGCAACGTGACGATGGGGGATGGAACCAGCAACTCGTACAACAACCATGATTTCATCAGCGGCGGCAACGGGCCCACCACTCTCGTCAATGAGTCCACCATCCAGGGCACTGGGCTCATCGAAAACGGCATCGCCGTCACCAACTCGGGCACCATCAACGCTAACGTGCCTACCGGCGCCAATAACCTCCAGCTCTGGCTTACCCGCCTGGAGTCCCCCGGATTGACCAACACCGGCACCCTTGAAGCGACGAACGGCGGAGTTCTTATTCTGGGGGCCGTCACGCTCACGAACACGGGCGGGACCGTCTCGGCGTCGGGCACAGGCTCCTATGTGAACACCTACGGGAGCTCGGTTACCGGTGGCAGTTTCTCGACCTCCGCCGGCGGCACGATCTACACCAATCAGAACGGCGGCAACATTTCGACAATCACGGGGATTACCAACATTGGGGCGATCGTGATTTCGGACACCCAGACCGCCGCCTTCTCGGGCACCGTCACCAACACCGGCACGATCACGGTGGACTCGTCGGGTAACAGCACCACCCTCGCCATCCCGGTGGGACAGACTTTGACGCTTTCGGGCTCAGGCAAGGTGATCATGACGAATTTCGCACAAAATGCGATTCAGGCCAGCAGTTGCGGCAGCGCGACGCTGATCAACAGTAGCACCATTGAAGGTTCCGGCACCTTCTTTACGAACACCAACTGCTCCGGCGTAATGACCAATAGCGGAACCCTGCTCGCGAATCAGACGGTGCCGCTCATCATCCTGGCCGCGACTTTTACCAACACGGGAACGCTCAGTGTCGCGGCCGGCAGCACGATGGACTTCCAAGGCGGAGCCAGCAGGTTCACAAACCTTGTCAATGGCACGCTAACGGGGGGCAAGTACAGCGTCACGGGCACGCTTCAGATCCCGGGCAACATCACCACCAACAACGCCGGCATCACGCTCACCGGCACCACGTCGCAAATCTTGAATCCCAACACCAACGCCCTGACGGGCTTCTTGACCAACGGCGCCAAGGGCAGCTTCACCCTGGCCGGCAACCAGATCTTCACCACCACCGGCAGCTTCAACAACGCCGGCGGAGTCAAGATCTCCAAGGGCAGCACGTTCACAGTGGGCGCTGGAGGCTCGTTCAACCAGGCGGGCGGCAAGCTCACGGTGGATGGCGTGCTCGCCTTCTCTACCACCGCGAACTTCGCGAGCGGCGATGCCTTTTACCCCGCCGCCGGCTCGGTCAACATTCAGAAAGGGTCCGTCTTCGGCAACGGGGGCATGCTGGGGGCGAACGTCAAGTCCAGCGGCAGTGTCACGCCCGGGGACCTGGCAACCACTCCCGGCGTTCTGGGCGTCAGCGGCGCCTACACCCAGACCTCCGCCGGGTCGTTGAACGCCGACATTTCGGGTACGATAGCGGGCTCGCAATACGGCCAATTGCGAGTAAGCAGC
>DATJAQ010000051.1:0-39242 GCA_035516075.1 Terriglobia bacterium | reverse complement strand
GTGCCGCCGACAGGGGCGTAGCGTCCCCGCGAGACGTACTCCCTGCCATTGGGGAGAGGAAGCAAGGAGGAATTCATGGTTTTCGATCGCGAGCCCGGCGACGAACTTGACGAATACGCCGACGAACTGTCTTCCGACTATCGCGAGGAGGCCGAGGAGGCCGAGGCAGAAGGCGACGATGTGGTTGACGACGAGGACGTTTCTTACGGAGAAGTCGCCGTAGAATCGCCGGAGTCATCCTTGGGTGAGGGGCCCGCGCTGGCAGCCCCGGCGCCTTTGCCAGTTCCAACAACCTCGCAGCGGCGCGCCCCTTCCCGGGCAGCGCATAAGGCTGCGCCCAAGCCCAAGGCTGCGCCCAAACCCAAGGCAAGGGCTCCGGCCAAGGCCAAGAAGGCAAAAGCAAAACCCAGGAAAACAGCGGTTGCCGCCAAACCGGCACGGCGTGCCAAGGTCCGAAAGGCCGTCAAAAGAGCGACGCCCACCAAGGCGGCCCCCAAGAAACGGGCCGCCAAGCCGAAGGCGCGGCGGCGCTAGGCAGGCTTAGGCTACACTTGTAGCTAGTTTCTGTCTTTCCGGACCCAAAGGCGCGCTGCCCGCGAAGGCTCGCGTTCGGGCCCGCGCGGTGTCCGCGGAAGGCGCCCGTCGCCCCGCCACCGAACGCCCGCATTCTCTTGCAACGGCAGTACTTCCGCAGTACTTCCGTACCAGCTCCAGGTCGCGGTTTCCCCTCATCCCGCCCTATTCGCCTGTCGAAGAAAACTCATAGACACGTTTAGCGGCGCGTCCCCGGCGTCCGGACCTTTCGGATCGCCAGAGGCGCGCCCGGAAAGCTGAGGAGTTGTCATGAACAGGCCATTTCCAGCCGTGAAGATGATCTTGTCAGCATGCCTTTCGATCGCTACCGGCTTCGGCGCCCCAGAACTGCCGCACGCCGTGCGAGTGAGGGGCCTGATGGTCCCGGAGTCCAGCGTCGTGCGTCCTCAGGATGTGGGCCTGCGCGCGCATACGAACCACGTGGTGGTGGCGCCCGATGTGCCAACGCCCGAGGGTGAAACGCCCGAGGGTGCAACGCCCAACGCGGCGGGGACGGCTCTCCCTCCCGGCGAGTCCCCGTCCGCGCTGCGCGCCATCTACCAATTGCCGGCGACAGGCGGCGCCGGGATGATCGCCTTGGTCGACGCGTATGATGACCCCACGGCTGAGCATGACCTCGGCACCTTCTCATCCAAGTTCGGCCTTCCGGCCTGCACCACCGCGAACAGGTGCTTCAGCAAGGTTTACGCAGCCGGGCCGAAGCCGGCGGCGAATTGCGGGTGGGCGCAGGAAGCCGATCTCGACATTGAATGGGCACACGCCCTCGCGCCGAACGCCAAAATCGTGCTGGTGGAGGCGGCCTCGAACAACAGCAACGACCTGGGCCGGGCCGTTGACGTGGCCGGCTCGATTGTCAATCCGAGCGGCCGGGGCTCCGGCGAGGTTAGCATGAGCTGGGGCTTCGGCGAATTCTCCGGCGAGACAAGCTTCGACGCTCACCTCAAACACGCCGGTGTGGTGTACGTGGCCTCCAGCGGCGACGTCGGAGGCATGCGCACCTACCCGGCAACCTCCCCCTACGCGGTGGCCGCCGGCGGAACTTCGCTGCACTTCAACACTGCACGCCAGTTCACCAGCGAGACCGCCTGGAGCAGCAGCGGCGGGGGCCCGAGCCTGTTCGAACCCCGGCCGAGCTACCAGACTGCGATCGTGACGGTCGTCGGCGGCAAGCGCGGGACGCCCGACCTCGCGTTCGACTCCGATCCAAACTCGGGCGTCTCCGTTTACGACAGCACGCCGTGCCAGAACCTCTCGGGCTGGCTCATCTTCGGCGGCACCAGCGTGGCGGCGCCTTCCATAGCCGCCATCATCAACCTCGCCGGCAATTTCCACAGTTCCAGCAGCCTGGAACTCGGCGTCATCTACAGCTACCGCGGCACCACTCACTACCGCGACATTACATCGGGGCGCGCCGGAAACTACAGCGCGACGAAAGGCTGGGACTTCACCACGGGTGTCGGCAGCAGCCTGGGTATCGTGGGGAAGTAGAGAACCAGCTCGCGGGCACGTCTCCCGCCGCCGGCGAGCGCTGGTGTATCGCTTCGCCCCGCAACGCGAGGATTTGGAGGCGGCCGCCAGAGGGAACTCCGCTGCGGAGGCAAGGACCATGACAGAACGCGCAAAGTGCGTCTTGATTCCCGGTGTGGCCGCGTTGCTGATCTCGTCCCTCGGCGAGAGGCTGTTGTGGCAGGCGCACGCCGTTGCGCCGGTAGTCTTTCAGTATTGGTCGTGGCTCACCCTGAGCGCGCCGATGCTGTGCCTGCTGCTGGCGGCGGGAGGGGTAGGCTCGGTGTGGTCGCGACACTCCGGCGGCAGTGTCCGGCAACGGATATGGGCCGCTGAGTTTCCGGCCTTCTGCGCTCTCCTACTTCTCCTGGTGCTCTTCACGTGGGGCGTAGTGCTGGACCTGTTCCTGAGACACGCCTTGACGTGGCAAATGATCCCGGGTGTGCTGGTACGGGCCTTCAGCCTGGGAGTTCTGGTGCCCGCCCTGGCGCTTTTAATCGGCGCGCTGCCCTTCCTCCCGTACCGAACCCGCTCGCATTGACCGCTCAGAGTATCCGGCCTTCCGCCGCACTGAACTTGGGCTAGTGGAACCTCGTGGCGTAAACTGGGTGCAGGAGCGGCTCTGCGGCGAAGATTCCTTCCGGGAGCCGCCGCCCGGTGAATTCGTGAGCGCGCTTTTGAAAGTCGAGTGCTACGCAGGCCACCGGGCCGACGAGCGCCCCCTGCGCTTCAGCTTCGTCGCCTCCCATGTGACTACCCGCCCGGCCTCGGTGAGTGCGCCATCGCCGGGCACGCGCGTTTACGAGGTCGCCGAAGTCCTCGACCGCTGGTACGGACCCGATTACGAGTGCTTCAAGGTCCGCGCCGACGACCTCAACCTCTACGTTCTCCGGCACCAGCTCGGCGACGACACCTGGAGTCTCGACGCCTTCCGCCGCGGCACCGCATCCGCTGGCATTGAATAATCTCCGAGTCCGCGCTCCGGCGTCAGCGAACCCCCGGCCACTGGGCGGTCAGTCTGCGGCCGGCGCGGCCGAAGCGCCTTCGGGCATTCGGAGGCTGCCGACGAGCTGGTCGAGATGAAGGCGCTTGCGGCGGAGGTAGTCGGCGATGCCCTCGGCCACGCGCAACGCCGTGTCCGGCGCGTAAAAGTTGGCCGTGCCCACCTGCACCGCGCGCGCGCCGGCGATGAGGAACTCGAGCGCATCCGCGGCGCCGGCGATGCCGCCGATCCCGATGATCGGGATGCTCACCGCGCCGGCGGCCTGGTGCACCAGCCGCAGGGCGAGCGGCTTGATGGCAGGCCCCGAGAGGCCGGCGGTGACGTTTGAAATGCGCGGCGTCCGCGTCTCCACGTCGATCGCCATGCCCACAAAGGTATTCACCAGCGTCAGCGCGTCCGCCCCGCCGGTTTCGGCGGCGCGCGCAAACACGCCGATGTCCGTGACGTTCGGCGAGAGCTTGACGAAAAGCGGAAAGCGCGCTGCGCGCTTCGAGGCCGCCACTACTTCTTCAGTGAGTTTCGGGTCGCTGCCGTACACAATGCCGCCGCAACGCGTGTTGGGGCACGAGATATTCAGCTCGTAGGCGTCGATACCGTCGCCCGCGTTCAGAATCTCGATGCAGCGGATGTAGTCTTCGGTGGAGTACCCGAAGACGTTCACCACGCATCGCGCCTTGAGCGTGCGCAGAAACGGAAGCTTTTCGGTGAGGAAGCGCTTCGCGCCCACGTTCTGCAGGCCGATGGCGTTTAACATTCCGGCTTCGGTTTCGTAGATGCGCGGCGGCGGATTGCCGGGCATAGGATCGGCTGAAATACCCTTCACGCAAATCCCGCCCAGACGGTTGAGGTCGATGAGGTCCGCGAACTCCCGCCCGTAGCCGAAAGTGCCGCTGGCGGTGAGCACGGGATTCTGGAAGCGCACACCCGCAATGACGGCTTCAAGGCGCGGGAGGAAGCCCTTGGTCCGTTGTCCGTGGTCCGTGGTCCGTGGTCCGTTGTCCGTTGTCAGTGGTCCGTTGTCCGTTGTCCGTGGTCCGTTGTCCGTGGTCCGTGGTCCGTTGTCCGTGGTCCGTTGCCCGTTATGGCAGACCGGTAGCATCCGGATGATCTCAGCCATTGCATTGCGAAATTTCCTTGCATTTCCCATAGCAGGGAACGGCACGACGTAGAGCGGAACATCTCCGGATAAGCCGGCCTCACTCATGGCGGAGCGGACCATTGGCTCTAAGGCTTTCATGAGGGCTACAACGGCCTCCGGCCGGTACTGACGCATTCGCGCTGCGAGTAGCCGTACGCCTTTCCGTCGATGCTCGTCTCTCTCTTTCTCGTCTTCGATCTGGTTGATCGGATACAACACTAAATCGTCGAGGTAGAAGCAATTGGCCTTGAATTCTTCCAGGAAGTCATCGCCGCCGCCAAAAACCTGTTTCATCTCCCGATAGAGGACGCTATTCTGCTTGTAGAAGAATGTCCCGCCGTGTGGGGGAGATTCGCCAACAAAAAGGGTTGTGATCTTCTCGGGTTTAAAACTATGGCGCAGCTTCTCCACATCGGTCATGGGACATCCCCAAGATCAGGCGGTGGACTCGCTCGTCGCAACTGACAACGGACAACTGACGACTGACAACACCTATCAAGTCTTTGGCAGCCGGTCCCCGCCCCACACCACGTGCTCCGCCCAGAACACCGGCCCTTCGGTGCAGACGCGCTCGTAAGCGCCGTGCCCCTCGCCCTCGACGCGGATCGAGCAGCCCAGGCACACGCCGAGTGCGCAGCCCATGCGGTTCTCCATCGACACCAGGCAGCGGTGGCCGTACCGGTGGGCCAAGGCCACCGTGGCCTCCAGCATGGCCCAGGGGCCGCAGGCGAGAATCAGAAATCGCTTCCCTTCGCCGCGCCGCAGGAATTCCCCGAGCGGCCCCGTCACGTAGCCGCAATGTCCGCGCGAGCCGTTCTCGGTGGCGAGCGCCGGCGCGGTGACGTAAGGCCTGAATTCCTCGAGGCCCACCAGGTCCGCTCGCGTACGCCCGCCGAAGAAGAGCCGCTGGCGGAGGCCCGCCCGCGCCAGCTCGCGCGCCGGCAGCAGCAGCGCCGCAATCCCGATGCCGCCCGCCACGTGCAGCACTTCGTCCGCCTGGCGCGCCTCGCCGAGGTAATCCTCAGCGAAAAAGCCGTGCCCGAGCGGCCCCAGCAGCCCCACCGCGTCTCCCGGCTCCAGGCCGGCCATCAGCTCAGTGCCTCGGCCCACCACCTTGTAGAGAAAATCGAGCAGGGCCAACGGGCGGCGCTTTTGCATCGGCGGACTCGCGCGACCCTTCATTGAACGAGACGGGTTGCGCGCTCCGGCGCGGGAATCGGGTCTCACATCGTAAATGCTCATGGGGCGGCGCAACAGCACGTCCGAATGGCCGAGCAGCCGGATCATCGCAAACTGCCCCGGACGCGCCGCCCTCGCTTGCCGCGGAGCGCGCACGCTCAGGACGAAATGCCCGCCGGTCAGGGGGCGGTTCTCAATCACCGTCGCGACTTCGTCGTACATCGACCCCATCATAACAGCAGACCGCAGATTCGGACCCGCTCCCCCACTCGCGCTTCGGGCGTGGCTGTGCGTCCACACGGCGAAGACGGACGCACCTGCTCACTCGATTCGAATGCCATGCGGTCGTTCCCGTCGGGCGAAAGGAGTCCCCATTTCTCGCCATCGGGCAGTCGGGCCGCGGCCTTGCGGGGTTGTTATTACTATAACTATAGTTTTATCGACGACCGACGGTGTTGAAAAAGGACCCGTTTAACGTCCGATCGCCGCCAAATACCCGATGGGGAGCCGAAAACGTCTCATTTCGCCCTCGAGCCCGTCCAGGATAGCCCTGCCAATGCGTGTCGCAACCCCTCCCTGGCGTGTTACACGCTTGTCTAGTACCTAGGGGCATACCGGTCGCGATCGACGCTCTAAAGCCCGCCTGGCGCCATTCCCATTCTCGCCGCCCGCCCGCGTCGGGGGTAGTTTGCAACACGCCTTTTGCCGGCCGACGCTCGGGCCGCGGTTTGGTTAGTGCACGGCTCACATAAAACTATTATTATAGTATTTCCGGGGCAGCTCGGCTGGCGCCATCAGTCAGCCTTCGCCGGCGCCCACCGTGGCCGGTGGCTCCCAAAGGCTTTTCAATCATTCCTCCAACCGGCTTCGAGTTCGGTGTAACCTGTATCAGCGTGGCTCTCGACCTCGAAGCCTATCTCAACCGGTTCGCCGAAGTCTGCCGGACCAAGTTCGGCCAAGCGTACGACTTCGGCAAGCTCGAGAAGACCTTCGCCTACTTGCGCAGCGAAGACCAGTGGCTCGCCGCCAGGCATGTGGAGAAGGCCTTCGACCCCAAGAACACCCCCTTCGCCCGTTACTGGCCTCAGCCGAACCTGCGGGAGCTGGACGCAACGCTCCGGGCCGAGCGGCTGAGGCTGGCGCCGCTTCCGGCCGATCCGCGCGGCTTGATCGAGAGGCTGCTCGGCGTTTTTCACAACGTCGGCACCGCTTCCATTCTGCTTCGGTTCACCTACCCCGAGCGCTTCGGGGTGTTCAGCACCCCGGTGATCAACCTGCTCCAGGTCCAGCGGCCGAGAAGCGTGGAGCTGTATCTCGCCTATTGCGACGAGCTGCGCGCCTGGCAGGAGCGCTTTCGCCTGCGTTCGGTGGCGGAGACGGAAATGGCCCTGTGGACTTATCAACAACTGGCATCGGAGCGGCACCTCACGGACTCGCCCGGCCGGAAGGACGCCGGCGCCACCGGCGCGCTCGAACGCGACCTCTGGGTGCAGCGGCGCCGCGCCGCCCAGGTGCTCCGGCCCTTCCTGAAGAACTACGGGGCCCTGGAGCTGGCGCGCATCCTGGCGGAAGAAAGCCCCAAGCTGGCCGCCACGATCGCCGGCGAGGACTACGAACGGCGCCTGCGCAACGCCGCCGGCCGCTTCTGTCCCTCCGCCAGCACCACCGGACCCGGCTGGGCTTACAACGTGATCAGCCTGATGGCGCAGGGCGGCCACGTGGCTCTGGAAGACCGGCACCGGCTCGATGAGGTTTGGGACCTGCGCAACGCCGCGGTTCACGGAAACAACCGGCCCGGCTTGAGGCTGGACGCGATCACCGTGGAGAAGATGATCGACGCCATTGAGTCGATTTGCGTCCGCTGGGAGCGCCGGCCGGCCAAGCCGCGGCCCTAACTCAGAAGAATCGCGGATCTGGCTTGCAGAGCCCCAAGGCCGGGGTTTCAACCCCGCCGTTGACGACACCGTGAAACCTTCTTTCAATTACCGCCGCGAGCGGCTTGTGGCCACAAGCCGCTCGCGCCGGTAAACAGCCCGACGCAGGGGGCGACGTTTCGGTGGGGTTAAAACCCCGCCCTGGCGTCAATGCGACTTGGGGCGAACGCGGGCGGGCGTCGCGTTCAGACTCCCAGACCTATCATTCAAGCCGGTTCTGTTGAGGCATACAGACGAAAAACTGTATATTAAGGCTTTCAAGGCCTTATGACGATTCTGCTCAGCGCGTTGCTGGCGGCCCTGCTGGCGCCGTCCGCTCCGCCGCCCCCGCCGCAAGTCACGGTGGCCGCCGCGGCGGACCTCACCTTTGCTTTTCGCGAGGTGGCCGCCCAATTTGAGAAGGAAACCGGCGATCGCGTAAACCTCACCTTCGGCTCGTCGGGCAGCTTTTTCGAGCAGATCGAGAACGGCGCGCCCTACGACCTGTTCTTTTCCGCGGATCGCAACTATCCCAAGAAGCTCGAAACGGCCGGCTGGGTGGAGCCCGGCTCGCTGTACACCTACGCGACGGGCAAGCTCGTGCTCTGGGTTCCCGGCGACTCTCAACTTGACCTGGGCCAGGGGCTCCGGGTGTTGCTCGACCCGCGCGTGCGGAAGATCGCGATTGCAAACCCCGAGCACGCTCCCTACGGCATGGCCGCCATGGCCGCCTTGCGGCGTGCAGGCCTCGACGGGAAGATTCGCGCCAAGCTGGTGCTGGGTGAGAATATCTCCCAGACGGCGCAGTTCGTGCTGTCGCGCAATGCGGAGATCGGCATTCTGGCCCTCTCGCTCGCCCTCGCCCCCACCCTGAAAGAACAGGGGCGGTACGTCGAAGTCCCGGCTTCGAGTTATACTGCGTTGGAGCAGGCGGGCGTCATTTTGAAGGGTTCGAATCACAAGGATCTCGCCCGGCGATTTATGGAGTTCCTGCGAAAGCCCGAGACGGTCGACCTGATGCGCCGCTACGGTTTCACGGTTCCGCCAGCGAGCGGGACTCGCACTCCCTGAGGAGGCTCATGGACTGGCCCGCCCTGATACTCTCGGCCCGGCTGGCCCTGACGGTTTGCGCCATTCTGCTCATCCTCGGCCTGCCGGTGGCCTACTGGGTCACGTTTTCGCGCTGGCGCTGGAAGTTCCTGGTGGAGTCGGTGGTGGCGTTGCCTCTCGTGCTTCCCCCCACCGTGCTCGGGCTCTACGTGCTGGTGGCCATCGGCCCGCGCAGCCCTCTCGGCCGGTGGTATGAATCCTGGTCGGGGCACGGCCTGCCCTTCACCTTTGAAGGACTGGTGCTGGCGTCCACCCTCTACAGCCTGCCCTTCGCCGTGCAACCCATGGCCGCAGCTTTCGCCCAGGTTGACCCGAGCCTCATCAAAGCGTCCGCCGTGCTCGGCGCCTCACGCTGGCGCACATTTTTCCGTATCATCCTGCCGCTCTCCCTCGGCGGCGTGGTGACGGGCGCGGTGCTCAGTTTCGCGCATACCCTCGGAGAGTTCGGCGTGGTGCTCATGGTGGGCGGCGACATCCCGGGCGCCACCGAGACCATCTCCATCTCGATCTATGACAAAGTGCAGGCCCTCGAGTTTGCCTCCGCCAATCAGATCGCGCTGGTGCTGATGGCTTTTTCGTTCGTGACGCTCTCCATCACTTACGCGCTCAACCGGAGAATCTGGGCGGTATGGCCCCTTCACCAGTAACCCTGCCGGCCTCGCGCCCGGGCGCGAACCCCTTGCCGATGACCCGCCAAACCGAGGCAAACGGCGACCCGGACCTGGTGGTGCAGATTCGCAAGAAACTCGCCGGGGGATTCACACTTGAGGCCGGGTTTCAGGCTCAGGCCGGCGTTACCATTCTGTTCGGGCCTTCCGGTTCGGGGAAAACCACCCTGCTGCACTGCATCGCCGGACTTCACAGGCCCGACGCCGGGCGGGTGGCTCTGGGGCGGCGAGTGCTTTTCGATTCCGGGCGGGGCATCAACGTCCCAGTGCCGCGACGGTCGGTGGGATACCTGTTCCAAGACCTGGCGCTATTCCCTCACCTGACGGTGGAGCAGAACGTCCGCTACGGCCTCGCCCGGGTGCCGGCGCGCGCGCGCGGCGCGCGCGTGGACGGTATCCTGGAGTCGCTGCGCATCGCGCACCTGCGGGACCGCAAGCCGGGCGCCATTTCCGGCGGGGAACGCCAGCGGGCGGCGCTGGCGCGGTCGCTGGTGACCGACCCCGCCGTTTTGCTTCTTGACGAACCCCTTTCCGCGCTCGACGGCGCGACCAAATCAAAAATCATCGAAGATCTGCGCGCCTGGAACGCCGCGCGCGGCATTCCCATCCTCTATGTCACCCACTCCCCCGCGGAGGCGTTTGCGCTCGGCGAGCGGGTGATCGTGCTCGACTCCGGCGCCATTCTGGCCCAAGGCACGCCGCAGCAGGTGCTGCGCGAGCCGCGCCACGAAACCGTGGCGCAACTGGCGGGGTTCGAGAACATCTTCGACGCCACGGTGGCGGCGGTGAGCGAGGATCAGGGCACCATGCGCTGCCGGCTGAAAGGGAGCGAGGTGGAGCTGGAGGTGCCGCTGATATGGACGGAGGTGGGATCGCCGGTGCGGGTGGCCATCCGGGCCGGCGACATCATGCTGGCCGCCACCCGCCCCGAGGGCTTGAGCGCCCGCAATACGTTTCAGGGCAAGCTGAACTCGCTCAGCCGGCAAGGCGTCACGGTGATCGCTACCGTTGAGGCGGGCGTGAAGTTTGAAGTGCACGTCACGCCGGGCGCTTGCCAGACGCTCGGCCTCCGCGCGGGCCGGCCGGTATGGCTGGTGATCAAGACTTACTCCTGCCATCTGGTGGAACCCGCGCCGGCGGGGAGTGATTGAGTCGGATTTAGTGAAACCGCGCCGAGAGTGCTCGGAAGAATTCTGCCGGTGTTGCGATGCGCAGCGAAGTCCGCTGCGCGACCGCCGTCGTGAAATGCTTTGTATTGTGCGTCAGCAACCAATCGGGTTTGCTGGCCATCGCAGACAGGAGCACGGGGACGTCCGCCGCGTGCCCGATGACGTGCCGGCTCGAACGAACCAAGTCGCTCGCCGGATACGGAATAATCTCAGGATTGGTTAGCTTGATCAGACGGTGATAGTCCTCAATTAACCGATCGGCATCGACAGACGGCAGGCGTTCTGCATGGAGAAGTAAGTTCTCCTCGACTTCCTCACGAACCACTTCCGCCAGCACCAATTTACAAACCTTCGCGGCGCAGAGCGATAACGTGGCCTTATCGAGCCCCCACGCCGAGACGATTCCCCCGGTCAGAACGTTGGAGTCCAGGAACAGGCGAAGTCGGCGGTGGCCGGTCACTTCGCGCGACTCTTGCGACGACGCTGCCGCATGGCGTCACTCGCAGCAGGCTTCCCGTAGTGCCGCGCGTACACGCGATTGCGGGCCTCAGGGAGCGTAGCGAGGAGCTCGTCTGAAGCCAGACCGGCAGCCCCCAGGCTGGCACTCACGCGTTCGCAAAGCTGCTCGAAGCGGCGTTGCTCGGGCAGAAGGATGAGGCCATCCCCCAGCCGCAGCACGGCAAACGGCGCGCCAGTCCCCAAACCCAGATCCTGGCGGAACCGTCTGGGAACCGTGAGCTGGCCCTTCTCGCCCATCTTGGTCGTTGTCAGGTATTCGAGCGTGGTATCGTTAGTCGCCATGGCTGGTAGGAAAATCCTACCACAGGATTCGCGCGCCCACAAGCGCTGAGTATAGGGTTGGGTTTGAAAACCGGCGGTGCAGGAGGAAGATCTACTGCGGCCTATTGTGCTGGGCGTTGCCAGCATCCGCAGCCCCGGAAATCGCCTGTGGCTTGACGATGAACTGGCTGCGCGGATGCTTTCGAACGGTCTGCTCCAGCCCCCACAGCGGCGCCTCCGAGCCTTCGTCTTTGAGCGCCTGAAAAGACTTGGTGTTGTTGTTGCCGCAGCGCGGGCACACCATCAAAGGCCTGCCGAGCACCAGCGTGGGCGGGCCCTCGGAGTAAAAAACGGACATCGCCGTGTCGTGGCCGGTCTGCATCATGCAGTTGTAACACACGTGCCAGTTTCGGCGGTCGATTCCCCGCAACCGGTCCAAAAGACCCATTTCCCCTCCGCCTGAATACCCTGCTATCATTATGCCGAATAAAGATCGGTCATTTCAAGCCGGAGAGCCCGAGCCGGCGCCTGAGAACCACCGCTTCCGCGCCTGGGCCGGACTCGCGCGGAGTTGATCATGAGACGATTCCGGATTCCCGCCGGACTCATTCTTGCGCTGGGCCTGTTCGCCCCAGCCCCCCAGGCCCAACAAGAAGTGTTTCGCAGCCTGCACGTGAAGGCGCCGGAGTTTCCTCCGCCCTCGGCTCCGGGGGCGTCGCTTCCGGGCGCCCGCGCTGAAGGCGGGGGATCTCCGCCCACCATGGGCGGCGACTCCGATTCCGGCGACGAGGACATGGAAGCAGGCATCGTCTGGTTCAACAGTTCCCCGCTTACCCTGGCGGCCCTGCGCGGCAAGGTGGTGCTGATCGACTTCTGGAACTACGCCAACATCAACTCCCTGCGCACTCTCCCCCAGATCAAAACCTGGTGGGAGCGCTACCACCCGTACGGCTTTGAGGTGGTCGGCGTACACGATCCCGAATTCGATTTCGGTTACTCTCCTTCCGCGGTTCGCGAGGCGGCCAGGCGCCTCGGTTTGCGCTATCCCATTGCGATCGACGACGGCTTCGCCATCTCGAAGGCTTACCAGAACAACGGCTGGCCAAACCGCTTCCTGATCGACGCCGGCGGCACCATCCGCTTCAATCGTCCGGGCGAAGGCGGCAACGACCAGTTTGAGCACGCCATCCAGGATCTGCTCCTCGAGGCCCACCCCGAACTTCAATTTCCCCCCACCTACACCATGCCGACGGACGTGAACGCCGCCGCGCCCGCCTGCGGCGCCGCAACCCGTCCCATTTACGTGGGCGATTGGAGGGGGCACGGAGCGCTGGCCAACGCGGAAGGCTACCACGACCGGGAGCGCATCGATTACAAAATGCCCGATTCGGTCGAAGACGGCCGGACTGCCCTGGCTGGACGCTGGGAAGCGGACCGGAGCGGAATGATTTACCGCGGCAAGCACAAGGGCAACGAGCCCGGCGAGGACCGGGCCACTTTGCGCTACCACGCCCGCGAAGTCTACGCCGTGATGAATGTGGTTCACGGACATCCCTCGCGAATATACGTGACGCAGGACGGCAAGCCGCTGACCGCCGCCGACAAGGGCGTGGACGTCCAGATCGACGCGCAGGGGCGGTCTTATGTGGAGGTTCGGCAGGCGCGCCTCTATTACCTGGTGCAGAACCCCGCGTTCGGCAGCCATAGCGTCGATCTCTTCCCCACCGCGCAGGGACTGGCGCTGAACATGTTCAGCTTCGGAAATGACTGCCAGGTGGCCTTCGACCACCTTTAGTGTTGTCCTGAGCGAAGCCGCCGGACTTCGCACGGACTCCAGCGCCTGGCGCTCCCCTGTGGCCTCGCGGCGAGGCGGAAATCCCGCCCCTTCGCGCGAGCCTTCACGGTGAGACGCCAGCCTCAGGAGGTTGTGGATGTCCGACACGCTGTTGCGGGACCTGCGCTACGCCGCGCGCCAGCTTGGGCGCAGCCCCGGCTTCGCCGCGGTGACGGTGCTTACGCTTGCGCTCGGCATCGGGGCCAACACAGCCATTTTCAGCGTCGTGGACGCAGTTCTGCTGGCGCCGCTGCCCTTTCCCCACTCCGACCGGCTGGTTTCGGTTTACCAGAGAACCGAAGGCGGCAGCTACAACGTTTTCTCGGCGCCGAACTACCTGGCGTGGCGCGACCACGCCAAGGCCCTCGATCAGTTGGGGGTCTGGACCTCGAAGTCTTTCAACCTCTCGAGCGCGGGACAGCCCGAGCGCGTCCTCGGCACCCCGATCACCGCCAATGTATTCCACCTGCTGGACGTCAACCCCATCCTCGGCCGCACGTTTCTCCCTCAGGAGGATCTGCCGGGCGGGCCCAAAGTGGTGGTGCTCTCCTACGGATTCTGGCAGAAGCAATTCGGAGGCGCACCCGGCGCGGTTGGGGCGCCGCTGAAACTCGACGGCGTGAGTTACACCGTGCTGGGCGTAATGCCCCGGGGCTTCCAGGTGCCGCAAAGTACCGGTGAATTCTGGGTACCCTTGCAACTGAATCCCGCGGACCCGAACTCGTCGGCGCGCGGCCTGCATTGGCTCTTCAGTCTGGCGCGGCTGAGGCCCGGCGCCACCCTCGCACAGACGGAGGAGCAGATTGCAAGCCTGGCTCCGCAAATGGGGAAGGATTATCCCCAGACCGACGCCGGGTATGGCCTGCTGCTGGTGCCGCTCATCGACGATGTGGTGGGCACGGTCCGTCCCGTCCTCCAGATTCTGCTGGCGGCCACCGCCTTGGTGCTGCTGATCGCTTGTGTCAACGTCGCCAACCTGCTCCTGGCTCGCGGCACCGCGCGGCATCGGGAGATTGCCCTGCGGGCTACGCTGGGCGCCAGCCGCGCGCGCGTTGTCGGACAGCTTCTCACGGAAAGCGGCCTGCTGGCGCTGCTCGGCGGCGCCCTCGGTCTGGTCCTGGCGTTCGCCGCCGTCCACCTTCTGGCCTCGGTGGCGCCCCCGGGTAGCATTCCGCGGATTGCGGGCATCTCGGTAAACAGCCGGGCCCTCGCCTTCACCGTGCTCGCCACCCTTCTCACGGGTTTCGCTTTTGCCCTCTTCCCGGCTCTCCAGGCCTCGAAGTGCGATCTCATCGAGGCGCTCAAAGAGTCCGGCCGCGGCGTGGACTCCAGTCCGGCGCGCCGTCGGATGCGCGGCGCCCTGGTGGTTTCGGAAGTCGCGGTCGCCTTGATGCTGCTGAGCGGCGCGGGTCTTATGATCGTGAGCTTCGTGCGGTTGAAGAACGTCAAGCCCGGATTTGCCCCCAGCCACATCCTGAGCGCCATCGTTTCAGTGCCGGGCGCGAAGAACAGCGGCGAACCGCTGGCCGATTTCCGCCGTTGCCTGGTGGAAGGCGTGGCGGCGCTGCCCGGGGTGCGGTCCGTGGCTCTGACGCGCAACCTGCCTTTGAGCGGGACAGACCCTTCGCTGTTCTTCACCATCCCGGGCCGGGCCCCGGTGGCTCCCGGCCACGAGCCCATCGCGCGAGCGCGTTTCGCGTCCCCGGGCTTCTTTCGCACCCTGAACATACCCCTTCGCGAAGGCCGCGATTTCACCGAGCAGGACGGCCCTCAGGCCCCCGGGGTGGTGATCGTCAGTGAGACCATGGCGCGCCAGTTCTGGCCGCACGAGGACCCCATCGGCAAGCAGATCAAGCCCGGATACCCTAAAAGCACCCTCCTCTGCACGGTGGTGGGCGTGGCTGGCGACGTGAGGCACTGGCTCTCCATTGAAGAGCCGCCGGTGGCGTACTACCCTTACAGCCAGATTCCCCCAAGCTTTGTGCCGCTGCTCGAAAGCTACCTCACCCTTACCGTTCAGACCGCGGGTGAGCCCGCCGGCCTGGCCGCCGCCGTGCGCGCGGAGATCCGCGCCATCGATCCCGACGCCAGCATCTCCCGCGTTCAGACCATGGACAGCCTGGTGCTGGACGCCACGGCCTCCAATCGTTTCCAGATGCTCCTCTTCGGCATCTTCGCCGCGGTCGGACTTGCACTCGCGGCCGTCGGAATCTACGGCGTGATTTCGTATTCCGTCAGCCAGCGCACGCACGAGATCGGCATTCGCATGGCCCTGGGCGCGGAGCGTGGGCAGGTATTGAGGCTGGTGATCGGCCAGGGGATGCTGCTGGCGCTCGGCGGAATGGCGATCGGCGTGGCGGGCGCGCTGGTGCTGAGCCGGTTTCTCGCCGGCCTGCTTTACGGCGTACAGCCGCGCGATCCCGCAACCTACGCGGGCGTATCGCTGGTGCTGGGTGCGGTAGCGTTGGCCGCCAGCTACCTTCCGGCGCGCCGGGCCACAAGAGTGGATCCCATGGTCGCGCTCCGCAATCAGTGAAGCGGCAAATGGACCGCCTGTAGAACAGGTGGTTGGGTGGCACCCTAGCGCCTGAGCGCGAAAAGTCTTGACAATATATTTAATCCGTGGTTAAGTATTTATGTTGTCATTAAAGCGCGCTGGGGAGAGCCGTATGCCGGGAGGAGTAAGAATCGTGAATCCCGGGCAAGTTGCGGGGCATCGGCCTCCACTCACGGGAAGCGCCGGGCTGACACGGATGAGCTACCAACAAAGCTGGAATGTTACACAAACCAAAGGGATTAAGAATATGTCTCGGGAAGATGAGGTTTTGGGATTGCGCCCCGGGGACCGAGTGCCGTCGGGCTCAAGGACAGAGTTCCGGGGTGGGCGGCCGCGGCCGGAGGCGAAAGTTGGCTGTCGGGGACATGGCTCCGGAGCATGTGGGAATGAAGCTGGAATGTCGTTTAGAATCAGTACGCGGGCTCGGGTCATCAAGGATTGGCGGCATAGTGGCGGCGGTGCTGGGCCGCGCCAGAAAATCCGCCCAAACTTGCCGCGAGCGGGTAGAATCGAGGCCCGGGAGGATGTCGAGGCATGAACGCTAGTGTAGCGGAGCGCACGCTGAAGCCGGGCACCCTCTGGATAAGCGGCCAGCCGGCGGAGTGCGCCTCCGGCAGGAAGATTGAGGTTATCAACCCGGCCACGGGTGAGGTGCTCACCACGGTTGAGCGCGGCGAGGCCGAAGACGTGAATCGCGCTGTGGGAGCCGCGCGGCGCGCCTTCGAGAACTCAGTCTGGCGCGACCTGAAGCCTTCCGCGCGCTCGAAGCTGCTCTGGCGCATCGGCGAGTTGATCGAGAAGAACCTGGACGAGCTCGCCCGGCTCGAGTCGCTCAACGCCGGAAAGCCCGTGAAGAGCGCCCGCAACGGCGATATGAAGCCGGCCGCAGACATTTTTTATTACTACGCGGGCTGGGTGCGCGCGCTGCACAGCGAAGTGATCCCCGTGGACGGCCCTTTTCTCAACTACACTCTGCGCGAGCCGGTGGGCGTGGTGGGCATGATCACGGCCTGGAATTATCCCATGCTGCTCGCCGCCTGGAAGTTGGCGCCCGCGCTCGCCACCGGCTGCACCTGCGTGATCAAGCCGTCGGAGATGACGCCGCTCACCACCCTGCGGCTTGCGGAGATCTGCCGGGAGGCGGGGGTGCCGGACGGCGTGGTGAACGTGGTCACCGGCTACGGCCCGGAAGCGGGCGAGGCGCTGGCGCGGCACATGGACGTGGACAAAATCGCTTTCACCGGCAGCATTCACAGCGCCCGGGCGCTGCTGAAGGCTTCGGGCGAAAGCAACTTGAAGCGCTTGTCGCTGGAACTGGGCGGGAAGTCGCCGAACATCGTCTTTCCGGACGCCGACCTGGAGGCCGCCCTGCCGGCCGCCTTCTGGGCCATCTACGCCAACAAGGGCGAGGTGTGCTCGGCGGGCTCCCGGCTGCTGCTGCACGAGGACGTGCATGACGAGTTCGTCGAGAGGCTGGTTGAAAAAGCTCGCGCCCTGAAAGTGGGCGACCCGTTGGACCCCGCAACTGAGATGGGTGCGCAGATTTCGCAGGCCCAACTCGACCGCATCCTGGGCTACGTGGCGAGCGGCAAAGAACAGGGCGCGGAGCTGCTTTGCGGCGGCGAGCGCGACACCGAGGGCGCGAAGGCCCGCGGATTCTTCATGAAGCCGACGGTGTTCGCAGGCGTGAGGCCGGAGATGAAAATCGCCCAGGAGGAAATCTTCGGCCCCGTGCTCTCGGTGATGAAGTTTAGGGACGAAGAAGAAGCGGTGGCCATCTCGAACGGCACCATTTACGGGCTGGTATCGGCGGTATGGACGCGCGACGTGCGGCGGGCGCATCGCCTGGCCCGCGAGATCCGCGCGGGCGTGGTGTGGATCAACACCTACAACGGCTTCGACAGCGCCGCGCCCTTCGGCGGCTTCAAGCAGAGCGGCTTCGGGCGCGAGATGGGCATGCACGCGCTGGAGTCGTACACGCAGGTGAAGTCGGTGTGGGTGGCGCTGTAGCCGGCGGCCGGTTGTTCCGGGTCCGCCGTCGTTGAAGACCGCGGCAGCGGAGCACTGCCGGGGGACAACTGGCACTTATGGACCTCAAGACCGTCGAATCGCTCTTTTCTGAGCACAAGATTAACGCGGTCAAAGTCGGCGGCATCGATATCGATGGCGTTTTGCGCGGCAAGTACATCAGCCGGGAGAAGTTCGATTCCGCCGTCGAGAAGGGCTTCGGCTTCTGCGACGTGATTTTCGGCTGGGACTCGTCCGACGTTCTCTACGACAACGTGCGCGTCACCGGCTGGCACACCGGCTATCCGGACGCTCGCGCGCGCATCGATCTCTCCACTTTTCGCGTGATTCCCTGGGAGCCAGGTACGGCGTTCTTCCTGGTCGATCTTTCCGACGAAGAGGGCCGGCCGCTCAGCTTTTCGCCGCGCGAAGTGCTGCGGCGCGTCACTGAGAAGGCGCGGCAGATGGGCTTCGCCGCGGAGGTCGCCGCGGAATTTGAGTTCTTTCTCTTTCGCGAGGACTCTCACTCCGTGCGGGCCAAGCACTATCGTGACCTGGTACCGCTTTCGCCGGGCATGTTCGGCTACAGCGTCCTGCGCACGGGCGCACACGCGGAAGTTGCGCACGCGATCATGGACTCCCTGCGCGGTTTCGGCGTGGACGTGGAAGGCTTCCACACCGAGACGGGCCCTGGGGTTTACGAGGCCGCCCTTACCCACAGCGCCGCGCTCGAGGCGGCGGACAAGGCCGCGCTTTTTAAAAGCGGTGTCAAGCAGATCGCGGCCCGCCAGGGACTGGTCGCCACCTTCATGGCAAAGTGGAATTCGGAGCTTCCGGGGGCGAGCGGGCACTTGCACCAAAGCCTGTGGGACGCCGGACGAACCCGTAATTTGTTCCACGACCCTGAAGGCCGGCACGGCATTTCCACCGTGATGCGGCACTACCTCGCGGGCCAATTGCAGCTTATGCCCGAATTTGCCGCCTTCGCCTGCCCCACGGTGAATTCCTACAAGCGTCTCGTGCCCGGCGTGTGGGCGCCGACGAACGCCACCTGGGGCATCGACAATCGTACCACCGCATTGCGAGCAGTTCTGGGCCCGTCGCCGCAGTCGGTCCGCGTGGAGTACCGCCTTTCGGGCGCAGACATCAACCCGCATCTCGCTACCGCCGCCAGTCTTGCGGCCGGCCTCTACGGCATCGAACATCGCCTGGAGCCTCCCGAGCCCGTGTGTGGGAACGCTTATGAAATGAACGCGATCGCTCTGCCGCGCACCCTGGAGGAAGCCACCAAGCGGCTTGAGCAGAGTGCCGTGGCCCGCGAGATCCTGGGCGAGGAGTTCGTCGATCATTACGTCCGCACGCGGCAGTGGGAAGTGCGGCAGCATGAGCGGGCGGTGACAGGCTGGGAGCTCGAACGCTATTTCGAGATTATTTAGACTCTTGACGGCCCGAACGCAGAGTGCGCATCCTCGCCCGCGTTGGACGTCAACCTCGCGGGCGGCGCCGGAGAAAGACGATCGATGATTTCAATTTGGTCGTTTCCCAATCGAATTGTGTTTGGCCCCGGAGCCGTCGCCCAACTGGCTGACGTCATTGTGGCGCTGGGCGTGCGGCGCCCCTTGGTGGTGAGCGATCCCGGAGTAGTGAAGTGCGGGCTGCTCGAGCGGGCCGCGGCGCCGCTGCGGAAGGCCGGCCTGGGCTGGGCCGTCTACGATGGAGTGGAGGCGAACCCAACCGAAGCGAGCGTCTATCCGGGCGTCGAGACCTATCATGCCGAGGGCTGCGACGGCATTGTGGCGCTGGGCGGCGGCAGCGCCCTGGACGCGGCCAAGGCCATCCGGCTCGCGATCACTCATCACGAGCCTCTCGAGACGTACGACGACCTGCGCGACGGCGCGGCCCGGATCAGCGCTGAGGTCCCGCCCATGGTGGCGATCCCCACCACCGCCGGCACCGGCAGCGAGGTGGGCCGCAGCGCCGTGATCACCTTGAAGGCCACCGGCCGCAAGACGGTGATTTTCAGCCCGCACCTGCTGCCGTCAATCGCGCTGGCCGATCCCGAGCTCACCCTCGATCTTCCGCCCCACCTCACGGCCGCCACGGGTATGGATGCCATGACGCACAATCTCGAAGCGTACCTCGCCATAGGCTTTCATCCGATGTGCGACGCCATCGCCCTTCGGGGTGTCGAGACGGTATCCCGGAATCTGCGCACAGCCGTTCAACATGGCAAGAATCTGGAAGCCCGCACGGGCATGATGGCGGCGGCCATTATGGGCGCGGTCGCTTTTCAGAAGGGCCTGGGCACCGTCCACTCGCTCGCTCACCCCCTCTCGACGGTCGCGGGAATGCATCATGGTCTCACCAACGCCATCCTCCTGCCGCACGTGATGCGCTTCAATCTGCCGGCGGCCGGGCAGCGTCTGGCGGACCTCGCTCCGATGCTGGGTGTGGACACGCGCGGGCTGAGCACTGACGCCGCCGCGCGGGCTGGTATTGCCGCCATTGAGAAGCTGAACGCTGATATTGGGATTCCGACCCGTCTCCGCGACGCCGGCGGGCGTGAGGACATGATCCCGATCATGGTCCCGCTCGCCATGGAGGACGGCTGCCGCCTGCTGAATCCGCGGCCCACGTCGGCCGGAGACATAGAGCTGCTTTACAGGCAGGCGTATTGACCAGGCTTCGGCTCTCGCTCAACCCGGAGAGCGTCCGCACGCGCGATGAACAGAGCCGGCCAAGACCCGGACCATCAAATCCGAGCCCTCCTCGCCGTGAAGAGAACCGATCAACTCCGAAGTGATGAACACGAATTGAGGCGGTTGGGCTACGCCCAGGAACTTTTCCGCACCATGGGCGGGTTCTCGAATTTCGCCATCTCGTTCTCAATCATCTCCATCCTCACCGGCGCCGTGACCCTGTACGACTACGGCCTTGCCATGGGTGGCCCGGCGGAGATGTCGCTCGGATGGCCCTTGGTGGCGCTGTTCTCCCTGGCCGTCGCCGCCAGCATGGCCGAGATTGCTTCCGCGTATCCGACCTCCGGGGGCATGTACCACTGGTCCTCTATTCTGGGCGGCGCCGGCTGGGGCTGGTTCACCGGCTGGTTCAACATTCTTGGACTTGTAGCCACGATCGCCGGCATCGACTACGGCTGCGCTCAGTTCTTGGTGCCGCAGCTCGGTTTGCCTTCGCGACATGCGGTGCTGCTCACGGTGTACGGTCTCGTGCTGGCCTCGCACGGCCTCATCAATCATTACGGCATCCGCCTGGTGGCCTGGCTCAACGATCTCAGCGTCGCCGTGCACATCGTCGGAGTGGTGTCCATCGTTGGAGCGTTGCTCGTCTTCGCTCCCAAGCAGCCGCTCTCCTTCTTCTTCAGCGCGGTGAGCGCGAACCATGCGCACGTCTACGGCTGGGCCTTTCTTCTCGGCCTCCTGCAGGCACAGTGGACCTTCACAGGGTACGACGGCTCCTGCCACGTGTCGGAAGAAACCGTCGACGCCCGGCGGCGGGTGCCCTGGGGCATGATCAACGCGGTTGTGATCTCGGCCGTCGTCGGCTACCTTCTGCTGGGGGCGATTACACTCTCGATCCGGAGTATTCCGGCCGCTCTCGGCGCCAATGATGCGGCGGGCAACAGGATACCGGCGGTTCTCGCCATTCTGCAGCAATCCCTCGGCTCATCGGCCGGAGGCGCGGTGTCGCTGCTCGCCGTCATGGCCATGTGGTTCTGCGGGCTTGCCACCGTAACTTCGAGCTCTCGCACCGTCTATGCATTCGCGCGCGACGGCGGCCTGCCTTTGGCAGAACTCTGGCGCCGTGTGAGCCCGCAGCGCCTCACACCGGTGCCTGCGATCTGGCTCTCCGTGGGCGCGGCTTTCGCGGTGGCGCTCTACAGCCGGGCTTACCCGGTGGTGACTTCGATCAGCACCATCGGCCTCTATCTCTCCTACATTCTGCCCGTGTACTTGGCGTGGCGCGCGCGCCGATCGGGAGAATGGCTGGCGCGCGGGCCCTGGCATCTCGGGCGCTATAGCTGCGCTGTGAACGTGGCGGCGATGGGCTGGACGGCTTTCATCTGCGCCATGCTTGTGATGCCCCCGAATCAGCTCGCGGGCAAGACAATGCTCGCCGTCGCCGCCGGGTTGGCCGCCTGGTACCTGGCGGGCGAAGGACGGCGGTTCGAGGCGGCTTCAGCCCACATTCGACGCTCGCACGATGAATAGACCCCAGGCGAACCACGGCGTGTTGGCTCGTCGCGAGCGACCAAGATCACCAAGTTCAAGGCGCGGGAGCGGGAAGGGGAAAGCGCGCCGGAAGTGGGCGCGCCGAGTTGCGGGAATACGCCTCAGTCCGGTTGCGGGCAACCCATCAGACGGACAAAGGTGCCGTGGCAAGCAGTTTGTCGTTGACCGAACGATAGTACAGCCCCTCGTTCTCAACGATCACTTCGAGCACAGACGGCGGCTGAATCTCGCCCTGAATCAGGGCTTCCGACAGCGGGTCTTCAACGTGCTTTTGCAGTGCGCGGCGCAACGGGCGGGCGCCATAGGAGCGGTCGGCGCAGGTTTTTTCCACCAGCCAGCGCGCAGCCTCAGGCGACAACGTTATCGTGATGTTCTTATGCGCCAGATTCTGATTGAGCAACCCCACCATCAGCTCGACGATCTGCAACAGATCCGAGTCCGAGAGGGCGTTGAACACGATCACCTCGTCGAGACGGTTGAGAAACTCCGGATTGAAGAGGTGCCGGACCTCTCCCATCACCAAGTCTTCGATCTTCTTGTCCGTAGCTGTATCGCTGGATGACTTGAAGCCGAGGTTGGCGCGGCGCTCGATGTAGCGCGCACCGATGTTGGAGGTCATGATGATAATCGTGTTCTTGAAGTCGACCGTATTGCCGAGGCCGTCCGTAAGCTGGCCGTCTTCGAAGACTTGCAGTAGGATGTTGAAAAGGTCGGGATGGGCCTTCTCAATCTCATCCAGCAGGATCACGGAATAAGGCGTGCGCCGCACGCGTTCGGTCAGTTGACCGCCCTCTTCGTAGCCCACGTAACCCGGCGGAGACCCGATGAGCTTCGAAACCGCATGCTTCTCCATGAATTCCGACATGTCGAAGCGAATGAGGGCCCGCTCGCTACCGAAGAGAGAAGCCGCCAGCGTCCGCGCGACCTCGGTCTTGCCGACGCCCGTGGGACCGAGGAACATGAAGGAACCTACCGGCCGTCCCGGCGACTTCAGTCCGGCCCGCGACCGCCGGATAGCGCGCGCCAGGGCGGAGATGGCCCGATCCTGGCTCACCACGCGCCGGTGCAGCTCCTCCTCAATTCGAAGCAGCTTCGACAACTCCTCTTCCTTGATCGACGTCACGGGAACGCCCGTCCAGCGCGCCACCACTTCCTCGATGTCATCGCGCGTCACCGCACCCATGGCCGTTTCGTCGATATGATACTTGTCGCGCAGCATGCGGAGGTGCTCGCGCTCCTTGCGCTCCTCCTCGGAATAGAAGCGCGCCTTCTCGAATTCGTGGCTGGCGATGGCGTTCTCCATCCGATGCAGCACAAACTTGATCCGTTTTTGTACGTCGATCATCTCTTCGGGAAGCGAGCTCTGGCGCAGCTTGACGCGCGCGCCGGCTTCGTCAATGAGGTCGACGGCCTTATCGGGAAGGAAGCGGTCGGGGATGTACCGGTTCGAATGGTGGACAGCCGTGGTGAGCGCTTCATCCGCGTAACTGACAGCATGGAATTTCTCGTACCGCTCCTTGATGCCGAAGAGGATTTTGATGGCGTCTTCTTCGGTCGGCGGCGGAACCTTCACGGCTTGAAATCGCCGCTCCAGCGAGCGGTCCCTCTCGATCGACTTGCGATACTCGGCGGGCGTCGTGGCTCCGATGCACTGGATCTCGCCGCGCGATAGGGCGGGTTTCAGAATGTTGGCGGCATCCAATGAACCTTCGGCCGAACCCGCTCCCACCAACGTGTGCAGTTCATCGATAAAAATGATGGCGTTTTGCGACTCCATCAGCTCCTTCATGATGGTCTTGAGGCGCTCTTCAAACTGGCCCCGATACTTCGTGCCGGCCACAATCAGGGAGAGGTCAAGCGCCAAAACGCGCTTGTCGGAAAGGAAAGAGGGCACGTTTCCGTCCGCGATGCGCTGGGCGAGACCTTCCACAATCGCGGTTTTGCCCACTCCCGGCTCGCCGATGAGCACCGGGTTGTTCTTGGTGCGCCGGCAGAGAATCTGCACGACACGCTCGACCTCGCCTTCGCGGCCGACCAGGGGGTCGAGCTGGCCTTCCAGGGCGGCCTGCGTGAGGTCGCGGCTGAACTCGGCGAGTAAGGACGTCTCTTTGGAGCGACTGGAAGGCTTGTCGGGCGAACGGCCCAACTCCTCGCGTAGCGTCGAAAGCCTCAGTCCACGCTCGTGTAGAATTTCGGCTGCAAACGATTTCTCCTCCCTCAGCAAGCCTAGCAGGAGATGTTCGGTGCCGATGTGTTTGTGGGAAAGCCGCTCCGCCTCCTCGGCGGCGAAGGTGAGTACCCGCTTGCACTCCTGGCTCAGCGGGAGATCCACCGAGGTCGACACTTTTTCGCGCACGGTGGTGCGTCCCTCAATTTGCTTGCGAACCGATTCGATGGAGGCGTGGGAGCGCAAGAAGCGATTCGCGAGAGCTTTGTCCTCCCGGAGCAGACCCAGTAACAAGTGCTCCGTCTCGATGTAGGGGCTGCCGAACTGACTGGCCTCGTAGCGAGCAAAAAAAATAACGCGGCGTGCCTTTTCGGTGTATCGCTCAAACATAGTCCAAGCCCCGTGACCACCCCACCCGGCGACTTATGCCTCCGGCGCCCGCGCCCGGAGCGAATGACTCAGCAAGACCACCCGTTTACGCCACTGCCTCGCGGAATCTGCCGTTCACCAAGCGCAGCGTGCGATCCGCGCGTCCGGCCAGTTCCAGGTTGTGTGTAGCCAGCACCGATGTCAGGCCGTGAACCCGGTGCAACCTCTGAAGCAATTCAATGACCTGGCCCGCCGTATGCTGATCGAGGCTGCCCGTAGGCTCGTCGGCCAACAGAACGGCGGGCCCATTCGCCAAAGCACGCCCCAAAGCCACCCGTTGCTGCTCGCCTCCGGAAAGCTCACCCGCCCGGCGTTCCGCCACGTGTCCGAGCCCGACCTCCTCCAGCAACTCCCGGGCGCGGCACCGCGCCGCGCCGAAATCGCGGCCCGCGATCAATTGCGGAAGCACGATGTTCTCGAGTGCGCTGAACTCCGGCAGCAGATAATGCATCTGCCACACGAAGCCAAGCTCCCTTCCGCGGTAGATCGCTTTTTCGACAGCACTGAATCCACCTACCCGTCTAACACCAAAGTATACCTCTCCACTCGACGGACTGTCTAGCGCCGCCAGCAAGTAGAGCAGTGTGGTCTTGCCCGCGCCCGATTCGCCCACCAGCGCCATGAACTCGCCCTTGCGGACCTCGAAGCTGAGATCCTCGAGCACGACCACGTTCTCGCGGGCCGAATGGAAGATCTTGCTGAGGCGCTCGGCACGCAGCACCACCTCGCTCGCCTCGCCGGCCCCTTCGGTTGTCGCAGCCAGCCCGGGATTTCGTGCTGAGTCTTCCATTCGGCATTCGCGCCCGCCCACTCAACAGCTCGGCGGCTCGCGAAGCATATGATAGCGCACTCCACCCGGTGGCCGTGCCAGGCTTGAACGATCGCAGGCGGGGTATCGATGGCCGGTTGCCCGTGAACATCGGGAACAGCGGATCGCTTGTCGTCGAAGGGGTCTAGGCCGCGCCGGAGCCGCGGAGGACAGCGGGGATCGTTCTCGCCAGGATCTTGAAGTCCAGCCAAAGCGACCATCGGTCGATATACTGCATATCGAGCTCCATCCACTTCTCGAAGGGAATGGAGCTCCTCCCGTTTACCTGCCAGAGGCACGTAATGCCCGGGCGGACGCTGAAGCGCCGCCGTTGCCAGTCCTGGTCGAAGCCCTCGTAGTCGCGTACGGGGAGCGGGCGGGGCCCTACAAGACTCATCTCACCCTTGAACACATTGATCAATTGCGGGAGCTCGTCGACGCTGGTTTTCCTCAGCAGCCTGCCGATGGGTGTAATGCGCGGATCGTCCTTGATCTTGAAAACCGGACCGCTCACCTCATTGAGGTGCTCGATCTCCTGGAGTTTTGCTTCCGCATCCGCCACCATGGTACGGAATTTGTAAAGCGAAAACCTCCGCTTGCTCAGCCCCATGCGTTTTTGGACGAAGAAAACCGGCCCCGCCGAAGTCATCTTGATGACGAAGGCCACGACTAAGAAGAGCGGCAGAAGCAACATGAGCGCGGCCAGGGACGCCGTGAAGTCGACCAGACGTTTTACGGTCATGGGCCAGCCGTCGAGCGTACCCGTATAAAGGGTGACGAGCGACTCGCCTTCGAACTCTTCCGCCCTCGAGCGCGCCATCTTGAGGTTGAAGAGACTCGAGGGGAAGCGCATGGTGATGCCCTGCTCTTCGCAGAGCGCGGCAATCCGCGAAGCGTGGAAATAGAACGAGCGGATCGGCAGCGCCATCACGACCTCGTCCACCACGCTGTGGCGGATGAAATTGGGAAAGTCATCCAGGCCACACAGCAGGTGGTAGCCCGACTTGCGGAATTCATCCAGGCCCGGCCACTTGTCATCGGCGAACCCGATGATGCGGTAGCCGAGTTCAGGCGTCGCTTCGATCTTGCGGGCGAACTCCAGGGCCCGGCCGTTCGTTCCCGCGATCAGCACGAGGCGGAGGTTCCGCCCGCGGACACGAACCTGGCGGAGGAGGTAGCGCAGAGCGAGGCGGCTCACGAGCACGAGTGCGGTGCCGACAGCCCAAAACACCATGAGGAACACGGGGGTCACCATGGTGATGTGGAAACACAGCGCGGCGGCGAAGATAACCAGCGTAGCCAGCGTGGTGCCCTTGACGACCGCGGTCATTTCCGAGCGGGTGCGATCCAGGCGGTGAGAGTGGTACAGGCCAAAGGAAGCGAACGTAATATGCCAGACGGTCAGCAGGCCCAGAAAAATGAGGAAGTCGTTGATGCGAATGCGCATCGAAAAAAACGCGGCCAAGGAGGCCTCGTCCGACTCGTAGAGAACCGGCAGCGTGGCCAGCGCAAATGCGAGTACCATGACGACGACATCAAAAAGCTTAAACGCCGTGAGAAGAGCCTGACGCCGGGGATTACTCACGGGAGAATACTCCGTTTCTTTCGCCGATCACAGCGCGGGCGGCCCGAGAACCGCGCGCCCGGGCCCGCGGAGCGCTTTCAACGCCTTCGTTCTTCACAAGCCCGCGGCGCTGGATTCCCGCAGCTTCGCCCTGAAGTATGGCACAACCTTCGCAAGGCCCTCGGCCAAACTGACCTTGGGCGCCCATCCGAGCAGCGTCTTCGCCTTGGTAATATCGGGGCAGCGCTGGGTTGGGTCGTCCACCGGCAAAGGCTCAAACGTAACCCTGCTTGCACTGCCGGTCTGCTCGATCACCCTGCCGGCCAGTTCCAGCATCGTGACTTCCTCGGGGTTCCCGATGTTGATCGGTCCCATCTGGTCGGAGAGCAGCAGGCGGTAGAGTCCCTCGACCAGGTCGCTGACGTAGCAGCAGCTCCTGGTTTGGGTGCCGTCGCCGTAGACGGTGAGGGGCTGGCCCCGGAGGGCCTGGGTCATGAAGTTCGGCAACACCCGCCCGTCATCGATGCGCATCCGCTCGCCATAAGTGTTAAAGATGCGGACAATGCGGACGCGTACCGCGTGCTCCCGATGGTAGGCCATGGTGATGGCCTCGGCGAAGCGTTTGGCTTCGTCGTAGCAACTGCGCGGCCCGATCGGATTGACGTGGCCCCAGTACGTTTCGGGTTGAGGGTTCAACTCGGGATCGCCGTAGACTTCCGAAGTGGACGCCAGCAGAACCACGCTGCGGTGAGCCTTCGCCAGGCCGAGGGCGTGATAGGTCCCGAGCCCCCCAACCTTGAGCGTGTGAATCGGATGACGCGCGTAATCCTTGGGACTGGCCGGGGAAGCCAGGTGCAGGATGTAATCGAGGTGGACGCCGGGCGCCCAGCGCCCGTTCCGCCCGCTCAGCAAGCGGGAAAGGTCAATGGGCTTCGTGACGTCGCCCTCGACAAAGCCAAAATGCGGATGATCGAAGAGCTGGCGGACGTTCTCCAACCGCCCGGTCAGCAGATTATCGAGGCAAATCACCTCATGCCCTTCGGCGAGGAGGCGCTCGCACAAGTGCGACCCCACGAAGCCCGCGCCGCCCGTGACTAGGCTGCGCGGAGGTCGGTTGTTTCCGCTTCCAAGATCTTCCATTTCCGTGGCGCCTCCGCTGTCCTGCCGCATGGCCGCTGCGGGACCCTATGGCTTGCCCGCGCGCTCCAACGCTGAAGCCGCCTGCCGAGTGCCGCGACCCATACTGGAGTATTCAAAACCCGCCTCGTCCATCTCGACAGGATCGAGGAGGTTCCGCCCATCGACCACCACGGGCACCTCCATCGCCTCCCGGACCTTCTTCCAATTGAGGTTGCGAAACTCCTCCCATTCCGTCACCAGCACAAGGGCGTGCGCCCCACGTGAAGCTTCGTAAGCAGACCGGCAGTACTCCACCTGTCCGGTGGATTCAGGGAACACCTGTTGGGCGCTGGGCATTGCCTCGGGGTCGTAGAGGCGCACTGAGGCACCCTCCTTGATCAGCTCCTCGATCACTCGCAGGGCCGGCGCTTCTCGAATATCGTCGGTGAGCGGCTTGAAAGCCAGGCCCAGCACAGCGATCGTCTTGCCCCGCATCACCCAGAGGGCGTGACGAAGCTTCTCGAGAAAAACGTCGACGCGGCGAAGGTTCACCTCTTCAACAGACCGCAGAATTCCACAGGGAACGCCGTGCTCTTCGCCGAGGTGAATCAAAGCTCGAAGGTCTTTCGGGAAGCAGTATCCGCCGAAGCCGATGCCGGCCTTGAGGAACTGCGGTCCGATGCGGGGATCGAGGCCGAGACCGCGGGCGACGCTCTCAACGTCGGCGCCAACCGCCTCGCACAGGTCCGAAATCATGTTGATGAAGGAAATCTTGGTCGAAAGGAAGGCGTTCGCAGAGTGCTTGATCAACTCAGCGGTGGCGAGATCCGTGACTACGATGGGGCACTTGAGCGGCTGGTAGATCTCCTCGAGGAGCTCTCGGGCAACCTCCGACTCTACGCCGATGACCACGCGGTCAGGATGAAAGAAATCATGGATTGCCTTTCCCTCCTGGAGGAACTCGGGGTTTGAGGCCACGTCAAAACGCGGGACGGGCTGTTTCGTCTGGTGCCGACCGTTGCGGTGAGCGCGCCCGTTCTTGCCTGTAAGGGAGGAACGCATCCGAGCGTAGCGTTCGATGGTCCGCTTGATCCGTTCCGCGGTCGAAGCCGGGACCGTGCTTTTCTCCACTACCAGCTTGTATCCGTCCAGATTGCGGGCGATGGTCCGGGCCACCGCTTCGATCTGGCTGAGGTCTGCTGCGCCGTCGTCCCGCTGCGGGGTGCCCACGCAGACAAAGACCACTTTTGAGCTCGCGATCGCGGCGTCGACGTCTTTCGTGGGGTGGAAACGGCCGCTCGCCAGATGCTTGGTCAGAAGCTCCTGCATCGCCGGCTCATAAAAAGTGGCCTCCCCCGCCTTCAGGCGCTCGATCTTGTCCGCGGCATCGTCTGCCCCGAACACCGTCCATCCCAGTTCTGCCAATCCAAGTGCCGTGGGCAGGCCAACGTGCCCCATTCCCAATACGACAATCGGCTGGGCGCCGCCACCGTTCGCTCTCCGTGTTCGAACTCCAGGCATCTCTCCCGATCCTCCTCCATCGTATTCCAACTAAAATCGCGAGT
Organism: Terriglobia bacterium; assembly: GCA_035516075.1. GTDB lineage: Bacteria > Acidobacteriota > Terriglobia > UBA7540 > UBA7540 > Gp13-AA77. The sequence goes on along the minus strand of DATJAQ010000051.1, from coordinate 9,882 downwards.
CGCTGCGCGCGACGCAGCCCCGCAAATTCGATAGCTCACCCGGCGAATGGCGCTCCGGACAGGGTCTGGAATGCGCGGGATGATCACTGCCGAAGGCCTTCTGAAGGTCCTGCTGGCAACGGCAGCCTGCCGAAAGGTCGCGCCCGTAGGGTCGTTGCCCCCGGTCGACAACCATCGGGTCGGCCAAAGCCGACCGGGCTAAAGCCTGCCGTAGATACCGGCGGGAACTGGAAACCTGCGTTTGTTCAGAACCGCTCCAAGCAACCGGATCTTCGCAACCTCAATGATCTCCTTCGCCTTGCGCGCCGCTTCGCGCCGGGTGGCGTTTGACTGAAGCACCAGGATCAGACCGTCTGCCAGTTTCCCCAGCGCCACGGCGTCAGCGAACAGATTCACGGCCGGAGAATCGATCAGCACCTGGTCGAAGTCAGAGCGCAGCTCCGCCACCCGTGCCGCCAGACCCTCCGATGTCAATAGACTATGAATGTTCGAAGCCGACGACCCGGCGGTCATCACCCACAACCTGCCATTGCCAACCTGCTGGGTATATTCGCGGACGGGGCCGGATTGCGACACGGCGTCCACCAGCCCGATGCGGTTTTCAAGGCCAAAATAGCGGTGGAGTGAAGGCCCGCGGAGGTTTGCATCCACCACACAGAACGATCCTGACTCCCCCATTTCGCCGGCCAGCGTCTCGGCCACCCGGCCACACACGGTGGTGCACCCGTCGCCAGGGTCGACCGCCGTGAAGACAACCACGCGGGGAGCGTCGGGACCCGGAACCAAAAACAGCCTCTGGACCAACCGGATCGATTCCTCGTCGGAAGTTTTCTCGAGCGCCGGTCTAAGTGCAGCGTCGCTCCCGTCGCTACGGGCGCGCGTAACCGATTCCTGTTCTTGTTGCGCCCGTTGCAATAGTTCGAAGTTTTTGCTCAAAGCCGTTCCCTCCGCGGAAGCCTTATTTATGATCTTGGCCGAATATAGGTCTTAAATAGTCATCAATGAACGATCCGATCGCGCAAACGGTTCGCCAGTGTGCCGACGGCTTCTTTCCATCCGGAACTTTCTGTCCAGGACCCTGCCGCTCGGGCGGCAGTTCCTGCGGAATCTCCCGCCCCCGCCGTCAGGTAGGGGTCGCGCGCGGGCGACAGAATCCGGTCGAGCATTACCGCCCATCCGTCCGCACCGGGGCGGGCCGAAAGGCGGCCACTGGAGACGTCGGGCAGCCCAGCCGGCTGTGCCATCTCAGCCGCCTGAGCCATAAAGCAACTCAGGTCCAGGTCGGCAGCCACTTCCCGGATGATCGCGGAATCTATCGTTTTGCGGCCGCCCGCGTAGCCCAGAGAAAGCGCATTGAAACAGATGTTGTTGATATTCCGGGGGATTCCGCCGCTCAAAGAAGCGATCGAGCTCAACGCTCCGCTGTTGAAGAGCGGCGACCCTGCGTATCCGGCCACCCGCAAGCGATGCTCGATGTACTCCGCCGTCTCCGCAGGTGCGAGCGGACGCAATCGAACAAACATCGAGATCCGCTGGCGCAACTGCACCATCGACGGGCGCGCCAGTTTCTCGGCGAGTTGCGGCTGTCCGGCGAGGACAATGTGCATCAGCTTGTCGCGCGTTGTCTCGAAATTGGAGAGCATGCGAATGTACTCGAGCGCGGAATCTTCGAGGTTCTGGGCCTCGTCGACCACCAACACGAACTTTCTGCGGGCCTGAAGTTCATCAATCAATAGCTGGTTGAGGCGCGCCTGGAGGCTCACCAGATCCTCCCCCTCGGCACTGATACCGAGGTCCTGCATGAGGCTGCGCATGAACTCCCTGGAGCCACACTGGGTCTGGAACAAGAAGACGGTACGCGCCGAGCCCCCCATCCGCTCCAAGAGCTGGAAAAGCAGGGTTGTCTTGCCCATGCCCGGAGGAGCAATTAACGCAAGGAAGCCCCGGCCCGATTCAATCCCGTATAGCAACGAGGCCAGCGCCTCGCGATGGCTCGGGCTGAGGAAGAGGAATCGGGGGTTGGGCGTCACACCAAACGGCTGTTCTCGCAGCCCATAGTGATCGAGCAGCATGACCCAGCCTTAATGTCCGTTTTTCGAAACGGCCCCGACTACGGCCTCCTGGCCGTTTTCCGGAATCGAAGCGAACACCGGCACGTTCAGGAATTCCTGCACCTCATCCGGCGTCCGGAAGGAGGGATCCAGGTAATCGACGACGAATGCTAGAGCCACAGCGATGATAGCCGCCAGAATCACCGCCAGCAGCAGCAGGACCCGCGGATCAAAGATGGGAATCACCGGTATCGTGGGCGACTTCATAACCGTAACGTTGTCCACCTGCCGGGCGTCGAGCATATCGTTTATGCGGGCCTCCTCGCGCTTGCTGAGGTAGAGGACGTAATTGCCCTGCATAGCGTTGATTTCGCGCTGCAGATCGTTCTGGGCGATCATTTTCTGATCGGCGGCCAAGGCCTCATCGTGATACTGCTTTACGATGCCGGTAAGGATGTTCGCCTGGTCCTGCTGGCCGGCGAGCAGAACCTTGTCCTGCGCACCCGCCTGTTGCAAGTACATCACCACCGGGTTAGGGCCCGTGTTATTGTCTCGAACCGGTTGCGCCTGTTGATCGGCGATAGCCTGCTGGGCCTGAGCGATCTGAGTGTCGACTGCCTTTACCAGCGGATAGTTGGGATCATATTTCACCAGTAGCGATGTGCGCTGCAACTCCAGGTTCACCAATGAAGACTTGAGCTGGGCCATAAGCTGGTAGTTATCCGACACGCTTTGCGTCTGGTCGACGCGTGCTGGCAGAGACTTGAGCTGTTCTTCGCCGGATTGAACCTGAGCCCGGTTCGCCGCCATGCCGGCGCGGACCGTGCGCAAACTGGCCAGGAATTGCCCCTCCTGGTTGACGTCGATGCCCAACTGCGCCTGAGCGTCCGCCGCATCCTGCTCGCGTGCGAAGTCCAGCAGTTTCTGCTCGTCGCTGTAAAGGCGCTTGCGATAGTCGTCAGCCTGCTCGGAGAAGAAGTCGAATATCTTCGCAGGACGCCAAGTCGCGGTGTGTTTGGCCATGTAAAAGTTCATGAGGGCGCGCGTTACGCAAGCGGCCTGGGTTGCGTCCTTGGCGGTATAAGCGATAGTCAGCATGTTCGAAGTCTTCACTTCGTCAATTTCCAGGTCGCCGTTGAGCTTCGAAATCGCGTTCGGGATCAGCGTGTCCCAGTAACCAGGAATCGCTCGGTACACATCGAGCTTGTAGGGTGTGTACCAATGCTTGCCTCCGTACTGCAGGCCACACGTCACAACCACGTGTTGGAGAATGTCGTCGGCCGTGAGGATTTCGATCTCGGAGTTGATCGCCTCTTCCACGCCGTTGTTGTCCCCAGGCACCATGGGCCGCGGGCTTTGATCCGGCGTGATGGCCGCCGCAGTTCGGGCCCAAGGCCGGACCGCGATCTCCGAATCAGACTCGTACTGGATGCCAAAGAGCATGACGGCCAGAACCCCGCCGAGCAGCGCCCAGAGAAACGCCTTTCGGATCAGACGCCGGCGCCGAAAGGTGACGGCCAAGGCATCCCGGGACATGGATTGAATTGACTCATGCATGCCGCGAAAGCCCGAATTCTGCTCTTCCATTGTCAAGCCCTCCCCGGCAACCGCGGACCGGCGGCTGCCGAATATAATCGCTTACGGTAAATAGGTCGTCGCGCCTGAAGTGAAATTGATCCGGAACAACTGGTATGGCAAAAGATAAGGGAGAAATGGCTGCACCTTGGACAATCTGTTCTTGGGCACAAACACCATATCCCCAGGCTCCAGATGGAGGTCTTCCGCCAGATTTCCTGCGCTCAGCATTTTCTTCACGTTGATGACCCGCGCCGACACCCAATCATCCGAAACCCTCCGGAATAGCAGCACGTGGGAGTGCTTGGAGGTGTACGTGAATCCACCCGCGATCTCCACCGCCTGCGCCACCGTGGTGTCACCATGCAGATCGTACTTGCCCGGCTTACCAACTTCGCCGCCCACAATAAAGTAAGGATTCTCAAAGTTGCTCAACGAAACGGTGATGACGGGCTCGTGAAGAACCGTCGAGTACGCTTTCCGCAGAGCCGTCGTAAGCTCCGGTGATGTCATGCCCTGCACGTGGATATCGCCGATCGTAATTAAACTGATGTAGCCATCCGGCTGCACTGTCACGCTCTCGTTGTATTCCGGTGTGAAGGGGAAGGTAAGGCCGATAACGTCGCCCAGCTCGATGCGGTAGCGGGGATTCCGCCGCTCCAGCAGCGGCGCTGCAGTCTGATTGTCGTTGCTGTCCGCTGGCACCGGATTCGGGGAGACGGCTGCCAAAGAGCCACCCCTTGCCTCCGCGTAGGCCGGTGAAGCTGCCACCTTGGCGGAATTCGGCACGGGCCGGGTATCCTGAGCGGCAGACGCCAAGCAAGTCAGGACCGCTGCCCCCAGCATGCTGGGCAGTAAAGCCTTCCTAAGCATTGCGAATCCTCCTTCACGACTGGCTCCACTTCAAGCCAGAACCGCACCTGCACGGAACCTATTCTGCTGCGAGTGCGACGTGCATCAGTCCTTGAGGACGACGGCACGGACAGGAAAATAGTGCCTTCGGCACCGAGCCACTTGAGCGACGGGACTCTCGCGGGCAACCGCGGCCCGAACCGCCGGCTCCTCCCTGCTCCGTAGCGGCAGGCTTTAGAGAGCCCGCTCAGACGGAATCCCGCTCCCCTCCTGCTGAGGTCGTTCAGAATCGCATGAACGACGGCGAGTGTCAAGTACAGCTGGTTCTATTGCATCCCCGGTGACTGCCTTCAAGCTTCCGAGCGAGGCCCCTGGGCTTGGCGAGCCACCCCGGCACAAAAGTGGGTGGAGTTGGAATCCGGCGGCAACCGGGACCCGCGGGCTCGTGCCTCACGCATAAGAGTCGGTCAACGGGGAACTCGAATAGCGGGGCAGGAGCAGCATCAACACTGCGGCCAGGGCCGTGGCGGACCCGAGAACGGTGAGCAACGAGGAGTAGGAGCCGGTCAGATCGTAGGCGCGACCCATCACAACCGGCCCGATACCGCCCGCAACGGCATAGAAACTCCACGTCAGACCATAGAGCGTCGAGAACGAGCGCAAACCGAAGTACCGTGTTAATAAGTAAGGGGTTATATCGGCTTCTCCGCCCAATCCAAGCCCTATCAAGGCCGCCGCCAGACATCCGGCTGGCAAGCCCCCGGCTCGCCCGAGGAGGAAGATGCCGCCCGCCGCCGCCATCAGCATCACAAACGCTACGCGAGGGCCCCAAAATCGGTCCAGGAGAGATCCCACCAGCAGCCTCCCGCCCAGGCTGGCGCCACCCAGCACTGAAGCGCTCAGGGCCGCCCGCTGCGGGCTGATGCCCCGATCGGTCAACAGGGCCACCAAGTGCGCCACCGCGCCGTTCAGGCTTAAGGAACTGAGCATCAACATCGCGACGATCACCCAAAAAGAATATAAGCGCAGCGCCCTGCGCCACGAGACCCCCGCCCGCAGCAGGGGGTTCGACCCGGTGTGCCCGTGCTCGCGCTCCCGAACGAAACGCCACGTCAGTGGCACCCCCAACGCCAGGGCGAGAAGCCCGAGCCCGAGATAGGCGGCGCGCCAGCCGCTGGCCGTAATCAGGGTCTCCGCCAGGAGCGGAAGAATGATGGAACCGGCTCCGGTGCCCGCCATCACCAGGGCCAGCGCCATTCCGCGACGCGCCGAGAACCAGCTTGAGACTGCGCGCGCGTAGCCCATCTGGGTGGTGGCGTTGCCGACGGCGCCGATCACAATGCAGGTGGCGTAAAACTGCCAAAGGTGCGGGCCCAGGAAAGCCTGCGACGCGTAGGCACACCCGTAGACGGCCATGCACGGCAGGATGATGCGGCGCGGACCCAGACGGTCCAGCCAGCGTCCCAGGGTGGGCGAGCAGACGGCTACCATGATGGCGGCGAGCGCGAACCCGCGCGAGACGTCCTCCCGGTTCCAGCCGAACTCCGCCCCGAGGGGCTTCAGGAAGACACTGAAGGTGAAGACAAACAGAGACCCAAACCCCGTCATGACGCCGAGGTTCGCGGCCAGCACCACGCGCCAGCCGTAGTAGTTGCGGACGGCCTCCTCACGCTCGGCGGGCGCCCCGCTACTTGCGGACATAGCCCTGCTTCGCGGTTCGCGCCGCGAACTCCCGGCAGGCGTCGTCCGTCATGTCATGCACGCCCGAGGCGTCGATCCAGCGGTTGTAGAAGTTGAAAAGCGCGCAGACCGTAATGGCGTAATAGGCCGCTTCGTCGGTCCATCCTGCCGCGTGCAGTGGTGCCATATCGGCCGCCGTAATCTCGGGCGATCGCTCGTTCACCTTGGCGACGAATCGAAGCAGTGCCTTCTCTTTTTCGGGCAGCGCCGAACTCTCGAGGTCGCCCAGCGCGCTCCGCACCAATTCTTCACCGCCGAGCAACTCCGCCGCAACTGCGGCGTGGTAATTCGTTCAAAACGGGCAGTGATTTCGCGAGGAGGTGAAGGCGGCGATAAGTTCCCGCAGGCCCGGACTCAGCGGGCACGCTTCGCGCATGATGTCCTGCGTAAACAGGCCTAGAGGCCCGGTGGCCTGGGGACGGTAGGCGAACAGGTGCCAGATCTGCGGGTACTCCTGCCCGGCGGCCTGCATCGTTCGAATGAGCTCGGCGTGAGGCCCAGGCGCGGGATTGTTCTCCACGTCCGGCAGAAACATCGGCTTGAGCTTGGAGCTCATAAGATGACCGAAGCGTGCGCCAGCCTCAGAACAGGAACTTCAACGCAAATTGAATCTGACGCGGCGGCAAAGCGCTTTGCACCTGGCCAAAGGTGGGCGAACTGATGTCGTCGTTGGGCACCGCGAAGTTCACTCGATTCAGCAAGTTAAACATCTCGGCCCGAAACTCGAGTGACTTCTCCTCGGCCAGGTGGAAGCTCTTGAACACCGCGAAATCCCACTGCGCCAGGCCCGCCGCCTGCACAATATTCCTTCCGGCGTTGCCGAAGGTGCCGAGTTGCGTGACCCGCTGGAACGCCGCTGTATTGAACCATTCGCTGGCCGTCTTGGGCCCGTCGTTCGGGTTGCCTACCAGGTTCGGGCGGTCGCCCACAAAGCCTGAGATTTCAGGCGCTTGGCCCTGCAGCGACGGGTCGCTGGAATCGTACACGGTAAACGGCGTTCCGGTGGAGGCCGAGAAAATGCCGTTCAACTGCCAGTCGCGGAGGGCGTGCTGGTACCAGTTGCGCGACTCCCTCCGGAAGGGAAGCTGCCACTCGTAGCTGAGCACCAGCCGGTGCCGCGCGTCGAACAGCGACCGGCCGTACTCCGCCGCTAAGTCGTGCGGATTCTGCGCCAGATCGTTCTCACCCGCCACCAGTTGGGGCGACGACCCGCTGATGTTGAAGCTTGAAACGTCGTCGAGCGTCTTGGAGTAAGTGTACGAAGCCAGGAACGCCAGGCCCGCGCCCAGGCGCTTTCGCAGGCTGGTCTGAAGGGAGTTGTAGTTCGAGCTTGCGACCCCGGAAATCATACCGACGGAGCCGTAGAGGCAAGTGCTGGGACTTGCCGGCGTGCATCCCGAATACGGCCGGTAGAGGTTGACATTTTGTTGCTCGCCGCTGATGCAATCGGGCTGCTCCGAGGCGGGCAGCGTGGAGCACACCGTCGCCGGATCGCCCTCGATAAAGCGCGGCAGCTTGGTGCCCCTGGTGCCCACGTAACCCATTTGAAACAGCCAACTTGAGCCGAACGAGCGCTCCACCATTAGGTTCCAGTCCTGGGCGTAGGGCAGCCGCAGATTCGGATCGAGCGTCAGCAGCGTAAGGCCCTGCGCGCCGTTGAAATTGGGCGCGAAGGGGTCCGAACCGGGGGGAAGCGGGTTGGCAAAGTCCTGTGGAAACGATTCTTGAATCGTCTTGAACCAGGGAGGCGCGCTTTCCGGCGTCTGCAGAGGACCCCCCTCGCCGTTGTAGTAAGGGTCGTAAAAGATGCCGTAGGCGGCGCGAACTGCCCAGCGGCCGCTTCCCGTCGGATCCCAGGCAAGGCCCAATCGCGGCGCGAAGGCGCGATACTCGCGGGGGATCAGGCCTGGGCCCACGCCCGCGTCGCCCGGATAGAGCAGGCCAAGTGGCGCGCTCGGGATCACGGTGGACTGGGCGCCAGGCACAAACAGAGCCGTCTTGTTGTCAACCTCCGAATAGGGCTGGGGCTGCTCGTAGCGCAGCCCGAAGTTGACCGTCAGGCGGGAGGTCGGCTTGAAACTGTCCTGCACGTAAAGGTTTTCGTTTGTGGCTCTTAGCCCTCGCGGGAGCTCGCCTCCGCCCTGCAGGAACACCACCGGCTGCCCGATGAGGAAGTCGGCGAAGGCGTTGCCGATGATCGGTACCGGCGCGAACACGAAGAAGCCGTTTGAGGCAATGCCCAGCAAAGTGTTGAGCTGGTCTCGCTGCAACTCGCCCCCGAACTTCACGTCGTGCCGGCCGTGAATCCACTCCACCGAATCGGTGAAGGAATAGGTGTTCTGATAGCTGTTCGCCGGTCCGGTGATTGGGTTACCCACCGAAGCGTAGCCTGCCACTTCAATAAAAGGAGGCCCCGACTCGACCGACAGGGTGGGCGAGTACTGGAAACCGAGCGTCGAAATATCGGTGTGATTCACGGCCTGGCCGAACAGGAACTTGTTGCGCAAGAACGAGAAGCGGGCCACGTTCACCACCGCGGGCGACAGGGTGTGGGTCTCTTCGGCGGCGGCGTTCTGGGCTCTGAAGTTCTCGCCCACCGGGAACCCAGGCACGTTGCTGCCGGAGATTGGTAGCGGGTCTAACTGGGAACCATTAGTGAAAAGATAGTGGAAAGCGAGGGTGTCGCGCGGCGAGAAATATTGATCGACTCGCGTGCCGAACTGGTCGGTGCTGTTCTGCAGCTCCTGGGTGGTGCCGTAAACGTTGGGACCGAAGGCCGGCGAGTTGGGCAATGGATAGAACGTCAGCAGATTCTGCGATACCGCGTTGATCTGCTCCCCCGGTATCTTGTTGAACGCGTATGGCAAACCGCCCGGCACGAAGACGTTCACCAACTGAGTGCCGTTCGGATCGGCACAGAAACCCTGAGGCGAATAGGTGGAGCACAGTGCCGAAAAGTCTCCGCCACGCTCGGCCTTGGTGGGCACCGTGGTCAGCAGGGTTTCGCCCTGCCGGTTGCGAAAGCCCTCGTAGAAGGCAAATAAGAAGGTCTTGTCGCGGCGGATCGGGCCGCCAACGGTGGCCCCGAACTGGTTCTGTTTCAGCGGTTCCACGCTCTCCGCAAAGAAGTTACGGGCGTCAAGGGCGTCGTTCCGGAAGAACTCGTAGGCGTCGCCGTGGAAGTGATTTGAGCCCGAGCGCAGCACGATATTGGTGTTCGAGCCGGCGTTGTGACCGAACTCCGCGGAAGCCGTATTGGTGAGGATGCGGAACTCGGCAATCGCGTCCGGCGGCGGCTTCAGCACGAAGCCGGCGTTGACGCTATTGTAGTTCTCGGCGCCGTCCACTAAGAATTGGTTGGATTCCGGACGCATGCCGTTCACCGCGTAAGACTGGCCGCCCCGCTGCGATCCGCCCGCAATCTGAAGGCCCTGAGTGAGCGGCGCCGTGCCGGGCAGCAGCAGCCCAAGTTGGGAGAAGTTTCGGCCGTTCAACGGCAAATCGAGGATCTCCTGCTGGTGGACGGTCTCGCCGAGGTCGTTGGTGGTCTCGACCAGGGCCGCATCGGCCCGCACCTCCACGGTCTGCTGGGTCAAACCCACCATGAGCGGCAACGAGACCACGGCAACCTGGTTAACACTAAGCGTTACACCAACTTGCACGT
>DATJAQ010000050.1:0-12095 GCA_035516075.1 Terriglobia bacterium | reverse complement strand
CACAGGTTTCTCAGGTTGTTCAGGAACATTTTGTGCGCGGCGACGGGGCCATACATGTTTTCCAAGCCTGGCAACGTTCTCTCCGTGACACCCACGTTGAGGTACGTGTCCATGACCCCGGGAATATAGTGGCCCGTCGCGCAACGGACGGCGATTGCCAGAGGAGCCTCAGTATCGCCCAGCATTTGCATCGTTAAGATTTCGAGCTGCTTAAGCGCGTCTGCCAAATGCTCTTCAAGGCGCTGGGCGCGGTGGATATAGGCCTCGGCGGTCAGCACAACAAAGTCCGGAACGGGATAGCCGAGCTGGCACAGTTTCAGAAGTATGGAAGCTTTGTGGCTGATCACTTCCTCAGAGTGAGGTTGGCAGCTTGTGGAGGGGACCACGAAAGAGCTCTCGGACGGCTGCAGTCGGGTTGTTTTTTCGGGCTGGCACTCTGGGGCAAGGGAGGACAGCTCCTCCAGTGCCTTGGGCTGGACCTCGCGAGCTTCCAAAAGCAAAGAGAGATATCTTATCGCTTTCTCGCTATCGTCATTACTAAGCCGGATCGCATCGGCTTCCCTCACCGTAATGCTGCGGATTGTGCCATCAAGAAGCTCGAACTCTACGATCGGAGGGGAATATCCAGGGTAGTTCGGCGCCTCGTTTGGATTCGTCGAAGAGTGCAGGTCCCTGTGTAAGAAAAGGCTGCGCCGGTTAACGTAACCCCCGCGGATTTTGAAGTCGCGGATTTCTGTCCCCGTGGCAGATTCCATAAGCGCGCGCTGGCTCCACAAACGGCAGCCGCTCAAACGAACCCGGTCCAAGTCTGCAATGTGCAAGGCCGCCTGTCAGTGATGCTGCTCACAGGCCTGAAGCGCAGGCCCGCCAGCGATCAAGATGACGCGACTGAGTTGGCTGCGGTCCCGCTCCAACGAGGTGCGGCTGTGGCTGAGCCTCATCGCCTACAAGCTGGGGGAAACCTGGCGGCAATTGGTGCTGCCGCGACGGATTGGGAGTTGGTCGCTGACAAGCCTGCAGCAACGGTTGGTCAAGGCGGGCGGCCGGCTGCTGAAACATGCCCGCTATTACTGGCTGCTGCCGACCGGGAGTAGTCTGACGCGGTGGCTGCTCGGGGCGCTGCTACGACGGATCGAGTCGCGGCCCTTACCGGCAGGATAGGCCAGCCGGGGCCGGTTTTAGTCAGCGGGGAGGCGCGGACGGAACAAGTGTCGCAGATATCGGTCGAGAGCGGGTCAGTTTCGAGCTTTGGGGTTCGGCGGCGCTGCAACCCTGGCCCGATCCGCGGCCCGTGGAAGCACCCGGCAGCGCAAACCCGGCTGACAGTTGTATTCGGTGGTGGCGACGTGTACGTTATCGAACGGCGGAAACTTGAAAGCGGAAATCCCGGTTAAGCTGCGGGGATTGTGATGAGGCCTTTGTTCTTTGCTCTGTGTGTTGTGTTTGCGTCTGGCGGTCTGAGCGCGCAGACGCCTGCCTGGCAGCCATCGCCTGGACATACGCGAGTGCCGATGTGGCCGGGGGCGGCGCCTGATGCGCAGCCTGACGCGGGGCCGGAGGACGATACGACGATGGCAACGGAGTCACTTGTCGCCGGGACCCTGGGTTTATGTGGACCACGTCTCGCGGCCGACGATGACGGTCTACGCGCCAAAGGAAACGAATACGGGCGCGGCGGTGGTCGTGTTTGCTGGCGGGGGCTATCAGATTCTGGCCATCGACCTTGAAGGCACGGAGGTCTATGCCTGGCTGACATTCCGAGGCATCACGGGTGTGCTGTTGAAGTACCGCGTGCCGAGTGAGGGACGGTATCCGAAATCAGGACCGTATCCAGGCTCACCGATGGCGTTGGAAGATGCGCAGAGGACGGTGGGGCTGGTGCGCTTTCACGCCGCGGAGTGGCCTATCGATCCGCACAAGATTGGAGTGCGTGGGTTTTCGGCAGGCGGGCATATGGTGACGGCGATGAGCACGCATTTTGGGCATCGTTTGTACCCGGCCGTGAAAAGGTGGTAGCAAGCTGCCAGTTTGCTTGGTGGCGGCTCCTCCCGCCGCCCGGAGAATTCTCCGAGGACTCGAACTGAACCACTGCTTACGAAGGCGCCGCGCTTGAAGCGCGGGGGGCGCCGGGAGTATGATCGCGCCAGGGTTCATTGTGCGCCTCAGATTGATCATTCTGGCCGTGATGCTGGCCGCCTTCTGCGCCGCGGGCGTGGCGGGCGACAAGGCGGACGACCATTTTTTGCGGGGCAACGCCCTGGCCGCGCGTCACGACTGGCTGGGCGCCGCCGCCGAATATCGTGCCGCCGTGCAACTGCGTCCGCGCTACGCCGAAGCCCATTACAACCTCGCCAACGCCCTGAACGCCCAGGGCGATCGGAATGGCGCCATCGCCGAGTTCCGTCAGGCCCTCACCCTGAAACCCGATTTCGTGGAAGCCCACAACAACCTCGCCCTGGCGCTCCAGACCGCGGGCGACTTGAAGGGCGCGGCCGGCGAAGCGCGGGAGGCCATCCGCCTCCGTCCGGACTACGCGGCGGCGCACTTCAACCTTGCAAACGTGCTGGCCGCCGAGGGCGACGTGAGCGGGGCCATCGCCGAATACCGCCTGGCGCTGGTGGTGCGGCCGGACGACGCCGCGGTGCTCGAGAACCTGGCTTACGCGCTCGAAAAGAACGGCGATTTGGTCGCAGCGGCCGCCTGGCTGCGCCGGGCGATCCGCGCCCGGCCCGGCGATTCGCAGGCACACTTCGAGCTCGGGAACGTGCTCGCCGGCCTGGGCGACCGGGACGCGGCCATCGCCGAGTATCGGGCCACGTTGCTGCTCGACCCCGCCCACGCGGCCGCCGCCGACAACCTGGGATACGTCTTCGAAGAGCGGGGCGACCTGGCCCGCGCCGTGACGGTCTACCGCGCCGCCGTGCGGGCCGTGCCCGGCGACGCCCGCGCCCACTTCAACCTGGGCCGTGCTCTCGAGAGCCTGGGCGCGCTCCCGGCCGCCCTCGCCGAATACCGCCAGGCCGCCAAGCTCGACCCCGCCAACCGCGCCTTCCAATCCGAGGCTACGCGCCTTGCTGGAGTGATGGGGCGCTAGCCCCGGGCCGCGGGGCGCTGCGGCCGGATACTCTTCAGGTGGAGTTAGCGGGCACCGGCGGGAAGGGGCGGTGGGAGGCTTGGTGCGGGAAGGGTGAGGCAGGGGAAAAGAGAGGGTGAGTCGGCGCCTGCGAACGGCGGCGCCTGAACGCTCAAGTGGCTGTGGAGGACGCGCACGATGTGCCCGGCGCTGCGGCCGTCCCAAAGGCGCGGGAGGCGGCCCGGCTTGACCTCTCCCGAGAGAATCCGGAGCGCCGCACCGAGGATGTGTCGCGGGTCGAGCCCGACCAATTGATTCGTGCCTTCCGTGAGGGTCACGGGACGCTCGGTATTGGGGCGCGCGGTGAGGCACGGCACGCCGAAGGCCGTCGTTTCCTCCTGCACGCCGCCGGAATCGGTGATCGCCAGGGCAGCCCGGCTCTCGAGATGAAGAAACTCGAGATAAGGCAGCGGGGGCAGGACGCGGATTCCGCCGCCCGTCCCGCCGCCTTCGAGCGCACCCTCCAGGCCCAGCTCGCCGAGGCGCGCCTGCGTGCGCGGGTGCACGGGGAAGACCACGGGAGCACGCTCACTGACGGCGCCGAGAGCCTCCCAGACGCCGCGAAGCACGGCTGGCGCGTCAACCGTGGCCGGCCGGTGAAGCGTGACCAGCACATAAGGCCTCGCAGCGCCGCCGCCGCCCAGGAGTCCGAGCCGGGCGAGAATCGCAGAGCGCCCCGCCTGCGCACACCATCGCCGCAGACTGTCGATCATCACGTTCCCGGTGAGGAAAATGCGACCGGCGGGCTGACCTTCCGCGAGCAGGTTCCGCACCGCGCTCGGCTCACTCGCGAACAGCAGCGAGGAGACCGAGTCCGTGAGGACGCGGTTCGTCTCCTCGGGCATGCTGCGGTCGAAGCTGCGCAGGCCCGCCTCCACGTGCGCCACCGGAATGCCGAGGCGCGCGGCGGCGAGCGCCCCGGCGAGCGTAGAGTTCACGTCGCCCACCACGAGCACCGCGTCCGGCCGTTCGCGCCGCAGGATGGGCGCGATAGCCTTCGCCATTGCCTCCGCCGGCGAGACTGCGCGCGCCGCCGCGCCCTCGAGCACGAAGTCGGGAGGGGGAATCTGAAGTTCGCGCAGAAAGCAGTCCGACATTGCTTCGTCCGAGTGCTGCCCCGTATGAACGAGGACGGAGCGGAGGTCGGGATACCTTCGCATTTCGGCGAGCAACGGAGCTACTTTGACGAAGTTGGGCCGCGCACCCACCACGCTGAGAATCTTCATCGATCGAATTCCGCGGGCCGTGAAGACGCGCGCGTTCGTCAGGGCGCGCTGGGGCTGGCCGGCGCCCCCGATCCGCCGCCGTGCCCCCCGAGGGCGATCCCGGCGCCGGCTGCCGCGCCGCCGCCGAGCAGCAGCACCAGCAGGCCCGTATGGCTGTGCGCGGGAGACGCGCTGGGAGCGGCCTGGCCCGCCTGCTCACCCGGGGCCGGCTGCACTTTCTGCTCTTGACCGGCGCGGGCCGCGAGCAGCGGACATCCGACCGTCTCGCCCTCGGCGAGCACGCGGCGCCGGCCCGAAGCAATCTCCACCATTACCAGCGTTCCCTGCCGGGCAGTGACCGTCGCGGCAGCGCTGGAGGAGACGTTCACCGCGTAGGTTGCGCCCCCCGGCCCTTGGGGTTGAATCCTGCATTGCGAGGTCTCGGTGACGAGAGCTTCCGGCCCCGCCGCCGTGGCCACCAGGGCGCCCTGCGAAATCTTCGCCAGCACGTGGCCGGGCGTGCCGCTGAACGCGGCTGAAGTGTTTTCCGAAAGCTCCACCTGCCCGTTCGCAGAAAACTTCACCAGGGCCGCGCCGCCGGCGGCGGTGCTGAGCGTATTGCCGGAAACCAACGTGCCGCCGCCCGGCATCGCTACTCCGGCGATGGACGCCGACGACGCGCTCACGATCTGGCCGAGCGCCTGCGATGGCCCGGTCTGTGCGGCGCCGGCGCACACGCAGGAGGCGAGGAAAACAATTGCGGCTTTACGAGACAGTTTCAACATGGCGGCCTCCTGTGATGGATGGGTTCATCGCGCGGCTTCGCCTTCAGAGCAGCGCTGCTTCGGAACTGACGGGCTCAGGTTCGATGACAGGCCGCGCCCGATGCTCCGCCGCATCGCAGAGCACTTCGGCGTAAGCGCGCATCAGAGCCGCCCGGCTCGCGTGTTGGCTCACCCAGCGCGCGCCGGCCTCGCCCATGTCACGAGTGGCAGCCGGGCTTGCCATCAGGTCCCGAACGCCGGTGGCGAGAGCCGCGCCGTCGGACGGGCGCACGCCGAGGCCGCAGCCCGCGCGCGCCACCAGCGCCGCCGCTTCGCCCCCCACCGCGCAGAGCACGGGCTTGCCCGCGGCCATGTATTCGTAGAGCTTGGACGGGATCGTGATCTCGAACAGCGGATCCTCGCGCAGCATCACCACAAGCGCGTCGCAGGCCGCGAGCATTCCCGGCACACGGCGGCGCGGCACTCCGCGCATGAAGCGCACGCCCCCGAGGCCCTCTTCACGCGCGCGCCGCTCCAGCCGCTGCCGTTCCACACCCTCGCCGATCAGTAGAAACGAGACGGGCTCCCGTCGCAGGTGACGCGCGGATTCGAGCAGCGTGTCCAGGCCTTGCGCCAGGCCGAGGTTGCCGATGTAGCCCACCACGAACCGGCCGCGAAGCGCTCCAGCGCGCCGGAGGCGGGCCTCGGGGCGGGCGCCGGCGAAACGATCGAACTCGACGCCGTTTTCGATCACCGCGATGCGGCCGGGCGGCACCCCCAGTCCTTCCAGATAGCGGCGGAAACCACAACTGATCGCCACCACCCGAGCGCAGCACCGGTAGAGCAGCCTCTCGCAACGCCGCAGCAGTCGTAGCGCGGGGCTCTCGGCCATCACGCCCACGGCGCGCGCCGAGTCCGGCCAGATGTCCTGGAGGTCATAGATCAGCGGCGCTCGATGCCACCCGTGAATCGCCAGCGCCGCGAGGCCGGCCGGTAGTGGTGAAATGGCCACCACCACGTCAGGGCGCGGAAGCACGATGCCCTTCCAGGCGGCGGCCAAAAGAAAGGTGAGGTAATTCAAAAGCCGCTTCCGAGGCCGCGCATCACTCGAGCGGAACACCGGCACGCGCAGCACAACGTAGCCCTCGGGAGTTGTCTCGCGCCGGGCGGCCCGCCGGCTGAAGAATCGGCCGAGGCTGGCGGGGTGATTCGGCCGGCCCGCAATCACGGTGACCCGATGACCCGCGCCCGCCAGACTTGCCGCCAGGTCCTGCGCCCGCCTTCCTGTAGCCGCCATTTCGGGGGGAAAGTATTGGGTGACGACTGTGATTTTCATGACGGCCTGGCACAGTCCGCGCTCACGCCCGTGCAAGATCCACGGGTAACGATGACGACGGCGCGCGAAGCCCGGTTAATCGGAGCGCTACAATGCATCGCGCTCAACGGGCACCAACCCTTCGAAAGGCCGGCAGGCGCTCCGCCGCGCAAAGCGCCGGGACGCGGGCCGGGCGTGGATCACGAGCGGCGGCGTCCCGCGTTGCGGGACCGCCGGCGCGCTCCCAGGCACGGCGTAGTACTGGCGCATCCACTCCAATGTCCGCGCCAAGCCGTCTTCCAGCGACACCTGCGCACGATGGCCCAGGTCGCGCTCCGCCTTTGTCACGTCGATTTGTTTGTCGCGGGTCGTGAATGGCTCGGAGAGCTGGTAGGCTACCAGCCGATCGTCGAGGCCGAGGTGCCTCAGCACCAGGTCCGAAACCGTCTTGATGTCGTGGTACTCCGTGGATCCGACGTTGTACACCTCACCCGGAACAAAATTCTCCGCAATGTTGGCCAGGGTGCGCACGGCATCGCCGACGTAAGTCGAGGACCGGTGATGGTGAAGATACACCGTGTAGGGCAGGCCCTGCAGGGCGCGATAGCAGAACAGGCAGTTCACGCTGCGGTAGGCGCTGTAGCGCTCGCCCGGGCCGTAGACGTTGAACAACCTCACCCGCACGCTCTCGGTGCCAGCCATGCGCGCCGAGTTCATCACCTGCATTTCGCCCACCCATTTCGTGATGGCGTAGTCGTTGAGCTGCCGGATCTCGTGAAGGTCCATCACGTCTTCGCGCATCGCGCCTGCCCAGTCGCCGTACACCTCGGAGCTTGAGAAGAAGACGTGCCGGAAGCGACGTTTCTCCTGCAGGCGGATGAGGTTCTTGGTGCCGATCACGTTCGTGCGCCACAAGGCCTCGTAGAAGTCCTCGCCGTTCCAGCGGCCGAACTCGGCGGCCAGATGGTAGACCACGTCGAAACGCCGCGCCTCGAAGAGGCGTTCGAGCTGGCGATACTCCGCCACGTCGCAGCGCAAATACTGCGGGTCATGATGATGCGACAGGTCACACAGCCACACGTCGTGGCCGCGCCGCCGCAGTTCCGGCACCAGCCAGGTGCCGATGGCTCCGAGCGCTCCGGTCACAAGAATGTTCATGATCCCCCCTCGCTCGAACCCACGTGGGCTGCGCGCTTCACCAGCCGCCCTGCTGGAGGGCGCCGCTCGAAGCCGCCCAACCGGGCGGCGCCGCAGCAGCAGCGGAATCCTTGGCGAGCGACGGCTCGCCTGCCGGGCCCGCGGCCGCGCCCTCCAGCACGCTTACGAAGCGGGCTGCGATCTCGGCCCAGGCAGGAATCCGTCCGGCCAAGCGGCGGGACTCGGCCGCGAGCCGGGCGCGCGCAGGGCCGTCGTTCATCACCCGCGCCATGCTCGCAGCCACGCTGCCAGGGTCCAGCGGATCGAAGTAAATCGCCGCGTCACCACACATTTGGCGCGCAAAGTCGCGATCGCTGGTGAGAATGGGCAGCTCGAAGCGCATGGCTTCGAGATAGGTGCGCCCAAACGACTCCAACCGCGTTGGAAGGATGAAGGCATCGGCGGAGGCGTAGGCGTCGGCCACCTGCGCACCGGAGAGCGGGCCGAGGTTGACCAGCACCCGCTCCAGATTTTCCGTGGCAATCTTCCGGAGCAGCCGCCGCGCGCCCGGATGCTCATCGGCCGCGATAGTGAGCAGGCAGCGCGCCGGGCGCCGCCCGGAGGCGTTCAACCGTTTCATCGCCTCCGCGAGCACCTCCAGATTCTTGTGAGGGTAGTAGCGCGCGAGACAGAGAAACGTGAAGGGCCTGGGGCCGGCTGTGGCGAGTGTGGAGGGCGCACGGCCCACCCTTGGGTCGGCCGGCGCAAACGTGAGGTGTCTTAGGCCGGCAGCGGCCGGCAGCGCGTCGGCATCCGGAATCACCACCACTCGCGACCCAGGCACGCGATGCGTCATCATCACGCGCCGCCTCATCAGATCCGTTTGCACCACCAGCCGCACGCCCGCCGGCAATCGGCGCAGATAACGCTGGCCGTACCGGGTGATGAGCCTCTCGCGCAAAGTGGCCCCCGCTCCTTCGGCTGCGCCGCTCAACACGTAGCGCGCGTTGTGAAGCACCACGACGGTGGGCACAGGGGTGCGGCGAGGCCCGAAATTACCCAGGCACAGGAGCGCGTCTGCCCTCTCCGCAGCGCAGATGCGAGGCACCGTCCGTTGCAGGTAGAGATGGCGGAGGAGCAGGCTGAAGGGTTTTTTCTGCATCACGAGCTTGAGATTCGGCCTCGCCAGGGCGGCGAACTCAGGCACGTCTGCCACCAAGGCCACGAACGTGTGGCCGCCCTGCTCCGCCAGGCTCGGCAGCAGCCGCATCAAACCGGCCTTGCCTCCACCTGCCGTCAGGCCGAGAGCCTCGATAACAAAATTCATAATGATGTGGCCGCTGAGGTGGCACGCAGAAGCTGGGTAGTGCGCAGAACGTCAGACACCTGAACGAGCTTTAGGCAGAGGTTATCGCGAGGACACTCGTCCAGATAGCATGGGTGGCAGGGGACTTCTCGGCGAAGCACGACGTGCTGGGCACCGTAGGGATGCCACTTGCCCGGCATGTCCTGACCGGAGAAGATCGAAACGCAAGGCGTCGAGACCGCTGCTGCCATATGCTGGACCCCCGAATCGTTGCAGACCACGAAGGCGCAGCGCCTCAGCGCTTCGCACGACTCGAGCACCGACACACGTCCGGCCAGATTTAGGGTCGCCGCCGGAAGCCGCGACGCGATCCATTCGCACGACGCTTGGTCTCCGGCGCCGCCGAGCAGCAACACAAAGAAGCCGCGCGCGCAAAGCGAGGCGCCTACCTCCGCATAGCGCTCCAGCGGCCACCGGTTGGTGGGCCGTTTGGCACCCGGAGCGAGAGCCGCCAGCGGTGTCCCGGGCGGCACCCAGCCGTGAAGCAGTGCCTCGACGGTGGCAGCTCTGCGTTCGGTAAGGGGCAGCGGAAAACTGATCTCACGGGCGGTGATTCCGCATTGGGCGGCGATTTGCAGCAGGCGCTCGACCTCGTTCGGAAACACCCGGCGCGCTGACTGCGCCCGCGCCGCCCAACGAATGGTGGACACGCGCCAGCCGAAGCCCCACCGGACCCCGGAAAACCGCGCCACCAGCATGTTCCGCAGCAGCACGCGGATCGGCGCCAAGCTGCTGGGAAATTCGATCCAGACGTCGAATTCGCTGTCCCTGAGGCGTTTCACCAATCGAAGCTGCTGGCGGAGAGTGGCAATCTCCTCGCTCGAGTAAACCCACACGTGGTCCAGCCAAGGCGCGCCGCTCAGCAACTCGTGGGCGCCAGGCATGCCTGGGGCGCCGGGCGAGGTGAGAAGCGTGAGCTTGGCCTCCGGATAAGCCAGACGCACGGCGTGCAAAGCCGGCAGAGCGCAGAGGATGTCGCCTAGGTTCCCAATCCGGTAGATGCACACCCGACGCGCCTTCGCGGGTCTCGGCCGCGGCCAAAGGCACCATCGTGCGAAATTCAGCAGGGCATTGGCCAGCGCGTAGAGGCCATTGGCAAGCGTGGCCTGCACTCTTTGAATGATAGTCATCATGGCTGCGGGTGACGAGAACCCGGTCGGAGGTAGCTCACGGTCGGCCACGCGTGCTCGACTGTTGCAAATTGAAGGAGGGCCGGTAAACGACCCGCGCCACGAGGCTCAGAATTGCCATCGACCTGATCAATGTGCTCCAAAAATCAAAGGCGTCGAGCTCGATACCGAAGACAACCGTGATGAAGGCGCCGGTGTAGATAAACAGACGCGGCTTGCTGCCTGGGACGCTGAAACGGTTCGTCAGCCAGTCCGTAACCATGCCGAACAGCAGCATGCCGGCCAGCAAGCCCGGCAAACCGTATTCGAAATACAGGTCCCCGGGGTACGTGATCGCGGTCGCCGTCTGGTCACCGTCTCCGAGGGCCAGACTGAACCTGCGGCCCTTGTCCAGGATCGGTTTGCTCGTCCAGATAAAGCGCGGAACGAACGGATAGAATGGCAGCATCCACCAACGTTCGCCCCCCTTTAACCAGTCCCCCTTGGGCCCCAACGCGAGCACCGCGGTAACGCTCTGGAGAAGGTTCAGCCGGCTCACTGAGGCACCGAGGCCGCTCTCCAGCCAGTCCACGGGAGTCGAGTCGCCTGCGATGGCCTGCTCGAAGGCCGAGGCTGCAATCCTTTCGGCTCCGCCCACGCCCATCGCCTCGTCGGCACGGCTCCGCACCAGCTCGCGGTACTGGATGGAGAACGGATAGATCACGACGAGCCCCAAAAGGGCTGCTACCACCCAGCGCGTCTTCAGTTTTCGCTCGGCCAAGGACGAGACCACTGCCACCAGAACAAAATTCTGCAGCAAGTTGCTCTTCATGCCGGAAACCAGCCCCCAAAAGCACTCCATGAGGAACACAACCCAGAACAGGACCTTTCGGTCGAGGCTGTAGCGATGGAAAGACCTTTCGATGGCGAGGATCACCAGGGCATAAGTGCCGGCTTGGAAGACGACGTTTGCCACCTGCATGGCGGCCAGGTGATCTAGATAGAGTTCCTGCGAAACTCCGTAATCGTACCCGAAATTCTCAAGGAGGTAGCCTTTAACCGCAAAGGCGAGCGCGTACAAGCCGAGCGCCGAGATCACGACCGGGCCGAGGGGCGGGCAGAGCCCCATCGCGCTCGCTGCGCCCGGCGGCGCCGCCGTCACAGCAGGCCGCTGGTGCGCGGCGAGGCGGCAACCTACCCAAAAGGCAGCCATGCCGAGGGCGAGAGCAGCGAGGGTGCGAACGAATGAAGCATGAGGGCTGTGGAAGCTCGGGTCGAACTCCCCGTGAATCAGAAAGCAAGCCACGGGCGCCAAGCCAAATTCCACAAAGGCGAGCAGAGTGACGAAAGTCGGAATGTCGAACAACCGGAAGCGTCCGTCGCGCATCCTCGAGGCGATGAAAAGCGCCGACCCGGTGCCGTAGAGGCCAAGCACAATCAGGAAACTAAGGCGTTGGGGGCTCTCGGGCAAAGCAATCAGCACCCAGCCCCAAGCGGCCGCTGCCAGGGCTACGACACACATCAGCACGAGGTGACCGCGCGGGACCACGGCGCCCCGCCGGACCGCGAGAGGGTGCGGCGTTCGCGTGAGCTCGTTCATGAGTAAGACCAGGCCAAGTCTGCCTTCTCCTCCCCCGACTGTCCCTGCGTCAAGCCGCCAGCTGAGAACCCGAGCCTCTGGAGCATGCGTGCGAGCCTTCGTTCGTAGGTATGCTCGCGGTGGGCACGGAGGTAGGCGCGATCGGCAATCGCCCGTCGCTCATCCGGGTGCGCCAGGTAATAATCCACCTTCTCCCTGAGTTCGTCGCGGCTGTGGAAGGTCACCACCTCGCACTCCGGCTCAAAGTGTTCGGCAAGCCCCGGCTTCCAATCGGCAATTTGAAACGCCCCACAGCCGGCAGCCTCGAACAACCGGCAGTTCACGCCTTCGATTTCTCCAAAATGCATGGTGTTCAGCACGATCTTCGCCCCGGTAAACGCTTTGGACTTCTCAATCTCAGCCACGTAGTGATTCGGATAGCGGGCGCGGAGGGGCGACCTCAACCAAAAGGGGAAACCGGTTCCCC
>DATJAQ010000049.1:0-16304 GCA_035516075.1 Terriglobia bacterium | reverse complement strand
AAACAGATGCCAGCGGGGTAATGGGCGACGTGAGCAAGCTGAGACGACTGGCACCAGCTAGCTGCGGACAGTTTCTGCTGGTATTCACTCAGTGCCCCGAGAACCAAGTCAAGCCCTGGGTGGAAGATCTCACGCACTTCCTTCAGCTTTCGCCGGACCGGACGCGGTACTACAGTTTTTCTACGGAGGCTCACTTCGCAGGTAATCCAATATCGGACTTCGAGTTCGGAGTTGTCGGCCTTTTGGTCAAAGCGAAGGACGCCGTGCTATGACGAATGCCTCTTCACCGCCCGAGAGCGCGGCTATGCCTAATCCCTGGCCCAACGCCCGCGGGCGCTTCGGCGAATTTGGCGGGCGCTACGTGCCCGAGACCCTCGTGCACCCGGTCGAGGAGCTGGAGCGCGCCTGGGAAGCCGCGCGCCGCGACCCGGCCTTTCAGGCCGAGCTCAACCGCCTGCTCAAAGACTTCGCCGGCCGGCCGACTCCGCTCTTCCACGCGCGGCGATTGACGGAGCATCTGGGCGGCGCGCAAATCTACCTCAAGCGCGAAGACTTGTTGCACACTGGCGCGCACAAGATCAACAACGCCCTCGGCCAGGGGCTGCTGGCGCGCCGCATGGGCAAGCGGCGGCTGGTGGCGGAGACCGGCGCCGGCCAGCACGGCGTGGCCACGGCTACGGTGGCGGCTCTGCTGGGCCTCGAGTGTGTGGTGTATATGGGCGAAGAGGATATGGCCCGCCAGGCGCCCAACGTCTTCCGCATGCGATTGCTCGGCGCCGGGGTGGTAGGTGTGAGCGCCGGCTCGCGCACGCTCAAGGACGCCATCAACGAAGCCATGCGCGACTGGGTGACGAACGTGGAAAGCACCCATTATTTGCTCGGATCGGTGCTCGGCCCGCACCCTTACCCCGAGATGGTGCGCGAGTTCCATCGCGTGATCGGGCAGGAGTCGCGCCGGCAGATTCTGGAGTCGGCCGGGCGGCTGCCCGACTGGCTCTTCGCTTGCGTGGGCGGAGGCAGCAACTCCATCGGCCTTTTCTACGATTTCCTAAGCGACGTGGGCGTCAAAATGGTTGGGGTGGAGGCCGGCGGCCGCAGCCTTCGCCTGGGCGAGCATGCGGCGCGCTTCGCCGGAGGGCGTCCCGGGGTTCTGCACGGCACCTACACCTACGTACTGCAAACGGAAGACGGACTGGTCTCGACCACCCACTCCGTTTCTGCCGGGCTCGATTACCCCGCCATAGGCCCCGAGCATGCCGCGCTCTTCCGCGCCGGGCGGGTGGAATACGTGCCGGCGAGCGACGCCGAAGCGCTCGAGGCCGCGAAGCTCCTGGCCCGCCGCGAGGGCATCATTCCGGCGCTCGAATCCGCCCACGCGCTGGCGGAAGTGATCAAGCGCGCGCCCAGAATGCCACCCGAGGCCATTGTGATCGTCAGTCTGTCGGGCCGCGGCGATAAAGACCTGGGGATTTTTCAGTCCGCCGGAGCGCTGTAATCGACTGCGCGACCCGCGTGCTAGACTCAAAGCCGAGGACCTGGGGCCATGAAGATCCGCGTGGTGCTCGAACCGAGCGATGAAGGGGGATTCACGGTATTCGTTCCGTCTCTTCCGGGTTGCGCGAGCGAAGGTGAATCGGTTCAGGAGGCCCTGATGAACATTCGCGAAGCCATCGGCCTTTACGTCGAGCCGGTCGAGGACGATCTCGTCGTCTCTGAGCACGCGATCGTTCACGAGGTTGAACTGTGAACAAGGCCCCAATTCTTCCCTACGACCGGATTGTGCGAACTCTGCAGGCTGACGGATGGACGCTGGTTCGTCAAACCACAAATCATCTTCGCCTGCACAAAAGGACAGTTGACGGGCTGCTGAAGGTCACGCTTCCGAGGCATCGCCCCGTCAAGCGGTCAACTGTTGCTCGCCTTTGGTCAGACGTTGAGGGCTACCTGGGGCTCGTATGAAAAGCTGCCGAAATCGCGGAACGAAGCCACTATGTGGTTTAGAATCAACAAATCGAATTTTTCGGATCGCCTGTGACGGCGCGGCCGAAGGTTCCTCGGAGGGCGCCCGGCAAAAAAGGGCCCAAATCGCGGAACGAAGCCACTATGTGCTTTAGAATCAGAGAGAGTGTAAAAACTATATACCCTGAATTGTGGTGTTCTCAGCCACGGATGACCATGCTGACAGATTTGCAGCCGCCAACGATCCCCAGTTCGGCGGCGGCCGGCGACGCGAGGCCCCGTCATAATGACCGTCCCCCGTTCGGCCCTGGGGCCCGACGCCGGAAAGGGGGCCCAAACCGCAGAACGAAGCCACTATGCGCTTTAGAATCAGCAAATGGATGATCTGATGAGCCCGGCCGCCGTCACAAGCCGTCTCGAATCGTGCTTCCGCGACCTGCGGCAGCTCGGCGAGAAGGCCTTGGTTGTGTATCTGACGGCCGGCGACCCCTCGCTCGAAGCCACCGGCAGGTTGCTTAAAGCGATCGAGCAGGGGGGCGCAGACGTGATCGAGCTCGGGATTCCTTTTTCCGACCCGCTGGCGGACGGCCCTGTGATCCAGCGAGCTTCGGAGCGGGCCCTACGCGCTGGCGCCACGCTGCGCAAGGTGCTGGGTCATCTGCCGCTCTGGCGGGAGAAGCTGAGCGCGCCCATCGTGCTCTTCACGTATTTCAACCCGGTGTTGCAGTACGGCCTGGAAGCTTTCGCCCACGACGCGAGCCGCGCCGGCGCGGACGGAGCGCTCGTGGTGGACCTCACCCCGGAGGAAGCGGGCGACTATCTGGCCGCCATGCGCGCTCACAACCTCGACACCGTCTTTTTGGCTTCGCCGACCTCGCCGGATGAACGCTTGCAGCGTGTGGCCGAAGCCTCCAGCGGGTTTCTCTACCTGATCTCGCGCACCGGTGTGACGGGTGAGCGCCAGACGCTCTCGGCGGCGATCGGGCCGCTCGCGGAGCGGGCGCGGCGCTTCACCCGGCTACCGCTGGCCGTCGGCTTCGGGGTGTCCACGCCCGAGCAAGTGCGCGAGGTGCAATCGCTGGCCGACGCGGCGGTGGTGGGCAGTGCGGTGGTGCACGCGATTGAGGAACGCTACCCGCGGGGCGGCGCCACAGCCGTGCGCGACTTCGTATCTTGGTTGAAGGGAAGATCCACAGATGGCACGGATTCCTCAGATGGCAGGAACTGGTGATTGGGCTCCGCCTGTGCGGCGCCCACAGAGCCAACAGTCTCGGAAATTCCACCAGGCTTTCTAGCCTTGGTCTTTGGCTCTGTGCTTCTGTGTAATCTGCGTAATCTGTGGATCAGAACGGGAAGATGAACGAAATCGAGCGCTGGCGCAAAAGGATTGACGAAATCGATGAGCAGTTGCTCAAGCTGCTGAACGAGCGCGCGCAGTGCGCGGTCGAAGTGGGGCATCTCAAGAAGCAACTGAATCAGCCCGTGTGGCAACCTGAGCGCGAGCTGGAAATCCTGCGCCACGCGGTGCAATCGAACCCCGGGCCGCTGGACGATGCCGCCATTCGGCGGCTCTTCGAACGCATCGTCGATGAGGCGCGGTCGCTCGAGCGCCACGTGATGAGCGAGGCCCGTTCCGAGGCGGACTCTGCCTCCGGCCCGGAAGCGCAAAGGAGTAAGACGGAATGATTGTGGTGATGCAAGAAGGCGCGAGCGAGGAGCAGATCCAGTCCGTCATTCACAAGTTGACGGATCTGGGGTTCGACGTCCATCGCTCCACCGGGGCGGTGCAGACGGTGCTGGGCGGAGTGGGCGCCAAGGCCGATTTCGACACCCGCGAAGTGGAGCTGATGGAGGCCGTGCAGGAAGTCCACCCGGTTTTCGCGCCCTACAAGCTCGCCAGCCGCCAGTTTCGCCCCGAGGGGACGGTGGTGGATCTCGGCCGGGGCGTGAAAGTGGGCGGCCGCGAGGTGGTGGTGATGGCCGGGCCCTGCAGCGTGGAAAGCCTGGAACAGATGGAAGCCATCGCCGCCATCGTTTCCCGCCAGGGCGTGCGCGTAATGCGCGGCGGCGCCTTTAAGCCCCGCACCTCGCCCTATTCGTTCCAGGGCCTCGGCCGGCAGGGCCTGGAGGTCTTCCGCCAGGTCGCGGACAAGTACGGCATGGTGGTGGTTTCGGAAGTCATGGACCACACCCAGATTCCGCTCATGCTCGATTATGTGGACGTACTGCAGGTGGGCGCGCGCAACATGCAGAACTACAACCTGCTCAAAGAGCTCGGCAAGGTGTCGCGGCCCGTGCTGCTGAAGCGCGGCATCGCCGCCACCCTCGAGGAGCTGCTGCTGTCTGCGGAATACATCATGTCGGGCGGCAATTACAACGTGATTCTCTGCGAGCGGGGCATTCGCACCTTCGAAAGCTCGACCCGCAACACGCTCGACGTCTCCGCCATCCCCGTGGTCAAGAAACTTTCCCACCTGCCCATCATCGCGGACCCCTCGCATGCCACCGGCCGGCGCGACAAGGTGCTGCCCATGGCGCGGGCGGCCGTGGCGGCGGGCGCCGACGGCATCCTGGTGGAAGTTCACCACGACCCCGAGCGCGCCTTGAGCGACGGCCCGCAGGCGCTCTTCCCCGAGCAGTTCGAGCAGCTCATGAAACAGTTGCGCCTGATCGCGGTGGCTGTCGACCGGACGCTTTAATCGAATTTACCCCTTGACGAAGGCGCGCCCCTTCGCGTGCCGGGTTGCGGCAGGGATTCCATGAACACCTCCTATCGTCGCGTATGCCTGGTGGGCGCCGGTCTAATCGGCGGCTCCTGGGGTCTGGCGCTCAAGCGGAGCGGCTTTTCCGGGCGCATCGTGGCCTACGACCTGCCGCAGGTGCTGGATCGCGCCCTCGTGCTCGGCGCCATCGACGAAAGCTCGCCGGACCTGGCGGCGGCGGTGAAAGGTGCGGATCTTGTCATCCTGGCGGCGCCCGTCGGCGCGATCGTGGATCAACTCCCTCAGGTGAAGGCCGCGGCCGGGACCCGCGCCCTCGTCACGGACACCGGAAGTACCAAGCGCGCGATTGTGGAACGGGCTCGCGAGATCTTCGGGGAGGCGCCGCTGTTTCTCGGCGGGCATCCGGTGGCCGGCAAGGAGAGGTCCGGGATCGAGAACTCGAGCGCGACACTGTTTGAAGCGACTCGCTACGTCCTCACGCCGCTCTCGCCGGAGCACCTCGAGGACGAACGGGTGGAGGCGTTCCGGCGGCTGGTGAAGGGTGTGGGCGCCGAGCCCTTCGTGATCGGCGCGGACGCCCACGATCGCGTCCTCGCCTTTCTGAGCCACCTGCCGCAGTTGCTCGCCACCTCGCTCGCCGGCGTCGTGGCCGAGGAGAGCGGCCGGCACGCTTTGCCGCTCGAGCTCGCAGCCGCCGGCTTTCGCGACATGACGCGTCTGGCCGAGAGCCCCTTCGGCGTGTGGCGCGACGTCTGCGCCACCAATGCGGATAACCTCAGACCGGCACTGGAGGCTCTGATTCGAAAGTTGGAAGCGATGAAGGGGCAGCTTGACAACGGCGGGCTGGAGGCCGAGTTCGAGGGCGCGCAGCGGCTGCGCGCTCAATGGAGAGTGTCACGTTAGCCGCGCCGGGAGGCGTGCGGTCGCGCCTGGGCAGCGCGCCGGGCGGCCTACCGGGCCCCGCCCGCGGCCTGCCCGGCAAGCCAGGCCGAGAGGCTCGGGCCCTGCTGCGACCTCAGGTCGATGCAGTACCTGATGTTTTCCATCGTCTGCTCGAGCGGCCGGGCGGCGCCGGGCACGGGGTGCTGGGAAAAAAACTGTTTCACCTCCGCTTCGTGCCGGATGTCGCAGAACCCTCCGGCGGAGTAGATGACGCCTGTGGGGCCTCCAAAGGATACCTTCTTTTGAATCTCGGCCCAGTGACTCTTCACGAAGTCCCAGCCCAGCTCGCGGCCCGCCGGGTTGCGGATCACCCCATCGATAAGCCCGAGGAAATCCTGGCTGCGGACCTCCGGCGTCAAGGCATGGTCCAGCGTGCGCCCGAGCAGGCCGGGATCGCTGAAAGAGGTCAGGGCAAACAGGCACCGATAGTACTGCTCAGGACTCTTCGCCGCCTTGGCACGAGCGAGCAGTTCGTTGTAAAGCGGCGCGTTGCCGTTTATCGCGGCCAGGCTGATCGCCACGTCCGCCATGGCCGGATCCACCGACGAGGGGTCGGCGAGATAGCGCTCCGTGAGCCCGCCGGCTTCGGCCAGCGCCCCCGGATCGCGCCCCGTGTAGGCCAGGGTGACCAACACGGCGGCGCGCAGCCTGCGCACCTCGACGCTCTCGCCGGGTGCAGGCTGCCAGCCGAGCTGCGCCGCCTGCGGCGCCAGATACCTGCGCACCCAGGCCCGGTAGGTCTCGCGATCGGAGTCGCTCACCAGGCGCTCGCCAATGTCGTCAAGTTGGCCCAGCATCAGTTCCGTTACGTCAGGCGTCTTATCGTTGCGCAGGGTTTCGGCCAGGCCCATGAAGTCCGTGATCGAATCCTTGCCGACTTTCACCAACGCCCACTCGTCGTTCGTCAGGGCAATGCGCTCCGCCGGCGTCAGGTCCGCCTCCGCGTTCCGGGCGAGCTCGTGCAGGTCCTGGCGGTCGTAGGCGCTATGGTAGTAACCGTGCGCGCCCGCGTTGCCGAAAACCCAGGGTGCGCAGCTTGGCAGAGCGAAGGTCTGCTGCTTCTGCTTCAGCAGCTCGCATCGGCTGCCGAAACCGCCCTTGCCGTCCGGCCACTTCAGGCACACGGGCACTTGCCAGAGATCATCGGTGCCCTTCTCGAAGGCGGCGCGATCGTAAAAGTAGCGCTGCTGCGACAGCGTCACGTCCTCCTGGCTGCCCCGGCAGGAGGCGCTCACGTTCACCAGGGGCGCACCGGGCTGATTGACGAAAGTCGGCATGATCTGGCTGATCGGAAGTTTGGAAACCTGCGTTTGTGCGTCCCAGAAGTCGGAGGGGGTGGCGTTAGCGTAGGCATGCTTGGCGAGGTAGGCGTTGACGCCAGAGCGGAAGGACTCCTGCCCTTCGTAGGCCTCAAGCATGCGCAGCACAGCAGCAGTCTTGCCGTAGGCGATGCCGTCGAAGAGCCCGTTGATCTCGTCCGGCGTCTCGGCATGGCGGGCGCGGATGGGCCGGGAGGCGTCGAGGGAATCGTCGTCCAGGGCGTTTCCGGTGGCCGAGGCCTGGCTGATGCCGACGTTCCACTCCGGGTGCCAGGCTTCGAGCGGCTTGGACGACATCCAGGTGGCGAAGCCTTCGTTCAGCCAGATGTTGTTCCACCAGTCCATGGTGACGAGATCACCGAACCATTGGTGGGCCATCTCGTGGGCGATCACGTCGGCAACGTTGCGATGAGCGTCGGGCGAGGCGTGACGATCGTCAATCAGGAGGGCTGACTCGCGGAAGATGATGCACCCGGTGTTCTCCATGGCGCCGGCTTCGAAGTCGGGCGCGGCCACCAGATCGAGCTTCCCAAAGGGATATCGAATGGCGAAGTACTGGTCGTAGTATTGCAAGACGTGTTCCGCAGCTTCGAGCGCGAAGGAGCCCAGGTCCTTCTTGTCCGGCGTGGCGCAGACGCGGATCGGCGTGCCCTCGACCGCGCCTTTCAGGCACTTAAAATCGCCGACCGCCATAGCGACGAGGTACGACGACATTTTGGGCGTGGTGGCGAACGTCAGGGTGTGCATGCGCGGGCCCGGGCCAGGGTTGTCGGAGACCAGGCGTCCGTTGGAAATCGCCGTATCGTCGCGGTCCACCTCCAACGAAATGGAGAACGTGGCCTTGTAAGCGGGCTCGTCGAACGATGGGAAGGCGCGGCGCGCATCGGTGGCCTCAAACTGGGTAATGGCATACTTGCGGCCGCCCGAACGCGCCAGATACAATCCGCGCAGCTTGTCGTTCAATATACCGGTGAAGTTGATGTGGATCTCGGCGGGACCGGCGGCGAGCGGCCTGTCGACCGCGAGTGTGGCCATCTGCTTCTCCGCATCGAGCGTCACGCGCGCCTCCTGCGTCACGCCCGCCGAGGTGATCTTCGCCGAGTGAAATTCGAGGTCGAGCGCATTCAGGGTGATGCGGTGGACCGGCACGAGCACCCTCACGCTGATCGTCGCGTCGCCGGTGAAGTTGTCCTTTTCGAAGTCGGGTCTGAAGGTGAGGTCGTAGTGGTCCGGCACAACGGTGTGCGGCAGGCGTTGAGCGTAGGCTCCCGAGGCCATCACCAGGGACAGCAACAACGTGCCGAAAACCCTGGGTCCGTTTCGTGGCATTCGCGTTCCCCTTTCACTCCGGCTGCGCTGGATATTCTAGCCGATGCACCGGGCGCGCGGCGCCGCTGGCAAGAATTCCGGCCGGGCGCGCGGAACCACGTGTTACTCTTCGTAGATTGGAAGCCGCCAGCCGCTCAAATCGCGGCCTCCACAGGAGTCCTTCGTGCTTGAAAACGTCTTCGCCATTCTCGGTTCGACGCCGGACAAATTGCGGCGTGAGCTGCGGGATTTCCGGCCCGGTGAGATGAAACGGCGGCCCGCTCCCGGGAAATGGTCGGTGCAGGAGATCCTGGCCCACCTCGCCGACGTGGAGCAATACGGCATGCGGGCGCGCGTGGAGCCGATCGTCAACGAGCATCGGCCCGTCTTCGAACCCTTCGACCAGGAAAAGCGCGCGCTCGAACTGCATTACGATCGCATCGACCCGCGCAAGTCGCTGGCTTCGCTGGCGAGCCAGCGCCGCGCCAACCTCAAGTGGTTGCGAACGCTGCGGCCGGCACAACTGCGGCGGGTGGGTGTTCATCGGCAAGTGGGTGAGGTGAGCGCGCTCGATTTTCTTCACGAGTGGGCCTTTCACGACCTCGGTCATTTGAAGCAGATTCTGGAGGTCAAGCGCTACGCCTTGTTCCCAAAGATGGGAAACATGCAGAAGTTTTACCACTTCGGCCCTTGACGAGCCCGCGCGCTTCGCTGGGCTCGGCGGCCGCGTGCGGACGGGATCAGCGCTCTCGGAGAAGACTTGTGAACAAGGTTTTTCCCCATGCGGACGCCGCCGTGGCGGACGTCGGCGACGGCGCCACCCTCATGGTGGGCGGCTTCGGGCTGTGCGGCATTCCGGAAAACCTCATCGACGCCGTGCGCCGCAAGGGCATCCGCAACCTCACGGTGATCAGCAACAACGCGGGCGTGGGCGACTTCGGCCTCGGCAAGCTGCTGGAGACCCGCCAGATCCGCAAAGTGATCGGAACCTACGTGGGCGAAAACAAGCGTCTCGAAGAGCAGGCGCTGAAGGGCGAGATCGATCTGGAGCTCAATCCGCAGGGCACCTTCGCCGAGCGCATTCGCGCCGGCGGCGCGGGCATCGCCGGGTTCTATACGCCGACGGGCGTCGGCACGGTCGTCGGCGGGAACAAAGAGTTGCGCGAGTTTGATGGCCGGACGTATCTACTCGAACGCGCCCTCACCGCGGACTTCGCCTTCGTCAAGGCGTGGCAGGGCGACCGCTGGGGCAACCTGATCTACCGCAAGACGGCCCGCAATTTCAATCCCGTGATGGCCACCGCGGCGCGCATCACCATCGCCGAGGTGGAGAAGCTCGTTGAGCTGGGAGAGCTCGATGCGAACTGCATCGTAACGCCCGGCATTTACGTGAAGCGTATTCTTCAGGGGACGGATTACGAGAAGCGCATTGAGAAGAGGACCGTCAGGCCGCGGTCGTAGCGTATTCCCGCAAGCCGCGGGAGGCTGCGCGCACTCGACGCTGCTATGGACAAACGTGAACAAATCGCACGCCGCATCGCGCTGGAGCTGCAAGACGGCTACTACGTCAACCTCGGAATCGGTATTCCCACCCTGGTCTCGAACTACGTGCCGCCCGCCATTGAGGTGATCTTGCAGTCGGAAAACGGCATGCTCGGCGTGGGGCCGTTCCCTTATGAGGGTGAAGAAGACCCGGACCTCATCAACGCCGGCAAGGAGACGGTGACTGAGATTCCGGGCACGTCTTATTTTTCGAGCGCAGACTCTTTCGCCATGATCCGCGGCGGCCACGTGGATCTGACCGTGCTCGGGGCCATGGAAGTGGACGAGGCAGGGAATCTCGCGAGCTGGATGATCCCGGGCAAAATGGTGAAGGGCATGGGCGGCAGCATGGATCTGGTGGCGGGCGCCAACCGAGTAATTGTCGCCATGGAGCATACCACCAAGGATGGCCGGCCCAAAATACTGCGGCGCTGCACCCTTCCCCTCACCGGCGCCAGCGTGGTGGATACCATCGTCACCGAGCTCGCGGTGATCGACGTGACGCCTGAAGGCTTGCAGCTCAGCGAAATCGCGCCCGGCGTTAGCGTGGACGATGTCCGGCGGGCCACCGAAGCCGCGCTCATCGTGAGTCGGGATCTCAAGACTTACCAGGTGTAAGCTCGAGATCGTAAGCTGAGGCTGGGATATCGTCGTTGCCGGTTGGGCGGCAATTCGCTACACCAATTCGCCCCGCAGCACAGTGACCGCCCTGCCGCCCAGGCGCACACGGTCGCCGTCGAGCCGCACCAGCACTACCCCGCCGCGCGCTGAGGCTTGATACCCGGTCAGCGTAGGGCGCCCCAGCTTGCGCGCCCAGTAGGGTGCCAGCACGCAGTGCGCGGAGCCGGTGACCGGATCCTCGTCAATGCCATAATTCGGCGCGAAGTAACGGGAGACGAAGTCGTACTCAGGCGACTCCGACTGGCTGGTGACGATCACGCCCCGGCCCGGCACCCGGCGCAGCCCGGCAAAGTCCGGGCGAAGCGCGCGCAAGCTGGCCTCGGAGCCCAGTTCCACGAGGTAATCGAACCGGCTCAGACCCACGTATACCGGCGTGACGCTCAGCGCGGAGCGGAGCTCCGGCGGCGGCGTGGCGGGCTGCTCGGGCAGCGAAGGGAAATCCAGCTCGATCCAATCGCCCCGCCGCTCCGCAATCAACACGCCGCTGCGGGTGTGGAAATGCGCCGCCACCTCCGCCGCCAGCCGGCCGCTTTCCCACAAGGCGTGGGCGCTGGCAAGCGTGGCGTGCCCGCAAAGGTCCACCTCAGCCGCTGGCGTGAACCATCGCAGGTCAATCTCGCCGGGCCCGTCCCCCCGCGCGCGCAGAAACGCCGTCTCGGAGAGATTCATCTCCCGGGCGACGCTCTGCATCCAGGCGTCGTCGCGGGTTTCATCCAGGAAGCAGACCGCCGCGGGGTTGCCGTGAAAGGGTACATCCGTGAACGCGTCCACTTGAACGATTTGGATTCCCATCAGTTCCCTTCTCGATTTCGACCGTGCAGCGTGGCTTGCGCAGGCTGATGTGATTCAGCGCCCGCGGCGGGGATGCGCCCGCCGAGCTCGGCCTCCATGAAGAGCGCCCCAGCCACAGGGTTCCGCCGGTAGGGCCCGATCTCGCGAAAGCCCAAGGAACGGTAGAGCGTAATCGCCTCGGCCATCGCCGGAAGCGTGTCGAGCCGCATCCGCTCGTACCCGATTCTGCGCGCCTCCGTCAGGATCGCTTCCGCCAGCCGACGCCCGAGCCCCGCGCCGCGAAACTCGGGACGCGCGTACAACCGCTTCATTTCGCAGATGCCGTCCGCAAGCCGGCGCAGGGCCACGCAGCCGGCCACGCGCTCCCCATCCAAGGCCAGCAGCAAGCGGCCGGCGGGCGCAGAGTAATCCCCAGGCAGGCGCGCGAGCTCCTGCTCGAAGTTCTGAAAGCAAAGATCAACGCCCAGCCCAGCGGCGTATTCCTCGAAGAGTTGGCGCGCCTCGATGATTTGTTCTGCGGATGCCGCCTGCACGATGGTGAACATGGCCGGTGCTCAGAACCTCGATGCACACCCTATCCGTCACAGAGGGACAGCCCAGCGCACTCGCGATGCTGGTAGAATGCTAAGTGGTCTCGGAACGCCGCAAGCGGAAAATGAGTTGATGGAGGAACCATCGAATGCCGAAATATCTGATCGAGCGAGAGATCCCCGGCCTTGGCAAGCTCTCTCCGGGCGACCTGCGCGACATTTCGCAGAAGTCGTGCGGGGTGCTGCGCGGGCTCGGGCCGCAGATCCAGTGGCTGGAAAGCTTTGTCACCGATGACAAGCTCTATTGCGTCTACATCGCGCCCAGTGCGGAACTGGTACGCGAACATGCCGTGCAGGGTGGCTTCCCGGCCAACCGGATCGCAGAAATCAAGACGGTCATTGATCCCACTACCGCCGAACCTTGAAAGAGCGCTGCTCATCTTCACTCGAACTGCTTGCGGAAATCAGCCAGTTGCTGCCTCAACTCGGCAACCTCGGCCTGGAGGCGCGCCAATTCGGCCTCCAGACGCGTGATCCGCTCGGCGTCGGCGGAGGTGCCGGCGCTCGACTCGGTCGCTACGGCCGGCTCCCAGGCGGCGACGTCTCCCGAGAGCAAGTGCGCGTATCGCGCCTCCTTGGTGCCGGGCTGCCGCGGCAGCATTTTCACCAGCGGCGGCTCGCGCTTCATGAGGTGGTGCAAGGCCGATTGCACCCCGTCGAGGTCCTCGAACCGATGCATGCGCTCCGAGCGGCTGCGGAGCTCGCCTGGCGTTTGCGGCCCGCGCACCAGCAGCACGCACAGCACCGCAGTCTCGGGGCGGCTGAAGTTGAACGCCTCCTGCAGCCGGTGCTCGTATTTGGTCACGCGGCTCTCGGCGCCGCTGCGGGCGCCGGCGAGGCCTTTGGCGTTGAGATCGTCGAGAGCTTGCCGCACCGCGTCCTCGTCCAGGTTCATCACCGGATCGC
The DNA here is from genome assembly GCA_035516075.1 of Terriglobia bacterium. Lineage (GTDB taxonomy): Bacteria > Acidobacteriota > Terriglobia > UBA7540 > UBA7540 > Gp13-AA77. The sequence continues at coordinate 3,542 of DATJAQ010000049.1, read as the reverse complement.
GGTTGGATCGCTGGTTGCACGCGTTGACGAGCGCGTTCAGCGACAGCGGGTAGTAATCGGGGGTGGTGATCTCCTTCTCCACCAGGGCTCCCAGCACCCTCGTTTCAACTTCGTTCAACAGTAGGTTCACCGCTGCACCCCGCCGGGATACCATCATACCCCGGCCGCACCCGGCGCACCTTTTCGGCTGGGTGGCCAATCTAAAGTTCCTGGGGCGGGATCGGCCGCGGCGTGCCGCGGGATCGCCCACGGCGTGGCGCGGTTTGCCCCGGCTGGGCCCGGCCGGTTTGAGCCCCAGCCCGACTCTTCATTTTCGAAAGGACACACCCCAATGGCAGAAACGCCCTCCACCATGCTCGCTATCGGCACCGAAGCGCCACCCTTCCGCCTGCACGGCCCTTCCGGCCAATGGGTTTCGCTCGACGACTTCAAGCAGGCTCCGGCGCTGCTGGTGGCGTTCATCTGCAATCACTGTCCCTACGTTAAGCACATCCGTCCAAAATTCGCCGAACTCGCACGCGACTACCAGGCGCGGGGCGTTGGCGTGGTGGCCATCAGTTCCAACGACGCCGGCGCCTACCCGGACGACCGTCCAGAGAAAATGGCCGAGGAGACTGCGCTGGCGGGCTACACGTTCCCTTATCTGTACGACGAAACCCAGGAGGTCGCCAAGGCTTACCACGCGGCCTGCACTCCGGACTTTTTTCTCTTCGATCGGGACCGCCGCCTGGTCTACCGCGGGCAGTTCGACGACAGCCGCCCGGGCAGCGGCCGGCCCGTTACTGGCGACGATCTCAGCGCCGCGGTGGATGCGGTGCTGGCCGGGCGCCCGGTGGCCGCAGACCAGAGGCCCAGCGTGGGCTGCAATATCAAGTGGAAGCACGGCAACGCCCCGGATTACTTTTCGAAGCCTTAGCTCCGGCACCGGCCGGTAGGGCGGCCCTGCCGGACAGCCCGCGTCTTTTCGCAGCAGCAATCCTGGGCTGGACCGGCTACCACGATAGCCACCGGAATCCCACCTGGACCTCGCCTCAAGCCGATCATTACAAAGAAAAGCTTCTTGATACCTAGGATAACCTGCGAGTAGGTATGCAATAGAATATCATCACGACTAGTAATCACCCCGAAGGTGATAGTCGCGGTCCGCTTTTTGCTTGACACTGCGAAACGACCGAATTAGCATACTCCGGCCTAGATAGAAGTCTCGGATAGCGCTCCCGGGCCATGAGCCCATGCTCGGGGGCCCGGGTACTCTATCCGGCTCTGGGGGCATGTGGCCGGGAGAGACTTGGACGTCGCCGGGCGGCCGTTTAACCCTGCCATCCAGATCAGATAAAAAGCGACTCGTCAGTCGGAGGCTTGCCAGGGCGAGCACTGTGGGCGTCGGCTTTGCCAGCCGAGACCGCAGTCTCGTAGACAAATTAGAGGAGGAAAGATGAAACTGTTTCGAACACTGGGAATAACATCGATTGTAGTGCTGGCCTTGGTGGGATCCGCCAGCGCCCAATCGTGGACCGCTCTCACTCACCAGCCGGGAGTAAACGTTGGTCCCATGCTCCAGCTCAGGGATGGGAGAATTCTTGTGAACGAGAGCCAGGGTCCCGATACCGGGGCCTGGTACATCCTCACGCCCGACTCAACCGGGAGCTACGTGAACGGTACGTGGGCCCAGACCGGGCATATGCAAACCGGTTACCAGCCTATCTATTTCGGTTCGCAAGTGCTGCTGAATGGTACTCAAATAGCCGTCGAAGGCGGGGAATACAACCAGGGCTCAGGGGTCTGGACCAATTTGGGCTCGCTCGGAACCCTAACGCCTTTCGGGGGCGTCACTTGGACGGCAAACAGTCCACCTACCGGCTGGGCCAATATCGGCGATGCCGAGAGCGTCATCCTCGCCGATGGAGTGTATATGCAGGCGGACTGCTGCACTTCGCAGAACGCCCTTTTCAATGGCCCGAATTCCTGGACCGCGACGGGCTCGGTCAAGCAGTCCAGCAACGACGAGTCCGGATTTACTCTGTTGTCCAACGACATGGTGCTTACGGTGGATGCCAAGAACGATCCGGCTTGCAGCACCTCCAAAGGCTCGGAGCTGTACAATCAGACCACCGGCGTATGGTCGTGCGGACCCTCAACTCCCGTCCAGCTCTATAATGCCAGCGACGAAGAATTGGGCGCCGCGGTCATGATGTACAACAACAAGGTTTTCCAGTTCGGAGGCAACGTAGTGGCCACCGCCATCTACGACGTAGCCAGCAACACCTGGTCTGCCGGTCCCACTCCTGCCGGCGGACTGGATCAGGCTGACGGTCCGGCGGCACTGGAGCCGAACGGGAAAGTACTGGCCATGCTCAGCCCGGGGTTATTCGGATCCGGATGCCAGTTTGTCGAGTACGACCCTACCGCCAACACTCTCTCCAACACTGCCAATCCGACGAATTGCCCGAGCGACTCGTCGTTCGTCGGTCACCTCATGATGCTGCCCAACGGCCAGATCATGTTCACTGATTTCAGCGGTTTGGTGGAAGTCTACACGCCGGCTGCAGGAGTTGTTTCCGGCGTGGCGCCGTTGATCAAGCTTAATTCCACCGATCTTGCCAGCGGTTCGACGAACAACATTGTCCGCGGCCTCCGGCTCAACGGTCTGTCCGGAAACAATGCCTACGGCGACGACTACCAGGCTGAGACGAACTATCCCCTCGTTCGCCTCACGAGTAGCACCGGTAACGTTTACTACGCGTTTACCCACGACGATGCCACGCACACCATCGGGGCGCACTCTTCCGAGGGTACGAAGTTTGATTTGCCGGCGATGCCTGCCGGAACGTACCGGCTGGAAGTGGTGGTGAACGGCATCGCATCGAATCGGGTCACTGTAACAGTACACTAGCCTCAAGCCAAACCGGGTGATGCGGGCCTGCCTCTGCAGGTCCGCGCCACCTCCCTCCCTTGGCGGTGTGCGTTCTGAAAGCAGGTGCCTTCCGCGGTTATGCTCCGCCGTGCCGGAGCTCGGCAGGCATCCGTTCCCGCAAGATGTGGTGGGCTTTGCCGGAATGGTTCAGCCGGGCTACTCTGTCCGTGCGGCTGGCCCCCCTCCCGGCTTGTAAGCCTCAACCTCGTTCCTGCCTTTTCGAGGGTGGCGACGACATGGCCTTTGATGTCGTGGCCGCTCCGCACTCAGTGGTTCGATCGCACGTCCAGGCCGAGGCGTCCGCTCCCCGACTACTCCTGCGTTGTTTTCGGCAGAGCCAGCCTCCTGCGAACCACTCTAAATCCGCTCGAAAGCCCTTCTCCAGACTGAGGGGAGGTTGATACCGGCGCTCCGGATCGAACGAACCGCCCCAGGGTAACTCAAACATTGCCACAGGTGTCTGGGATGCGGGCCCTGCCGCCCCCTGGTGAGATCGGAGACTCAGCACAGCAACCCTGCGGTGCCGTACCCTCCGCCCGCTTCGCCTTGCGCGCAATATTAATAATGTAGTATATTATCTGCTGTATATACAGCCATTGGTTTCCTCAGGAGGGTAACATGCCGGCGC
>DATJAQ010000048.1:0-8271 GCA_035516075.1 Terriglobia bacterium | reverse complement strand
TCTTCATGGACCGCGGCAACCCGCTGGCCCTCCTGGCCGTGAACTCCGCCCCCGCTTCCACTCCAACCGCCATCCTCGGTCTGGTGATCCTTTCCGTGGTCGTGCTCGCCTATTCCGGCGTACGGGTGCGGCACATGGAGATCGACTACGGGAGCGAGTAGAAACCGCACGGCGTAAGTTCGTTGCAGCCTGCGCGATCCCGTCATCGGTCACTGCCCACCACTCTGCCGCTGATTGCGCTCCGCCCCTTGAGCAGCGGCGGGCTGCAAGCTGGTCCCCACTGCCTCCGGCGTCCGTTGCGGCTGCGGAGCCGCGGCCGCCTCGAGGCCTCGACCAGGAGAGGCTCAGAATTCCGGCGCGCCGGCAGAAGCATTCGAATGGCCGCGTCTCCGCCTCCGTGCTACCATGAAGGATTGCAGGATCGACCAGAAATCAATCAAGGAAGGGAAGATGATGAGACGGGTAAGAGAACATTTGTGCGTTCGGAGGCCGCGGCTGGCGCTTTGCGCGGCGCTTCTGGCGGGCCTCGGCGGGGCTCCGGTTTGGGCTCAGAACGCCTCGCCGCCCACACCGGCAGCCAAGCCCGCCGCCCCAAGCCCGACTGCACCTGCCGGCCAACCTGCGGCGGGCCGGCCCGGCGCCGCTGCGTCGAACGCCTCTTCACCAGCCGGCGTGCCGCCGGACAAAGTGGTCATGCGGGTGGGCGACACGGCCGTCACCGCCGCCGATATTCAAGGTGTGGTGAAGACCCTTCCCCAGCCCTACCAGCGGGCGGTGGCCCTCCAAGGGCTAAAGCAAGTGGGTGACGTTTACGCTCTGCGGCTGGCGCTCTACCAGAAGGGGGTCGCAGAGGGTCTCGACCAGACGCCGGAATTCAAGAAGCAACTGGAAATGCAGCGCCTGCTGATGCTGGCCAGCAACGAATACCAGAAGATCCGCGCCAGCGTTCAGGTGACTCCGGACGATATCGACCAGTACTACAAGCAGCATTCGAGCGAATACGAGGTGGTGCAGGTCCGCCGGATCATGATCCGGAAGAAGGTTGCCGGCCAGGCAGCAGACGCGCCCGGTTTGGCTGCGGCCGAGGCCAAGGCGAAGGCCGAGGCCATCCGCCAGGCACTCGCTTCCGGCCAGGACGCCGCCCAGGTGGCTGACAAATTCAAGCTGGCCAACGTCGTCTACTTCGAGCCCAAGCCCGAGACGGTTCACCGTGGCCAACTCCCGGGAGCGTTGGACCAGGCAGCATGGACGTTGAAGGACGGTGCGGTTTCGGAGATTCAGGACAATCCTGCGAATGTTCTCTTCATCCAGGTGGTGAAGCACGAACAGCAGTCCGAACAAGATGTTTCCCGGGAGATTCAGAGCCGCCTGTCGGAGGAAAAATTCCAGAAGGCCTTGGCGGATACCAAGGAGGCGTCCAAGGTGTGGCTTGATCCCGACTACTTCGCGCCGCCGAAGTCGCCTACGCCCACGGCTGCCGCCACCCCTCCGGCGACTGAGCCGCAACCGGAGTCCAAGAAGCCGTAGGCGGGGTTGGCCCACTGGGCGCGGGGACGCGCGCGGCGTAACATCGGCGCGCACGGCGTTCCCTTTTTTAACAGTTCTGTTAAAAAGCTTGTGGAAAAGGCGGGTCGAAAGCCCGGTAAGAGTACCCGGCGCAAGGGCTTCTAACGGATTGCACCATCCATGCAGCAACCCGTCTCGAGGGTGCGGCCGTACGAGGTGGGCCAGCCTGCTGGCTCGACGCGCACGAGCGGTCCGCGCGCCGCACCTTAAAGCACCGGTTGAGGCGGTTTGAGTTTTACTTGCAGGGTGGAAGCTTCCTTGCTCACCTCAAAGTCCTTGCCAAACGCCTGGTGGTGCTCGTGGGTGACGAGCAACCTGACGTCGCCCTCGGGGATGTCGAGGAACCGGCCCCGCCCGTGGGAATCGGTTTTGGCGGAGAAGGTGAGAGTCTTCGCCCGGCTCATGCGACCTTCGCCGGGTTGCTTAAAGACCAGGGTCAACTGGGCCTGGTTGATCGGCTGACCGCTCTCCGCGTCGCTCACCACGACTGTGACCGTGATCAGGTCGGGAGATTTCGCGGATAGATTGGTCGCGGCGAGAGCCAGAAAGCCGGCCGCCAATCCCGAAACCAGAAGCACCGCATTGAATCGGCTGAACCTTCGCACGTCGGCCTCCAAGACTAAGATCATGCAGACGCCGCACTCGCGAGCGGCGCCGAACCGCTTTTCCTAGCATAGCGCAAGGCGGCGCCACCCTGAAAGGAAGGGTCAATGGGATTTGCAACGGATGCCATTCACGTAGGACAGGAGCCGGATCCGGCCACCGGGGCGATCATCGTCCCGATCTACCAGACCTCCACCTACGTGCAAGAGGAGCTCGGCCGCAACAAGGGCTACGAGTACGCCCGCACCGGCAATCCAACCCGCAGCGCGCTGGAGCGCAACCTGGCCTGCCTCGAAGGGGGTCGTTACGCTTACGCGTTCGCATCGGGCATGGCGGCCATCAATGTGCTTATGACCCTGCTCAAGTCCAATGACCACGTGGTGGCCAGCCGCAATCTCTACGGGGGTTCGTTCCGGCTCTTCGAACACGTGCTCAAGGATTTCGGCCTGAGCTTCAGCTACGCCAACACCAGCCGTCTTGACGAGGTGGAGAAAGCCTTCCGGCCCAACACCCGACTGCTTTTCGTCGAGACGCCCACCAATCCCATCATGGAGATCACGGACATCGCCTCGGCCTCGGAGCTGGCGCACCGCCGAGGGGCGCTCCTGGCGGTTGACAACACCTTTATGAGCCCGTACTTTCAACGCCCGCTGGCGTTGGGCGCCGATTTGGCGGTGCACAGCACCACCAAATACCTCAACGGCCATTCCGACGGCGTCGGCGGGGCCATCGCGTTGAATGACGCCGCGCTTGCCGAGCGCCTTAAGTTCTTGCAGAATGCCGCCGGGGCCATCCTCGGTCCGTTCGATAGCTGGCTGGTGCTGCGGGGCGTGAAAACCCTCGCGGTACGCATGCGGAAACACGACGAAAACGGGCAGGCCGTGGCCTACTATCTCGCTGCACATCCGAAAGTGAAAAAGGTGAACTATCCAGGCCTTCCGAGCCACCCTCAGCACGAACTCGCGAACCGCCAGATGACGGGATTCGGCGGCATGATCTCGTTCGAAACCGGCTCGCTCGAGAACGCCAAGACCGTTCTCAAGAGCGTACGCCTTTGCTCGTTGGCCGAGAGTCTGGGGGGCGTTGAAACCCTGATCTCGCACCCGGCCACCATGACCCACGCCAGCGTTCCGGCCGAAGCGCGGCAAAGCCTCGGCATCACCGACGGGCTGGTGCGTATTTCGGTCGGCATCGAGGACGCCGAAGACTTGATCGCCGATCTCGATCAGGCTTTGGGCCGGCTCGCCTAGGCCTTGGCCGGGGGTTCCTCGGCGGGAGAAGGCGCCGGTGTGGACTCGGCCTTGATCGATTGCCCAAGCCATTCGAGATAATCGCGCGAGCCGTCGATGATCGGCAGGCAGATGATTTCCGGCGTGGCGTAGCTGTGGACGCGGCGGATGGCGGCTTGAAGTTCGGGGAAGATTTCCCGCGAGGTTTTGATCAACAGCAGGCGCTCACGACTGCCTTCGATTTTCCCCTTCCAATGGTATAGCGACTCCACCGGCGGCAACAGGTTGACGCAGGCCGCGAGGCGCGCCTCGACCAGAGCGCGGGCGATTGTGCGCGCTTCCTTCAGGCTTCCCGCCGTCACCAGCACCACCACTTTGTCAGTCACCGGAACTCCTCGCCGGGGGTTGCGGCGCGCCTGAGCCCGTAAATTGCCAGCTACCCGCCTCCACGATACAATGAGGGCGCCGTGGCGGACAATCCCATCAAATTCGGCACCTCGGGCTGGCGCGGGATCATTGCCGAAGATTTCACCTTCGCCAACGTGCGGCTGGCCTCAGCCGCCATCGCCCACCACTTGCTCGCGCACTCAGGACGCCCCCGCGTGGTGGTGGGTTACGACACGCGTTTCCTCTCCGAGCGCTTTGCCGAGACGGCCGCGGACACGCTTTCCTCGCACGGAGTCGAGACCTTTCTCTGCGGCCGGGCGGAGCCCACGCCTGCCCTTGCCCACGAGATCATCCAGCGGGAGCGGCAGGGCGGGGTGAATATCACCGCCAGCCACAATCCGGCGGAATACAACGGGCTGAAGTTTTCCGGGGCGGATGGCGGGCCGGCCCTGCCTGAGGTCACCCGCGACATTGAGCGCCTGGCGTCGGCGATTCTGGCGGGCGAATACTCGCTGCGCGGGCCGCAGTTCACGGCGCCGTTGCGCCACGCGGCAGACCCCGGTCCGGCTTACCTCGCGGCCCTCCGCGACAAGGTCGATTTGAAGGTCATCCGCGACGCCCGGTTGAAGGTGGCCTATCATCCCCTTTACGGCGCGGGGCGCGGTTACGTGGACGGCATCCTGAAGGAAGCGGGTGCGGCGGTGCTGACCCTCGACGATTTTCGCGACCCGCTGTTCGCCGGCACGGGGCCCGACCCGAGCGAGCAGAATCTGGCACGCCTGGCGCACCTGGTGCGCGAGGAGGGCTGCGCCATCGGTTTGGCCACCGACGGCGACGCCGACCGCTTCGGGATAGTCGACGCAGACGGCACCTGGGTGCAGCCGAACTACATCCTGGCCGTGCTGGCGGACTATCTCATCGGGGACCGCCGGATTCCGGGCGGGCTCGGCCGCAGCGTCGCTACCACGCATTTGATTGACGCGGTAGCGCACTGCCACAACGTCCCCCTGTACGAAACGCCGGTGGGGTTCAAATACATCGGCGAACTCATCCGGCAGGATAAACTGGCGATGGGCGGTGAGGAAAGCGCCGGTATGAGCGTGCGCGGCCACGTGCCGGAAAAGGACGGCATCCTCGCCTGCCTGCTGGTGGCGGAAGCGGTGGCGCGGCGCGGCGGCAGCATCCGGCAGCAACTCGCTGCCCTCTTCGACAAGACGGGACCGCGCTATCCGGTTCGCATCAACTTGAAGTTGACGCCGGAGATCAGCCGGAGCCTGCCTTCGAAGCTGGCGCGCGACCCCGAAAAGCTCGGATCGCAAAAAATCGCTCGCCTTGACCGCAGCGACGGCCTTAAGATGATCATGGCTGACGGGTCGTGGGTGCTGGTCCGTCTCTCGGGAACGGAGCCGCTGGCGCGGCTGTACTGTGAGGCTCCGTCCCACGTGGAGCTCGACACGCTGACGGGCCTGGCGCGAGATTTTGTCCTCGGTGCCTGAGGTTGCGGTGTCTTTCCGGCTTCCGGAGGGGTTTCGGCGCCTGGCTTTCATAAGAGGATGAAGTTCCCTTATCAGAATCGGAACGCGTATTGGGCCGCGGTGGCGGGCGGCGTGTGCCTGACCGCGGTGATTGCCTATCACGTGATTTGCGGCGAGCACGGCTATCTGGCCTACCGCCAGGCGAAGCGGCAATACAACATTCTCCGGCAACAGGCCGACCAGGTGCACCAGGAAAACCAGAAGCTGCAGCAGCACATCGACGCGCTCGACAAACGCGATCCCGCCACCATCGAAAAGCAGGCGCGCGAGCAGCTTCACATGACCAAGCCGGGTGAGATTGTTTTCACCCTTCCGGAAGCCGAGCCGAAAGCCCAGACCAGCCCCGCTGCCAAAGACCCAAAAGCCGCCACGCCCTAGCTTCGCGTTTTCAGCTCCAACTCAGCCGCGCGAGTAGATCGCGCGCCCTCGCTTCAGCGTGAGCACGCAGTGGTTCCACGCGAAGTAGTAGGGGATCTTGCGGTAGTCGTCGACGTCCATCACGGCGAGGTCGGCCTGCTTTCCGGGCTCGAGCGATCCCACGCGATGAGCGCGGCGCAGAGAGTAAGCCGCGTTGAGGGTGGAGGCCGTGATGGCCTCGGCCGGGGTCAGGCGCAGCGCTGAGCAGGCGAGGCTCAGAATGAATTGCATGTTGAGCGTAGGGCTGGTGCCCGGGTTGAAATCGGTCCCGAGGGCGATGGCGGCGCCGGCGTCAACCAGGCGCCGCGCGGGGGCGTAGCGGTTCAGTCCCAGGTGGAGATTCGATCCCGGCAGCAGCGTGGCGACCGTATTCGAGCGCGCCAGGGCCCGGATGTCGGCGGCCGTGAGGTGGTCAAGATGGTCGGCGGAGGCGGCGCCGAATTCGAGCGCCAGCCGGGCGGCGCTGGTGCGGGTGAGTTGCTCCGCGTGGACGCGCGGCACGAGTCCGTGAGCTGCCCCGGCCGCGAGCACGCGGCGGCATTCGGGCACACTGAAGGCGCCACGATCGCAGAAGCAATCGATGAATTCAACCCGGTGCTTCCGCGCCGCCAGGGGAATCAGGCGGAGAATGACTTTGGTGAGGTAAGCCTCGCGCCGTCCTTCGTACCTGCCGGGTAAAGCATGCGCCGCCAGCAGGGTGGGCACGAGTTCGACGCCGGCCCGCCCGCCTTGCGCTTTCCGCATCAGGCTGCCGATGGCCCGCAGCAGCTTGAGCTCACCCTCGACCTCGAGGCCGTAGCCCGTCTTGACCTCCACCGTGGTGGTGCCGCAGGCGGCGAATTCCTTCAAGAACCCGAGCGCCTGCCGGACGAGCGACTCAGGCGACGCTGCGGCCACCCGGCGCGCCGTCAGCCGGATGCCCCCGCCTGCCCGGGCGATCTCCTCATAGGTCGCGCCCTTCAGCCGCCGTTCGTAGTCCTCAACGCGGTCTCCGGCGAACACCAGGTGGGTGTGCGAGTCGACGAAACCCGGCATCACCACCCGGCCGCGGCAGTCGATGGTGCGGGCCTTGAGCTGCCGCGCCCGGCCCGCGAGGTCGCGGGTGCGGCCCACTTCGGCGATCTCACCGTTCGCCACCAGCACGCCCCCGCCGCAGACGATACCGAGTTCCCCGAGATCCCGCCCTCGCCGCGGCGCCGGCGGGCCGGCGAGCGTCAGCACCTGCTCGGCGTCGTGAAGAAACAACGGAGCCAAGGCGGGTTGGGGTGCGCGGCGGGGCGGCATTGGAAGGGAAGTGCAGTCTCTGCTAGACTGGACTTTAAGCTCCCATGTGGAGGGTCATCACATGCCCACCTATACGTTCATCTGCAAAGAGTGCAAAAAGTCGTTCAGCAAGCTGCTGACGCTCGCCGAGTACGAAAAAGGCCAGTTCACCTGCCCCAAGTGCAACAGCAAAAAAGTAGAGCAGCAGGTGGCGGCCTTTTTCGCCGTCAGTGCCAAGAAAAGCTGAGAAGAGCAGTGCCGAGGGGTCAGTGGCTAGTGGCTAGCCTAGTCGCTGGTGGCCGGGCGCTCGAAAAGAGATTGCGAGCCGTTCCAGCCGCAAATCGTCCGCCGCTAACCACCCGCCGCCAGCCACTTACCACTAGCCACCGCCCTAGCCACTGTCTTTCAGCATCGGAATCTTCACCCCCGCGCGCCCGGCGAAGTCGATCGCCTGCCCGTAGCCTGCGTCCGCGTGGCGCGCCACGCCGATCCCCGGATCGTTCGAGAGCACGCGGTTGATGCGCCGGGCCATTTCCGGAGAGCCGTCGGCCACGGTCACCTGGCCGGCGTGAAGCGAGTAACCGATCCCCACGCCGCCGCCGTTGTGGATCGACACCCAGCTTGCGCCCGAAGCGGTGTTGAGCAGGGCGTTGAGCAGCGGCCAGTCTGCAATGGCATCGCTCCCGTCCTTCATGCTCTCGGTCTCGCGGAAGGGCGAGGCCACCGAGCCGCAATCGAGATGGTCGCGGCCGATCACGAGGGGCGCTTTCAGTTCCCCACGCGCCACCAGATCGTTCAGGCGCTCGCCGAAGAGCGCGCGCTCCCCGTAACCGAGCCAGCAGATGCGCGCCGGCAGCCCCTGGAACTTTACGTACTTCCGCGCCAGGCGAATCCAGCGATTGAGGATGTCGTTATCGGGAAACAGTTCGAGCACCAGATCGTCGGTGCGGTGGATGTCCGCGGGCTCGCCCGAAAGCGCCGCCCAGCGGAACGGCCCGCGCCCCTCGCAGAAGAGCGGCCGGATATAAGCGGGCACGAAGCCCGGGAAGGCGTAGGCGTCCTTCACCCCTCCGTGCTCGTAGGCCATGGTGCGAATGTTGTTGCCGTAGTCGTAGGTGGCGGTGCCCAGCTTCTGCAGCTCGTGCATTCCCTGCACGTGGCGCGCGATGGAGTCGTAAGAGCGCTTCAGGTAGTCGTCGGGATTCTTCTGCCGCAGTTCGGCGGCTTCGTCGAGCGTCATGCCGGCGGGGATGTAGCCGTTCAACGGATCG
>DATJAQ010000047.1:0-18998 GCA_035516075.1 Terriglobia bacterium | reverse complement strand
AAAAAGGGCGAAATCGCGGAACGAAGCCACTATGTGCTTTAGAATCAGTAGACAGTTCAAATCGGAAGGTAGAAATCAGAAGGCAGAAGCCGCAAACAGACTGGCTGAACGCGAGGAGGCAGGGCGTCGAGGGGATGCCGGTGAAAAATGGGGCCAAGTCGCGGAACGAAGCCACTATGTGCTTTAGAATGAGTAAACCGGTCCACGCCAACGCGCCATTTGAGCGCTGATCAGATGCCCTACGATACCGCACGCTCCCGTCAGCTCTTCGACCGCGCTCTCAAGGTGCTGGTGGAGGGCGGCAGCTCGCCTTCCCGCGGCCCGGCGAACTACGGTCCCTATCCCCTTTTCATAGAGCGCGGCGCCGGAGCGCGCCTCTGGGACGCTGACGGCAACACCTACGTCGATTGGATGATGGCTTATGGCGCGCTTCCGCTGGGCCACGCCCATCCACGGATCGTTGAGGCAATCACCGAGGCTGCCACCGGCGGAACGCTTTTCGCCGCCGCTACCGGGATCGAAATCGAAGTCGCCGAGATGATTCAGCAGATGGTGCCCGGCGCCGAGCGCGTCCGCTTTGCCAACACCGGCACCGAGGCCGTCATGGCCGCTCTGCGCCTGGCCCGCGGCTTCACGGGACGCCCCAAGATCATCAAGTTCGAAGGCCACTACCACGGCTGGTACGATGACGTGCTGGTGAACTCGCACCCGCAGCCCCTGGCCGCGCTCGGCCACCCCCACGACCCCGTGAAAATTGCCGACAGCTCCGGATTGAACCGGCGGGCGCTGGACGACACGGTGGTGGCGCCCTGGAACGATCTCGAGGCGGTGGAGCGGGCGGTGGAGGCGAACCGGGGCCGGATCGCGGCCATCCTTACCGAGCCCGTCATGGCCAACATGGGCGTGATCCCGCCCGAGCCCGGCTATCTCGAAGGGCTGCGCGCTCTGGCGCGGCGCGAGAAGATCCTTCTAATTCTGGATGAGACCGTCACGGGATTTCGCATCGCGCCGGGCGGCTGCCAGCAATACTACGGCGTCTACGGGGACTTGGTGACGTTTGGGAAAGCTCTGGGCTCGGGACTCCCGGTGGCCGCCATCGCCGGACGGGCGGAGATTATGGAGGGCTTCGCCTGGGGCGGCGTGCTGCACTACGGCACCCAGAACGCTTCGCGCCTCGGCCTCGTTGCCGCTCGCGCCAGCTTGCGGGAGCTAAAGCGCGGCGACGGGGCCGCTTTTCGCCACCTGCGGCGCATCGGCGAGAAGCTCGCCGAAGGGCTGGCGGTGGTATTCCGCGAGACCCGGACGCCGGCCATCGTGCAGGGCGTGGGTCCGATGCTGCAGATTCTTTTTACGGATCGCCCGGCAATTCGCGACTATCGCGAGTTCTGCGCTTTTGTGGACCGGGCTAAGTACCAGCGGCTGGCGCTCGACCTCTTCCGTCACGGCGTGTACATGTCGCCGTCGGCGGCGCTCCACTCCGTGAGCTCGCTCGCCCACACCGAAGAGGACGTCGCCTTCACGGTGGACGCCGTCAGAAAGGCGCTGACCCATGGCGGCGCCTGACGCCGGGCGGCTGGCGGGTTGTGTGGCCATCGTCACGGGGGGCGCCTCTGGTATCGGGCGCGCCGTGGCGGTACTCTTCGCCCGCGAAGGCGCGGCGGTGCTGGTAGCCGATGTCGCGGAGACGGCCGGCGCCGCGGTGGCGGCGGCAATTCAGTCGCGGGGCGGCCAGGGAGTGTTCGAGCGCGCGGACGTCACCCGCCTGGACGACTGCCGGCGGTTGGTGGAGCGCGCCCAGCACGAATTCGGCGCCTTGAACGTTGTGGTGAACAGCGCCGGCGTCATTCGCCGGGCGAGCGTGCTGGAACTTGAAGAGCCGGAGTGGGACCGCGTGATGAAGGTGAACGCGAAGTCGGTGTTCCTGCTCTCGAAGTGCGCCATTCCTGTGATGGCGGCCGCCGGGGGCGGAGCGATTGTGAACGTAGCCTCGGGCTGGGGCCTGGCGGGCGGGCCGCGCGCCGCGGCTTATTGCGCCTCGAAGGGCGCGGTGGTGCTGCTCACCAAGGCCATGGCCATCGATCACGGCCCGCAGAACATCCGCGTCAACTGCGTCTGCCCGGGGGATACGGACACGCCCATGCTCCGGGCCGAGGCTACTCAGCTAGGCCAGGATCCGGCGCCCTTTGTGGCGGAGGCGGCGAGACGTCCCTTGGGGCGGGTGGGCAGGCCGGAAGAGATCGCGGAGGCCGTGCTCTTTCTCGCGAGCGACGCCGCTTCGTTTATGACGGGCGCGGCGCTGGTGGTGGACGGCGGGGGCCTGGCCGGCGCCTGACCGGGCTAAGAGGGTGCCGGACCGCGCCCGGCCGACGCAAACGGCCACTCGCCTCGGGCTTTGGAGCGGATGAGGTAGGCGCCGCTGCCCACCGTCAGCACCGCGAGCGCGAACATCAGCGACTTGGGCGCGGCGGTGGCCAGCACGTAAATCCAGCCCGCGATCGAGATCACCCCGGGCAGGGGGTAGAGCCACATCCGGAACGGGCGCTCCAGATCGGGCCGGCGGCGGCGCAGGATGAAGAACCCGATGGTCTGGGGCAGGTACTGGATGAGCACGCGGGTGGCGATGAGGCTGCCGATCACCTCGCTCAATCTGCCCAGGCTGAAGAGGGACGCGATCCCGCCGAGGCAGAGCAGCGAAACGTAGGGAAATCGGCCTTTGGCATGGAGGCGGCCGAAGATGCGGAAGAAATTGCCGTCCTCGGCGGCGGCGTAAGGTATACGCGAGTAGCCTAGGAGCAGGGAGAAGACCGAGGAGAAGGCGATCCAGAGCAGCAGCGCCGTCATCGCCTTGCCGGCCAGCGCGCCTTCCAGAATCTGCATGTATTCGGAGGCGACGAACCGGGTGGCCACCAGCCGCGGCCACGGAATTACGCTGATGAACGACGACGTCATCAGCACGTAAAGAGTGCCCACGGTGGCGATGGAGCACAGAATGGCCCGCGGAATCACGCGGCCCGGGTTGCGAATTTCTTCGGCCAGGTAGCACACATTGTAGTAGCCGAAATAATCGTAAAGGCAGTAGAGCGTGGTATGGCCGAGTCCCACCCAGAAGATCCAGCTCAGGTGAAACGCCTGCGGCGGAAACGCAAGCAGCCGGCTGGCACTAAGGTGCGGCAGGCCCGCCACCACGATCCAAACGCAGCCCACCAGAACGCCGCCCGCCAGCACCACGGAGACGTTGCCGATGGCTCCGATGCGGCGGTAAAGGAGCGCCACGAGCAGCAGGGGGAAAAGCGCGGCAATACAGCGTTCTCCCCAGGCCGGCATGGCGGGCACAAGATAATGAAAATAATTGGCAAAGCCGATGCTGCCGCTCGCCACCGAAAGCGGCGCCGAGAACATGATCTGCCACACCATCAGGAACGACAACCAGCGCCCGGCGCCTGCCGGGCCGTAGGCTTCCCGGAGGTAGTTGTAGCTTCCGCCGGCCTTGGGCATGGCCGCGCCCAGCTCCGCCCACACCAGCCCGTCCGAGAAGGCGATGGCCGCGCCCAGGAACCAACCGAGCATGGCCTGAGGCCCGCCCATGGCGGCCAGGAGCAGCGGAATGGTGATGTACGGGCCGATGCCCACCATGTCGGTGATGGCAATGGCCGTGGCCTGGACGAGGCCCAGCTCGCGGCGCAGGCCGCCTGGGGCCGCAAGGGCTCCGCCGCGGTTTGGTGCTTGCGATGTCGTCATGGCGAAAAATCCGCCTCAGGCGTGGCGGAGGTCGGGGCGCGCCCGGTGCAAGCGCAGGCAGGCGATCTCCGACGGGCAGGCGAGGCGGATGGGCACCACAACCTTGCCGATGCCGCGGCTCACGTAAATTTGCGTGCTCTTCAAAACGTTCCAGCCTTCCACAAAGCGCTCGCCCAGTTTCGAGCGATAGAGCTTGCCGAAGCCCGGCAGGCGCACCTGCCCGCCGTGGGTGTGTCCCGAGAGCACCAGATCGATGCCGTGGTCGGAGGCCTGCCAGATGCCGAGCGGATTGTGGCAGAGGAGAATCTTCGTGTCGCGGGCCGGGACGCGCTGGAGCGCGGCGGAGAGGTCGTCCGAATTCCACCAAAGATCGTCCACCCCGAGCAGCCAGAGCGTCTCGCGGCCGGCGCGAATGGGGCGGCGGGTGTTGCGCAGCACCCGGATATGATGGGCGCGCAGGGCGCTGGTAACCGCGTCGGCGTTAACCTGAAAGTCGTGATTGCCGAGCACCGCGAAGACGCCGCGCCGCGCCCGGAGTTTGCCGAGCGCCCGCGCTACCGGGCGGATGTAGGCGGGCGACAGAGTAACGTAATCGCCGGTGAGCGCCACCACATCCGGCTCCTGGCGGTTGGCAAGATGCACCGCCCGCTCCACCTCTTCGAGCGGGGTAAACAGGCTGTGATGAATGTCGGTGCGGTGGACGATCTTCAGGCCCTCGAACGCGGCGGGAAGGCGCTTGAGCCAGATGACGGTGTGGGTGATCTCGGGATCGACGGCCCACGGAGGCCGTGGCACTTCAGCCTCGCGGCGGTTCAGCGAGAGGACGATGAGGCGAGGGCGCCGCGCCGTCCGCGAAGATTTAGGCCGCGCCGCTTTCGATTCCTCGCGGAGACGTCTGCGGCCCTTCGAAGCCGGCAGGCTGGTTTCCGCGCCGCCTCGGGGCGAGGGGGCGTCCGCCGCGCCCGAGTCCATCAGCGTAATGAGCCGCCGGCGTTCGCGAAGCCAGGCGCGCGCTGTGAGATGTCCACCCATGGGGTCCCGGCGCCGCTTCTGCCGGGTCGTTTGGCTCCGCTCCGGCGGTCATTTTCATCGCCGCCGGCCGATTTCCGTCTACGGGCTCTGCGGGCGCTCCGGGCTCGCGGCACTTGCCGGCCCCGAAGCCGGCCGCGATTGCGGAGCGCCGTACTCCGCAAACACCCCACGCATTTCGTCGTGCACGAGGCCGTTCGAGGCGAATATGGCATCGCCCAAAAGTTGGAACGGGCCGCCCGCCAGGTCCGTCACGCGTCCGCCCGCCTCGGTCACGAGCAGGCTTCCGGCGGCCTTATCCCACGGATTGAGCTTGAGCTCCCAGAATCCATCGAAGCGCCCGGCCGCCACCGAGCACAGGTCCAAAGCGGCCGAGCCCGCGCGCCGCACCCCGTGGGTGAGCCGCGTGAAGCGGAAGTAGAAGTGGATGTTCAACTCGTGATCCCGCATGAAGGGCGGAAAGCCCGTCGCCACCAGGCACTCGTTGAGCCGGGCGTGCTTCGAGACGTGAATTCGCTGGTGATTCAGATAGGCGCCGGAGCCGCGCTCGGCCGTGAAGAGCTCGTCCCGAGTGGGATCGTAAACCACGCCGGCCACCACTTCGTCGCGAAACGCGAGCCCCAGCGTGACGCAGTAGATCGGGAATCCGTGGGCGAAATTGGTGGTGCCGTCGAGCGGATCGACATACCAGCAGTACTCCGAATTCGTCTTCTGCCCGCCGCCTTCCTCGCTCACGATGCCGTGCCGGGGGAACCGGCCCCGCAGACGTTCCACAATCAGCTCTTCGGAACGGCGGTCAACCTCGGTGACAATATCCGAGGGGCGCTTGTAAGAAATCTCGTGCGGCCGCTGGGCAAGCTGGGCGATCAGCGCCCCGGCTTCGCGCGCGATTTCAACGGCGGTGCTGAGATAACTCTCCATAGCGATCAGCGTGACGCCACCGGCTCATCGCCGGCCGGCGCCGGTTTCCTGTCTGCCGGCCGGCGCGCTTTCGCCCTCCGCCCATACGGCACCGTCTTCGAAGTATTCCTTCTTCCAGATCGGCACCACCTGCTTCAGCCGGTCGATGGCGAAGTGGCAGGCTTCAAAAGCCGCGCGGCGATGCTCGGAGGTGACGATAATCGCCACACTGGTCTCGCCAATTTCGATGCGGCCGAGGCGGTGAATGATGCCGAGGCGATCGACGGCGAACCGGCCGCGCGCCTCGCGCCCGATCTCCTCCATTTTGGCGATTGCCATCGCTTCGTAAGCTTCGTACTCCAGATAGAGCGTACGGCGCTGCCCCAGGTGGTCGCGGACGATGCCCTCGAACACCACCACCGCGCCGTCGGCCGCCGCTTTCAATTCCTCCGCGAGGCGCGCCGTCGGGATCGGCTGGCGTGTCAGTTGGAAGAAATCGCCCCGCTCGGGTCCGCTGCGGTCCCCGTCGCGCCCCCCGCTGACCGGGGGCAGGAAAGCCACCTCGTCGCCGTCGGAAAGCGGCCAGGAGCGCTCGCAGACTTCCTGGTTCACAGCCGCCACCAGGGCGCCGTTCATCTCCCGCAGCTGCGGAAAACGCGCCTCGTAGCGGCGCCGCAGCTCGGCGAGATCCAATCCCTCCGCGAGCTCGAGATGTTCCTCCCCGAACCCGGTCACGTCATGCGCTGCGCCGAAGAAGAGGACCTTGACTCTCATGAATGCCATGCCGAGCGGCGTGTGTTGAATGACGGGTGGCTGGCGACCTGCGATCCGGCGATTGAAGGATTGATTCATTGTTTCAATGAGTCAATGAATCAATCCTCCGATCACCCCAAGGCGCACTGTCCCCATCACCCGTCACTGCTTCCTTCAGTCCTCTACTTCGATGCGCTTCATGGGCGCCTCGCTCTCTTCCTTGCGGAGGCACTCGATGGCTTCGTCCAGAAAGGCGCGCATCGCCTCCAGCATTTCGATGCCGGCGTTTTTCAGATGGCGCGCCGATTTCGAGCTCGGCCGCCGGCGGCGGGGACGCAGCAGCGGCAGTATTTCCCGCATAAACCAGAAGGCCAGCGGCGGGATTTCCGGCGGCTCACGCCGGGCGCCGCTTTTCTGCGATTGCTTTGCTTTGGGCATGGCTCCTCCCCAGGACCACGATCAGCTCGCCGTCCTTCACCCGCGCGCTCAGCGGCTCAAGCTGCACCATGCGTTGCGGCAGCGATACGTGGCGCTTGATGGAGCCGACGCGGATGATCAACTCGTCGAGGTTTTTGTGCAGGTTCACGTCTTTGGCGGTAACGAACGGCAAGCGCAGATGAAGCTGATAATTCCCGTCCACTTTGCGGAAGCGATAAGGGGACTCGTGATAAAAGCACTCGGCCGGATCGCGCCCGGCAAACAGAGTATCCGCCAGGGTCCGCAGCCGGTCCGAGCCCAGCACCTCGTCCTGAAACAGCGGCACGCGCCACACTTCAACCGGCGAAAAGAATTCTTCGATCGCCTGCGTCCAGCGTTCCTGGGTCTCGCGCCAGGCGGTGAAAAACGTGTCGTGGATATCGGGCGGCAGGATGCGGTTTACAATCACGGCGTCCACGGTCAGGCCGTAAAGGCAGAAGAAAGTGAAGGCCCGCTGGGTCTCCTTCAGCACCATCTTTTCGGGATTGGTCACCAGGCGCACCGTGGTGACTTTGGGGTCGACCAGCAGCCGGTCGATGCCTTCCAGCTTGTGGTGCAGCGCCTGGAGATTCTCGAAGTAGCTGTCCTCGGGAAGCGGCACCGAGCTGAAGGTGCTCAGCATGGGCCGCACGAGCTTCGCCACGCCGCGCTCCACCTTGAAGATCTTCGACATGTACCACTCGAGGGTGGTGGGAATGCTGACGAAGCGCAGCGACTCTCCCGTGGGCGCGCAGTCGAGCAGGACCACGTCGAAGGTTTTCTCGCGAACATACTGATTGACATAGAGCAGCGAGCTCACTTCCTCCATGCCCGGGAAGATCGCCAGTTCCTCCGCCAGGGTCTGCTCGAGGCCCGAGACGTTCAGCAGGGCGGCCACGTAGCCGTAGACGGCATCCCAGTGGCGGCCGATCTCCTCCTGAACATCGACCTCCTGAATCCAAAGATTCTTGGCCACGCTCACGGCGCGCCCGGCCTCGTGGTCCATGAGCGATTTTTCGAGATCGAAACAGTCGCTGAGGGAGTGCGCCGGGTCCACCGACATCACCAGGGTGCGGTAGCCCCGCCGGGCGAGTTCGAGACCGGTGGCCGCGGAGATGCTGGTCTTGCCCACGCCGCCTTTGCCACTGTAGAGAATAATGCGCATCGTCGTTGGAGGGCCCGGCGCCGGCCGGCCGGAGCCCAACAAGTCTAGGGTAACACGACCGTCGCGGGTTTCGAGGTTGTGTGATGCATCGCGGATTCAGAGGTGCCCCGTGTCGGTGAACGCGTGGCAAGCGAAAGCTAGGGGATCGATGTTTACGAGGCAGAGACCGCACCGCTGGCAAAGTCTGCACCGCCGATTGACTCCGTCAGCCGCTTCGGCCATAACTGTTGCCAGAGGGAAAACTGCGATGGGCCTGACGTATATCCAGATGAATGTCTCCAATCCGGCGCGGCCCCGGCGCAGTGCGCGGCTGAAGTTTCTGGTGGACTCCGGTGCAATTTACTCGGTGGTGCCGGCGCAGGTCCTCCGGCGCCTGGGCATCAAGCCCGGGAAGACGAAGAGCTTTATCCTGGCCGACGGCACCGAAGTGAAGCGGTCGCTGGGGCAAGCGTTGTTTCGCTTGAATGGGGACGAAGGGGCCTCGCCGGTCATCTTCGGCGAAGCCGGCGACAGCGTTCTGCCCGGTAGCGTTTCACTGGAGGCTCTGGGATTGATGCTGGATCCTCTCAAGCGCGAACTTCGCCCCTTGCCCATGATGCTGGCCTAGACGGCCCGCAGCCAAAGGGAATCCGACGGAAAAGGTGGCGTTCAGTCCCGACAGGCGGGGTTCAATTCACCAATCAACTCGTCGCGGCGGGTATTCCGTTCGTCGCCCAGAACAACCTCGAACAGAAATTCGTCCGGGGCGTGCTGACTGACGCAGGGATTTTGCTCGCCCTGCAAGCATCGCATCAGCTCCGCGCGCATTTCCCGGCTGGTCCCGACGTAAACGCACATTTGGTGTGAAAAAAGTGAGTAGACTCCCGAAGTGGGCGGGACGTGATCCTGAATGGTTTTGGCGTCGTAGGGATACCAGTTGCGGTGATAGATCATATTGGACTCCACCGAGTTGGAAATTTCGTTCTCACTTCCCCGTCAAACGAGGCGCGTTTCGCTCGCCGTTGCGGAAAACCGTTTCGACGTGGCGCCGAAGGTGTTGCTCGCCAAACGCCCGCCCACAAAACCGCCGTTCACCCTGACGCGCCGGGTGCTGAGGCGCGCAGCAGAACGTCGCGATGAATTCAGCCGGTGAGTAGAAGCAGCCCGCAACAGCGGCTTTCGCCGGTCAGGGCAGTTGCCACTCGAGGCTGTAAATATCCATGGTGCCGGCGTCGCGAACGAACAGCGGAGCATCCTGCGGGCTCAGTCCCATCCAATCCCCGAGAAGGCCGGCAGGCTGATGAAAATCGCCCAGGGCGGTCACGGTTTCCATTTTGCGATCAGCGATCCTCACGCGGTGGAGCAAATCCGAACTCGAAACGTTGCTCATAAAGTAGAGGTAATCGCCCTTCCAGGACCATTGGGGATAGGCTATGGCAGTCTTCGCGACTTCCGACCACTTGTGCGTGGTGAAGTCGTAGAGATCGAGTTCCTGGGTGTTGTTGGACATGGCAGCGAGGTAGCGTCCGTCCGGCGACCATCGCGGCGACCACAGGGCCTCGGAACCTGGCAGAATGGTCTCGCGGCGGGTGGCGACGTCGAGGATGTGAATCGCGTTCTCGCGAGCCCGGGCTTCGGGAAGCGCCTGGCCGCCGTAGACCAACTGCCGGCCGTCGGGTGACCAGCCAGGGTCGCCCTGGTCGCGATCGCTCGGCACCAGCCGTTCGGGAGTGCCGCCATCGGCCGCGATCAGGTACACCTGCCACGGCTTGCCTGGCAATTGGCCCATGAAGGCGATCTCGGACCCGTCCGGAGACCAGCGCGGCATATAGGCCACCAGGGGCGAGAAAGTCAACTGCACGCGCTCGCTGCCGTCGGCGCGCATCCGCCAGAGCGTCCCCTCCGGATAGGCGCTGTACACCAGCGACCGCCCGTCTTTGGAGAAGCTCACCCCTGTGGCGGAAATGCGGTTGAGATAGGGCACAAAGGCGTGGGTGGCGGCGTCGAACATCACCAATTCGCCGCGCGCCTGGAGGGTCTCCGCGAACAGCCGTTTGCCGTCGGCAGCCGGCAGCGGGTTGGAGGTGGTGGCGGCGCCCACTGTCAACTGCACAGGCTCGCGGCGGACTTTGTGGAACCACGAGCCCGCCTCGGCGGCCGCCCAGATATTCTGCGCCCCGCCCAGCGCGGAGACGAAGGTGTAGTAGCTGCCGTCCGGCGTCCAGCTTCCGCAGCACTCCGTGCCGGGATGATCGAGGGTGAAGGGCAGGGGCCGCAGATGAGTTCCGTCCGGCCACACTTCCCAAAGGTCGCTCGAACGCGTGGCGGAATCGACAAAAGTGAACCTCAGCCGGCGGCCGTCAGGCGACCACCGGGGCGCGCTGATGGCGCCGTTGCGCATGGCTGCGATTCTCGTGCCGCCGGAGCCGTCCGCCTGGGCCACGTACAGGCCGTCGATGGCGGCGTAAGCCAGCCTCAGGCCGTCGGCGGACCAGGCAGCGTCGTGCGCCTTCAAGCCGCCCAGGCGCCGCGCCGCTCCTCCGGTTGCGGGGACGGTCCACACGTCGCAGTCCTCGGCAAAAACCAGGCAGCTCAAAACCAGCAGCTCCGATCGGTCGGGCGAGATGTCGGCGATCGAAACGTCCTCGAGGGAGGTGGCCAGAGGTTGAACTTCCCCGCCGCCGACCGGCACCTGGTAGAGCTTGCCGGCCTCGGTGAAGAAGATGCGCGTACCGTCGGTGGCCATGGCGCCCTTCACGGCGCCGTCGTGCGTGATCCTCACCGAGCCTGTAATGCGGGGTGGCGGCAGCACAGGCCTGAAAACCCAGGCGAGCGCCCCGACGGCCAGCAGAACGGCGAGAACGAGCGGCGCAAGCCACCTGCGGCGGGCGCGGCGCGCCGCCGGAGCTTGCGCAGCCGTGCGCCCGGAATCCGTGTCGCGTTTCAACCGCTTAAGATCGGCGCGCAGGTCAGCCGCGGTCTGGTAGCGGAGGTCAGGGTCCTTCTCGAGCGCTCGATAGATCACCGGCAAAAGCTGCGGGGGCAGGCCGGCAGCCAGGGGTGCGGACGGCATGGGACCACGGTCGAGCAGCGCGTGAAAAATGACGGCCGTAGTATTGCCCGTGAAAGTCTGCCGCCCGGTGGACATCTCGTGGAGCACGGCGCCGAAGCTGAAGATGTCTGAGCGCGCGTCCACCTCTTCGCCCCGCGCCTGTTCGGGCGACATGTAAGAGGCCGTGCCCACGGCCGCGCCCTCACCCGTAAGGTTGTTGAGGTCGAGAGACCGCGTGGAATCGTCGGAGAGCAGGGGCTTGGGGGCTCCATCGGAACCCGGCGCAGCGCGGCCCGGCCCTTCAATTTCCGGGCTCTCCAGCTTCGCCACGCCAAAGTCGAGAATCTTGGCCACGCCGCGGCCGGTGATAAAGATATTCGAGGGCTTGATGTCGCGATGAATGATCCCCTTGGAATGCGCTGCATCGAGAGCGTCGGCAATCTCGACGCCAATGTCGAGCAGTTCATCGGCCTCAAACGGGCCGGCGGCTATGCGGTGCTTGAGCGTCTGACCTTCCAGCAGCTCCATGGCGATGAAGGGCTGCCCGTCGGCCTCGCCGATGTCGTAAAGGGTGCAGATATTGGGATGGCTCAGCGCCGAGGCGGCCTGGGCCTCGCGCCGAAAGCGCTCCAGCGTCACCTCGCCACGCATCAGGGTATCGGGCAGAAACTTGAGGGCCACGTGCCGGCCCAGACGAAGGTCTTCGGCGCGGTAGACCACACCCATGCCGCCGCCGCCAAGCTTCTCCAGAATTCTGTAATGCGAAACGGTCTGGCCGGCTACGATTTGAAGCTTCGGTTCCAAGTTAGTCAAGGTTATCACAGCAGCCGCAAGATGTCGCGATTGACTGACTTAGAAATAAGGCTGAGGGAATGGCGCACCCTATCCGGGATACTCGATGGCGGCGCGGGAAAGGATGCGAATCTCATTCCGGCCGCCGCCAGCGCCGCCGCCCCCTGGAAGTTCCTTGCGCTTTACCGCGCTGGTCATTAGCATAGGCGCTTAAACGGCGGCAAATACTTTGAGGAGGGGCTGATGAAAACTGGAGAGATTTCGCGTCGCGCTTTTATGCAGAGGACGGCAGGAGCAGCCGGGGCCGCGGTGGCCGGGCGCCGAATCCTGCTCAAGCCGGACTCGGTGCGGGCCGCCGGTGCTGCGCGCCCGGTGCGCGCGGTGGCTCCGAGCGACGCCGTTCATTTCGGGATCATCGGTGTCGGGATGCAGGGCTCGGGGCTGCTGCGCACCTCCATCGCGCTGCCGGGCGTGGAGTGCATCGCGGCCTGCGATCTCTACGACGGACGCATCGAACTTGCTAAAGAGATCGTGGGGAAAGACAAACCCCTCGCCACCACCAAGCGCTACCAGGAGTTGCTCGAGAACAAGGACATCGACTGCATCATCGCCGCCGTGCCCGACCACTGGCACAAACACATCATAGTGGACGCCTGCAACGCCGGCAAGGACATCTACTGCGAAAAGCCGATGACCCACAAGGTGGAGGAGGGCTTCGAGATTATCGAGGCCGAGCACCGCAACAACCGCATTGTGCAGATCGGCAGCCAGCGGCGCAGCTCCATGATTTACGCCAAGGCGCGCGAGCTTGTGCAGCAGGGGCGCATCGGAGAGGTCTGCCTGGTGGAGGCGAGCCTGGGCCGCAACGATCCGTGCGGCGCCTGGCAGTACACGGTGCCGACCGACCTTTCGCCCGAGACCGTCGATTGGGAGACGTGGCTCGGCAGCGCGCCCCAGCGCGCCTTCGACCCTCTGCGCTGGACGCGGTGGCGCTGCTACCAGGACTATGGCGAGGGCATCCCGGGCGACCTTTTCGTCCACCTCCTCACCGGCATCCACACCGTGATGGACGTGACCGCACCGCCGGAGCGCGCGCTTTCATCCGGGGGCCTGTTCCGCTGGCACGACGGCCGCGACGTGCCCGACTGCCTCACCACGCTCTACGACTACGGCAAATTCCGGACCACGGTGCGCGTCACCCTGAACACCGACGGGCCTGAGATCACCCGTTTCATGGGGCCGGGCGGGAGTATTGAGATCCACGACGGCTCCGTGACGCTCTTCGCGCAGGAAGGCGTGGACAACGAGCCCTGCACGCCCGGCTGGCCGGCTGAGATGCGGCATCAGTACGCCGACCGGTGGCACGCCCAGCACGAGAAGACACCCGGCACCTTCAAGCCGATCGAGACCGTCAGCTTCTACCCTCCGGCCGACTACAACGAGGATCGCGAGCATCTTTGGAATTACTTTCAGTCGGTGCGCACCCGCAGTCCGTCGGTGGAAGACGGCACGTTCGGCAATCACGCGGCCATCGGCTGCCACATAGCAAACTATTCGTACTTCAACAGGTGCGCCGCGGAATGGGACGGCGCATCCAAGAGAATCCGCAAGGCGTAAGCGCGAAGGGCTCGACGGCTCCGCGGACCCTCGCTAGCTTTGTAGCCTCGTCAGGGACCGGCGCGCCTGCCGACGCCCGCCTTAAGCTACAATGCTGGAAGGATGTCGATCACACAACAGGCTCCCCGGCTGGACGTCAACCTTCCGGGGCCGGGAAAGCGTTCGACGGCACGTGGACGGACCTCGGCCCGCTCCGCAACCCTGGCCCAAGCGGGCGAATCGCCTTCCCTGGAAGCCTTGCTGGCCCAGGCTGCGAAGGCGGACCGCGAAGCGTTTCTCCAAATCTACGACCGGTGGGCCCCGCGCGTCCTGGGCCTTATTCGGCGAATCCTCCCCGATGCCGACGAAAGCGAGCAGCAACTCGAGGACGTTTTCGCGAAGTTGTGGCGCGAGTCTGCCCGCTTGCTGGCGGCCCGGACGAGCGTTGCGGCCTGGCTGATGCTCATGGCCCGCGCGCGGGCCGTGAGCTGGCTGCGGAGCCAAGCCAACGCCGCCCAGGCGAAGGCGCCGCCCGCCCACCACGCTCCCGAGGCCCTCGGTGGGACGCTGGCTTGGCTGCCCGCCCCGGAAGCCATCGCGCGCCTCGAAGAACGGCGTATCTTGCTTCAAAAAGTGCTGGGCCAACTGCCGGACCGCCAACGCAAGGCCTTGGAACTGGTCGCCTACGCCGGAAGATCCGAAACCGAATTGGGCGAAGATCTCAGGGAGCCGCTGGCGCGGGTGCAGACCGAACTGCGTGCGGCGGCTGGTTTTCTTCGGCACCGCCGCCGGGCAGTGGTGGGATCATGGACTGTCAGCATTTAGACGACGTTTACGAGATCTACCTGCTCGGCGGGCTGGCCGGCGAAGTGTGTGAAGAGCTCGAGACTCACGTGCGCGAAGAGTGTCCCCGCTGCCTGCACGCGCTGCGCGAGGCGGCTGAGAGCGTCTACTGGCTGGTCCAGAACTCGGCTCCCGCGCGGCCCCGGCCGACGGTGAAAGCACGCCTTAAGGAACGTCTCACGCTGGGCTCAATTCGCGGGGCCGCCGTCCGCAAGGCGCGCCCGTCGACGCGCTCCTCGGCGCGCGGCGGGAAATGAAGGGGCCCTTCGCGGTCGCTACAACGGTGATTTGCCTCCCACGCCCGGCCGCCCTGAAGCAAACCCGGCCGACCACTCAAACTAGTGCGCCGCCGTCAGGATGGCGTTTTCATCGATGGACACGCGCTCGGGCCGGACGCCCGTGATGAAGCGGAAGTCCCCGCCGGAGGCCGTGACGGGCACCAGTCGTCGTTGAGTCCTCGCGGGTCGGGGCCCAATCACGGCGAAGGAGACCGTGACCGGGACGAGCATCTCGAAGCCGGCGGGGCCGCTGGTTTGAGCGATCGCACCCTCCACCAGAAAACGTCCACCTGCGAGGTGGCGGACGGACGTCTTCAGCCGGTAGGCCGGCAAGCCGGTGGAGTAGACCCATTCCTTGAAAAACCAGTCGAGTCGATGGTCCCGGTCGAGATCTGCGGCGCGGCTCATGTACTTTTCGGCGTGGTGTACGAAGTCTTCCGTGCTGGGACTCTGGCCGCGGTAATCGGTCACGAAGTCGCGCAGCATTTGAAAGAACCGGGCGTCCGATCTCGTCTCTGGATCGATGAGCAGCAGGCGCAGCATGTGCAGCACCCAGCAGGATTTCTTATAGACGATGGCCTCGTAGGCGTCGGGGTCGCGAGAGTTGCTCAACCGGCCACCCAGCCAGATCGGGCCGAGCGATTCGACGAGGTTGCCGTCAGCGTTTTTGGCGAGCAGATCGTCGCGATAGTCGCGCATAAGGTCGCGAAAAAGGCGGTCGCCGTTCTTTTGCTGGCTGAGTTCCATGGCCGCGGCATAAACCGCAAAGCCCTCGGAGAGCCACTGATCGTGATAGGTGCTCCAGCCGACTTCGTTGCCCCACCACTGGTGGGCGATTTCGTGCTCAAGGGTTACGCGGTCTTCCAGGGCTGCTGACTCAGCCTTCACCCCTAATTGATTCAATAGGTCGTTCGGGAGGAAAGCCAAGGTCGGCAAGTATATGAGTTCCGGCCAACCCTGGCCGAAGTCTCCGGGGATTTGCGCGACGGCCAGCCGCGAGTAAGGGAAGGGCCCGAAGAGCTTCTGAAAATAACTAATGGTCTCCGCCGCGCCGTCGGCCACTTTACCGATCAGAGCCGCGGGCGTCAGCGGCTGAACCACGTGCGGCAGCGAGGGCCGGAGGCCGGGACGGGTGAATGTGGAATGCCCTTCTGCGTCTGCCGTTCCAGATTGAGCCGCCTGAACGGCCGCGTCCAAAGCCTGCTGTGCCGCCAGATACCGCCGCTGGAGAGCCGCCTCGGCCTCCTGGGTGGCGAAAACCTCCACCCGGACGTTCTCGACGTCGCGCGTCGCCGTGTCGTAAGGGCCCAGGTTGAACCCCGCCACCGGCAGGACTCCGTCTGAGACCCAGCGGCTGCGGCGGCAGCCTCCGGAATTCGAATCCTCCACGGAGCGGCCGGTCGCAACCAGGGTCAGGCCCTCCGGATATTCGAAGGTCAGATCGTAGGCGGCGGGCGGGTTCGGGCCCAGGTTTGGGTACCAGCTTCCGTGGGCTCCGACGTACAGCACTCCGTTGCCTACGTCGGCGATCACGTCGCCCTGGTAAGCGAAAACGAGCCGAAATGCCTGGCCCGGCTCCGCGGCCTGGGGCAAAATTACAGCGACCCAGTTATTGCGGTCGGAGTATTTGGCAACGCCTGGCGGCAGCCCTCCCTGAAACGCGGGCACCAAGTCGCCTCGTTGATCACGGACGGACGTGACCTCCAACCGGCCCGACAGCTCGAAAGCCAGAAAGCGCGCCGACGCCGTGGTCTCCAGCTCAATTTCGGCGTGGCCTTCGAGCGTTTTATCGGGTCTGATTCGAGTGTCGATACGGTAAGAGCGGGCCCGCAACGGAGCGGCCCAGCCGTGCGAGTCGCGGACTTGGGAGCGGCTCTTGAAGGAGCACCAGATGTCGCTGTAGGACACACCGGCGTGCGTGCCCAAAGCGACCACCTGAATCGCCTCAGGGCGGCGCTCATCCACCATCACGTCGAATGCGCCAAGAGTGAGTCCCTGAATTTGGGCGTTGAAGTATTCGGGGCGCCGGTCGCTCACCAGGTCTTCAAGGATGCGCAAGGACTGGCCCTGGTTGAGTTGCTTCGCCAGGTCGTTCCAGGCCGACACCAGCGAGGCCGGCTGCGGCAGATCTTCGGGATCCGGAGGCTTCGTGCGAGCCAGGAGTTCGGAGGCGGTGGCATCGGTAAATCGCAGGTAGATGGTAGAGAATTTCTCGTCCAGCACCGGTGAGTGCGTGAACCCGTCAAGCGAGGCGCGTTCCACGGGATCGGGCGGAACCAGCAATACCTCGCCATCGCCCGTGAAGGTAGCGCCCGTGACCTCGCCGTTCACGGCGGTCAAGAGTCCAAGGAATCCGCGGTTAAAATAGATGCTCACACTGTCGCGCGTAAGGCGGACATCGTGGAGGGAATACACCCGGGAAGCGCCGAAGGAGAGATTGTTGAGCTCGTCCAGAAGCTCCTGCGGGGGGGACCCACCGCCCTGGGCCTCGCGCGCGGCAGCCCGGAGCGTGACGCCCAGCAGAAAGCAGACGGCCCAGCGCATGGCCACTCTGCACTTCGCGACGGACGGACGGCGGGCCTGCGAGACCTCCGCCAGCCTCAACGGGCGCGCGCGGCTTATGACCGGTTCAATAAAAGAGATATTTCCGCCAGCGCTCGTCGGACTTCGCCATCATGCGCATGAGTTGACGGCTGGTATGGAGGGTGAACGGACGGGGCGGCCGCAACAATTTGAGGTCCGCCTCCTCGGGCAGGCGATCACCCTTAAGGTTGTTGCAACGATGGCAGCAGGCCACGAGATTGTCCCAGTCCGTGTGTCCCCCGCGGGATCGTGGAATGACGTGGTCCAGCGTGAGTTCGGCGGCGGGAAACACCCGCGCACAGAACTGGCACGTGTACCGATCGCGCATCAGGATGTTCTTGCGCGACAGTGCCCGCGTCTGATACGGAATACGCCGAAACTCCCGCAGGCGGATCACCGAGGGTACGCGGAAGGACGCCGAGGAGGAATGAATGAACACTCCGTCAGCCTCTTCGGTGGTCGCGACACCCTTAATGACCAGTACCACAGCGCGGCGCACCGGGGTGACGTTGATGGGCTCGTAAGACGCGTTGAGAACCAGCACCGGAGCCTGCATCATACCTCGCGCACCCTCAGACATATCATCTTCGTATTATGTTCGCGGAGGCGTGCGCCGGTCAACCGCCGCAAGCGGGCAGTCTGGGCGCCGCGCGGGGTTCCAGGACGGGCAGACGGGCGCGAGGTCGGGGAACTGCGGGGTGGCGCGGGCCAACGTCAGCACAGCCACCCGCCGGGCGCCAGCGCGCTTAAGCGCTGAAGTGCAAGCCGAGGCGGTGGCGCCGGTGGTCATAACGTCATCCACCAGCACCACATCGCGGCCCTCAACCCGTTCGGGCGCGACCACGGCGAAGGCGCCGCGCACGTTCTCCTGCCGAGCGTGCAAGCTCAGGCCACTCTGCGGCGCGCTGGAACGCCACCGCACCAGGAATCGCCGTTCGAACCGGAAACTGGCGGCGCGGTTAAGGTCTCGCAAAGTCCGCCACAGACCGCGCGCAATCACTGTCGCTTGGTTGTATCCTCGCTCCCGCTCTTTCGAGCGATGAAGCGGCACCGGGATGATCAGCGCAGGACCCTCGAAGCATGCTGCGACTTCCAGGGCCATCCAGGGCTGCAACAGCAAGCGGCCGAGACGGGTGCCGAGACCCTCGTGCCCGTGGAACTTGAGTTCGAGCACCGCGGCGCGCAGGCTGCCGCCGTAGACGCCAAAACTCCGAGCTGCGTCGAAGGGGTAACCGGAGCGCCGGCAGTCGGCACAGAGGAATTTCGGAGTATCGACATTTGCGGCCAGCGGGAGCCCGCAACGAGTGCAGACCGACCCGGTCCAAGATTCCAGCGTGCACCAGCAATCACCGCAGATTCCTCCCACCAAGCTCTGCCGGAGTTCCTGTTTGCAGAGAACGCACCTGGAGGGAAAGACGAGGGCAAGCAAGCTCTCACCGAATTGGGATGCCATCGGAGTCCGGAAGTTAAACACTCAGGTCCGCCCGGGCCAGCAGCGGGAACAAGCGCGTCCGGATTTGAAGAACGCCGCAGTCCCTTCCTGGCGCAATATTTCCAAACAATTGTGCGGCCGGGCCGGCCAACAAGCAGTGACTGAGGTCACGAGCCGGTGTGAGGTCGGCGACCGGGCAAGCGACTCAGGAACGGCAGATCGATGGGACCGGGGTGGGATGGGGCTCGACCAAGCTCCCCAGATTGACGCGGGTAAGTGTGTCAGACGCCGTGGAAATCACCACAGAGCGGACTGGCCACTCGGCGGGCACGCGACCGGAACGAGCATGGGGCGCCGCTCCTGCCGTTCATAACAGTCCCTGGTCCTGCTTTTCCTGGCACT
>DATJAQ010000046.1:0-19795 GCA_035516075.1 Terriglobia bacterium | reverse complement strand
CAAAGGGTTGTTTACGCAGCGCCCCACGGCGAGCCTATGCCGGTAGCTCAAGCCCAACTCGACCGCTCCGCCATCGAGGAACAGGTCCTCGAGATCTTCCGTGGGCTGCTGCGCGAGCTGGGCTCGGAGAACGCGGCGCGCAGCGTAGCGCTGAATTCGGGACTGGAGCGCGATCTGGGGCTCGGTAGCCTGGAGCGAGTAGAACTGCTGGTGCGCTGCGAGCGCCGGTTCGCGCGTCGCCTGCCTGATGCCGTCGCTCAGCAAGCTGAGACTCCGGAAGACTGGGTGCGTGCGCTGCTGACGGGTCAGGCAGCGCCTTCCGGAAACGGCGCGCGCCGCGAGCGCTATCGCATCGAGCAGCCCGCACAGGATGCGCCGCCCGCACCGCAGTCCGCCCGCACCTGGGTGGACGTTCTCCGCCACCACGCCGGCGCGGCGCCCGATCGCATCCAGATTCATTTGCTCGACGGCGATTTCGGCCAGGACATTACGTACGCCAAGCTCTGGGAGAGCGCCTCGCATGTGGCAGCCGGTTTGCAGGCGCGCGGCCTGGCGCCGAACGAAACGGTGGCCATCATGCTGCCGACGTCGGCCGAGTTTTTTTACGCCTTTTTCGGTGTGATGCTGGCGGGCGGGATCGCAGTGCCCATCTATCCTCCAGCGCGCCCCGACAGGATTGAAGAATACGTCCGGCGCCAGGTGAAAATCCTCCGCAACGCCGAAGTGCGATTCCTCATCACGTTCTCGCGCGCCCGCTCCGTTTCGCAATTGATGGGGCTCAGCCTGCCGTCCCTGCTGGGTGTGACCTCGGTGGGAGAGCTGGATGCCGCCGGCCGCCACGGGGACAGCCGCCCGCGGCCGCTCGAGGTGCAGCCGTCCGACATCGCGTTTATCCAGTACACCTCCGGTTCTACTGGCGATCCGAAGGGCGTTGTGCTCACCCAGGCCAACGTGCTCGCCAACGTGCGCGGCATCGGCTGGGCGGTAAAGTTCCGCCCCGACGACGTGGTGGTCACCTGGCTGCCGCTCTACCACGATATGGGACTGATCGGGTCCTGGCTGTTCAGCGTTTACTTCGGCGCGCCCATCACCGTGCTGTCGCCGCTCGACTTTCTGGCCCGTCCCGCCCGCTGGCTTTGGGCCTTGCACGATTCCGGCGGCACGCTGTGTCCCGCGCCGAACTTCGCCTACGAGCTGTGCGCCCGCAAAATCCGCGACGACGCGCTGGTGGGGCTCGACCTGAGCCGTTGGAGGATAGCCATCAATGCCGGCGAGGCCGTGCTACCTGAGACGCTGGCGCGTTTTGCCGAGCGCTTCCGGCCCTACGGCTTCCGCCCCGAAGCCTATGTGCCGTGCTACGGCCTGGCGGAATCCTCGGTGGCGCTCACGTTTCCGCCCATCGACCGGCCGCCGCGCATCGACACGATCGCCCGTGACGTTTACGGCCAGCAGGGCCGCGCCGTGCCCGTTATCCCGGTACCGCCCGGAGACTCCGCGGGAGCCGCGCCCAGCCCCGCCGATTCCAACCTGTTGCGTTTTGTGGCCAACGGCTCTGCCCTGCCCCATCACGAAGTGCGCCTGGTCGACGATGAAGGCCGCGAGGCGGGCGAACGCGTCCAAGGGAGAATTCTGTTTCGCGGACTCTCGCGCACGCCGGGATACTATCGGAATCCCGAAGCCAGCGCGGCGGTTATCGACGCCGAGGGCTGGATGGACTCCGGCGACCTCGGCTACCAGGCCAGCGGGGAGCTGTTTGTAACCGGGCGCGTCAAAGACCTCATCATCCGCGCGGGTCACAATATCGTTCCCCAGGAGATCGAGGCTGCGGCCGCCGACGTCAAGGGCGTACGCCGCGGATGTGTGGCGGCCTTCGGCAGCCGAGACCGCGCCTCCGGCACCGAGCGGGTGATTGTGGTGGCGGAGACGCGGGAGACCAGCCCCCACGAGCGCAAGCTCATTGAGGCCGAAATCGTGCATCGGGTAGCCGCCGTGGCCGGCGTGCCGGCGGACCGCGTGGTGCTGGTGCCGCCGCAGAGCATTCCCAAAACCTCAAGCGGGAAGATCCGCCGCCAGGAGAGCAGGAGTCTGTATGAAGCGGGCAAACTGGGAGGCGCCGCGCGCCCGCCCTGGCTGCAAATGGTGCGGCTCGGCGCCGGGAACGCCGGCGGATGGACGGCCCGCACGGTGCGCCGGACGCTGTGGGCTACTCACCGAGCCTACAGCGATACGGTGGGCGCCCTGGTTTGCGGAATCGGCGGCGGACTGGCGGGCTCGGTGCCCGGGGCCGACCGCCGCGCCAGCATCGCGCAACTCTCGGCCCGCATGCTCCTGCGCCTCGCCGGAGAGCCGCTCCTGGTGGAGGGTCTCGAAAACGCGGGAACGGACGGCCCGGTGATTCTGGTGGCCAATCGCGCCGGGCGCCTGGACGCGCTCATCCTGGCCGCCGCCTTGCCGCGCCCCTTCCGGCTGGCCGACACGGGCGAAGTGCGATTCATGCCGCCGCAGGCCGCCGACATCCTGAGGCACCTGGTGCTCGAAGCTGTCCCAGGCCAAACCCTGCCGCCGGGGGGCAACTTGCGCGACCGCATCCGCCACGCGCTGGCCGCGGGCCGCTCCGTGCTGGTACTGCCCGAGAACCCGGCAGGTGCGCCCTCCCACCGGAACCGCTTCCGTCTCGACGCCTTTCACGCCGCCATCCTCACCGGGCGCCCTCTGATTCCGGTCGGGGTGCGGGGGACGTCTTACGTGCTCGATCCGCGGCAGCGCCACCTTCGACACCAGGCAAGGATTTCCCTGGGGAAGCCTCTTCACCCCGGGTCCTCAGGCGGCCGCGGAATCGTGGAGTTGCGCGA
Organism: Terriglobia bacterium; assembly: GCA_035516075.1. GTDB lineage: Bacteria > Acidobacteriota > Terriglobia > UBA7540 > UBA7540 > Gp13-AA77. The sequence goes on along the minus strand of DATJAQ010000046.1, from coordinate 16,943 downwards.
ACGCGTGCGCGCTGAGATCGCGGAGCTGTGCCGGTAAATCCGGACTCTGCGCAGCCCGCGGTTGCCAACCTTAAGCGCCGTTCCGCGGGCAGTCGCGGGAGGGTATCGGATGCTGCCTCTGCAGGCCGCGGGTGCCCGTTGGAATCGACCACCGGCCATTAACGCCTTTTATGGAAAACATCCTACTCCGACTGCTCGTTTGCTTCGCTCTGGGAGCGATTCCCTTCGCCGTCATCTCCATGATGGGATCCGGCGTTGACATCCGCAAAGTGGGCTCCGGCAATCCGGGCTTCAACAACGTTTTGCGGGTGAGCAAGGGGCGGGCGATCGTGGCGCTCATCGGAGACATGGGCAAGGGCTACCTGGCCGTGTGGATGGTGCTTAAAGAGTGGCCCCTCGCGGACCCGTGGCCGAGTGCGGTGGGCTGGGCGTGGCTTTGCGGATTCGCCGCGGTGCTCGGGCACTGCTTCTCACCGCTCCTGCGCTTCAACGGCGGCAAGGGGATTGCCACTTCGGGCGGAGTCATGCTGGTGTTGTACCCCCTCTGGGCGGTCTTGGCGCTGGCCTACTTCGGGGCGGCGCGTGTGACCATGGGCAAGCTTAAGTGGCGCGAGGCAGGCGCGCTGGCATCGCTCTCCACCTGGCTCCTCTTCACCCTTCTCATGTTCATATTTGTGGGCCGGGTGGATGCCACGTATTCTGCGGTGCTGACGCTGTTTCTGGCCTGGCGGCACCAGAACAATCTGCGGCACCTCGCCGCCGCCTGAAGCCGGGCCGAACGCAACCACGTCCAGGGTGCCCAGCGCGATCGTTGCTCGGGATGCTCGAGGTGTTCTTAGGCGTTCACTCCGCGGACGTTGTTAATGGCAGTCATGAAGCGAGGGAAAATCGACAAAGGCGCATGCCGCGCCAGGAAGACGAACAGCAGGTTGGCGAGGCCGGGTATCACGAGGGCGTCGCCCTTGAGCGTTCGCCGCGCTGCGATTTCAGCCACCTCGCGGGCCGTCGCTCCCGCGCCCTTCTTCTTCTCGGGGATTCCGGCCCGGGCGCGGAATTCAGATTGCGTGACGCCCGGACAAAGAGCGGTGACGGTCACTCCCGTCCCCTTGAGTTCTTCGCGCAGCGCCGCGGAAAACGACAGGACAAAGGCCTTGCACGCGCCATAGACCGTTTGATAAGGAACGGGCGAGAACGAGTAAACGGAAGCGACGTTGAGAATGTGCCCACTCTTTCGCGCCAACATGCCGGGGGTAACCGCCTTCGTCAATTTCAGCATGGCGGCAAGTTGGACGCCAAGCATTCTGAGTTCCGCGTCAAGATTAGTTTCGAGAAACGGGCCCCGGACGCCGAACCCGGCGTTATTCGCAAGGACCGCAAAGCGGTATCGAGCGTCGGCACAGGCGGCGATCAGGGCGTCCACGGCGTTCAGGTCCGACAGGTCGGCGGCGAACGTCCGGGTTCGTATGTTGAACTCCTTAGCGCAATCGGAGGCCACCCGCTGCAGAGCTTGTTCGTTTCGAGCGGTCAGGAACACATGGTAGCCCTTCGTCGCGAACGCACGCGCCAGCGCCTTACCGATGCCCGAGGAGGCGCCGGTGACGAGCGCCCATTCTTCGTTTTCGGCCAATTTCGAACCTCGTTGTCGCCGGCGCCGGCCGGCTTACGATCGCCTGCGGGGAATTCCGGCGCACGCCCCAACCGGCAGACGCTGATCGCGTTACAGATCCTGATTGCCGGCGCCAAAAACGTTGGCCGGATCGAGGCTCCGCTTCAGGGCGCGCTTCCACTCCAAAGCGGCGGGAGACATGATGGCCGGCAAAAATTCCCGGCGAATTTTGCCGATGCCGTGATGGTGCGACAGCGAACCTCCGCTGCGCAGAATCTCTTCACGGGCAATGTTTTCCAGTTCGTGATAAAGGCGCGAGGGATTCGCAACGCCCTTGAAATAGAACCCGAAATAGAAGTAGATGGCCGCCCCGGTTTGATACACCTGGGTGACGCGCGCCGTCACAAACACCTTGCCCGGCAGCTTTCGAGCCTGGTATTCCGCCTCGAGGCGCCGCTTGACGTTATCGATGAGCGGCAGCACGTCGCTCCAGGCTGCGGAAGTCTCAAAAGACTCGGCGAGGATGTAATAGTTCATGAGAAAGTCGCGGATGTAGGCGATGCTGAAGGTGAGTTGATAGCCGCGCCGCCCGTTCTCCGCGCCCGCCTTCATTCCGTGATGCTGCTGAGCGAGGCGATACACCGCCCGGACCTGTTCGGCCACCTCCCGCTTTGTGCCTTCAAAAACCAGGGTGCAAACCACCATCTCCTCCGGAGAAAAACCCTTGACGGTGGTGACAAAGAACTTCTCGGCCCCGCTTTTCCATGCCTGCAGACCGGTGGATGCCGGCTTCAACGCCATGCCGAACTTAAACTGCGCATTGTCGATGAGGCGAACGCTGGAGGGCGGCGCCGGCTCCCGCGCCAGGTCGCGCATAAAGGCAAAGCCGTCCGCAAAGGTCGGAAAAAGAACGGAACCGTAGGTTTGAACTTCCGGAACCGGGAAGACTTTCACAATCGCCGACGTTATGATGCCGAGGGTTCCTTCGGAACCAAACAGCAATCGGCGCAGATCGAATCCCACGGATTCGCGGGGCACGCACGTCGCCCGCTCCAATGTCCCTTCGGCGCTGGCGACGGTCACATCGAGCACCAGATCCTCGATGTTGCCGTACTTGTTTTTCTTCATGCCGCTGGCATTGGTTGCAATCCAGCCGCCGAGCGTCGAAAACTCCACGCTGTCGGGCTCGTGGCCCATCGTGTAGCCGTAGGAATTGAGTTGGGCCGCGATATTCCGCCCGACCGCGCCGGCCTGAATGCAGGCCATTTGATTCGCGGTGTCGATCCACAGGACGCGGTCCATACGCTGCAAATCGACCGAAACGATGAGCCGTTTTTCAGCCGCCTCGCAACGCAGAGCGTCCGTGACGTTCGTTCCGCCGCCGAACGGCACCAGCGAGACCCCGTGCCGCTTCGCCGCCGCAACCAACTGAGCGACCTGCTCGTCGGATTCGGGAAACACAACGAGATCGGGAATCCGCTCCAGGCGGTCGTATTTGATCGCGAACATTTCGTCCTGAGTCTGTCCGTGGCCGTGCCGCAGCCTCAAGAGTCCGTCGGCGGTAATTTGCTCTTCGTTCAGAAACTGCCTGATTCCCTCCTGAAATGCAGGGTTTTCGAGGGGCGGCGAAATGTAGGTCGGGTACGACGATGCATTCACGTCGTCCGGGTTGAGCTCGATGCCGAGCACGTCCCGAACCCACGGCAGCAAGCGTGGAAGCTCGACTCCGCTCAATTCGTAACGATTTCCCAGGAGCACCGCATGACCATTCTCGTTCACCGCAAAGCGAGTGTCTGCAAACCCCCAGACGTCGAGACTGAGGGCATCGTTCGCACTGGGCGGCAGGGGCTTCGGGTGAACGACCGCGTCGTTCAGCACGGCAGTGGGCGAGGGCATAGTGACCTTCCGCGTATCTTCTGCCGCATCGTCCGGCAGGCAAGCCTATTGTGGAGTTGCTTGCCAGCATCCCGCAAGTGCTGGTATTAATCGCCGATTCCTACTCGCCGCGTGGGGTGGCTTCGATAAGCGCAGTTGCTGGAGCGATCGCTCACCGCTTGTCGCGGGCAACTTTTGGAGGGCACCTTGGCGCACTGTACAATGAGGCGCAGGCGCTTCGTTGCCGAATTCCATGATACGCCGCGCCGCCGCCATCGTGAACCCGTCCGCCGCCGGAGGACGCGCCGGCCGTCTCTGGCCGAGCATGGCTCGCCAGCTGCGCGAGCGCGTGGGCGATGTCACGGTGCGCTGCACGGAATCCGCGGGTCACGCGACCGCGCTGGCCGGCGCTCTCATCGAAGCGGAACACGATTTGATCATCGCAGTGGGCGGCGACGGCACCCTCAGCGAAGTGGCCAACGGTTATCTGCGCAACGACGAACCGATTCGTCCCAACGTGCAGCTCGGCTTCCTGCCCGTGGGCACGGGCTCCGACTTCCGGCGAACTCTTCGGATTCCCGCCGACGTCAGGCAGGCAATCGAGATTCTGGCAACCGGGAAGCCGCTCGATATCGACGTGGGAAGGGTCACATTCGTCGGGCTCGACGGAGTGGAACGGCGGCGCCACTTCATCAACCTCGTAAGTTTCGGAATGGGCGGTGAGGTGGCGGCCGGCGCCAAGAATTGCTTGACGGCTTTCGGCGGCACGGCCGCTTTTTTCGGGGCCACCCTGCGAACCATCGCTTCTTATCGTGGGCGCCGAATCGAACTCGAACTCGACGGCGACGGGCACTGGCTGCCTTTTTTTGTGTCTAACGTAGCCGTAGGTAACGGGCAGTATCACGGCGGCGGAATGCGCCCCTGCCCGACTGCGCTACTCAGCGACGGCGTCCTGGAACTTACCGTGATCGACTATCTCAACGCCTTTGAGATCGCCCGCGACATTCGCGTCCTGTACTCCGAAAACGTCTACCGCCTTCCGAAAGTGCACCACCTTCGAGCACGACGCCTGAGCGCCCGGGCCGACGAGCCCACGCGCATCGAGGTTGACGGCGAGCCTTTGGGATGGTTGCCGCTCGAAATCGAGGTGCTCCCTCGGAGGTTGCCGGTGCTGGTGAGCCCATTCAGCCCGCTCTTCGCCCCCCCGGCAGCGGCTTCGTAATACTGCTGAGCGAGGCGGCCGATTCGGCAAAGGTTGCGGCTCTCAAGGATTCTGAGCGAGCGCCTTCTCGATCTCGATGTGGTGCCGGTCGAGCAGACTTCCGGTGGCGTGATCGACCGCAGCCAGCGCCATTTGATAGCTGACCTCGGCCTGGACCAGGGCAACCTCAGCCTGCGCAAGTTCGGTCTGCGCCTCGAGTACAAATAAGATCTGTTCGGCGCCCAGTTCGTACTTGCGCTGCTCGGAGTCGACCGTTTTCTGCGCCAGGTCCCGCGCGATTTTCGCCGCCGCCATCGAGAGCTTGGCCTGTTCGAGGTTGTGGATGGAATTGGCGACGTCGAGCTCCACACTTTGCTGCTCGCGGCGCTGCAGGTAAAGATCGTTTCGCTTGGCCACCGCCGCCTGTCCCAGGGCGGCCTGAGCGGCGCGATTGCGAATGGGGAAATTCAGGTTCAAACTCAGCGAGTAGGTTGGAAAGTTCCAGCCAAAGAGCTGCGACAGAGCGCCGCCAAAGCCGCCGGGAGTCAGGAGGGCGGGTGGCGACACCGTGGTGTCGTACTGATTGCCTCCCAGGCCCTGACTGCTGTACGAGCCGGTAAGTTCGAGATCCGGCAGGTTGGCGTTCCTCGCCAGGTGGTAGTTGATGTCATCGCTGGCGAGTTGCTCATCGATGGCCCTGAACTCGGCACGGTGCTGCCGCGCCTCCAACAGAGCCGTGGAAGCGTCCGTGGTAAAAAGCGGCTCCTGCGGCGACGGGTCCTGCACAAGGTCGATGTCCAAGGCACGAACGTAGGGGTCGAGATCGGCGCCGATCACCTGGCGGAAGGCATCTTCAGACTCCTTCAAGAAGTACTCGGCCTGGATTTCGCTCACCCGCCGCTGAGCCACTTGGGATTCCGACCGGTAGATGTCGAGCGGCGGCAGCGCCCCAAGGTCGAGCGCGCGTTTGTCATGATCGTAGGTCGCTTGCGCCTCCTTCAGTGATTCCTGCGCCACCCCTAGGCTTTCCCTCGCCAGCACCACGTTCCAGTACTGCCCGATGGCTTGTTGCACCGCAACGCTCACTTGCGCCTCGAAGTTCGCTTCCGAAGCGTGCAAGTTTCGTTGCGCGATCCGAATGGGCGCGACGTTGGGGAAAAGGCCGCGGTTTCTCAGCAGCGGCTGAGTAACCTGGAGATTCAGATTGGCGGTGAGGTAGGGGTTGATGAAGAAGAAACTGCTGTTGGTGTCGGATTTGCTGCCCGTGAACGCCGCTTGAAAGTTGGTGCCGGTCTCGAACGTCTGTGCGTATCCCACGCTGGCCTGCTGGAACAGTTGACTGAGCGTTTGGGCGCCCTGCAAGGTGTTCGAGGCCGGAGAGGTGGTGCGCTGGTCGATACCCATCGACGTGAGGGTGGGGTCGAACGGGTGATACGCAGCGAGCACACTATACCGCGCTTGGTCCACTGGAGTGCGCGCCAGGCGCACATCGGTGTTGTTGAGCAGAGTCAACCGAATGGCGTCTTCCAGCGTCAAGCGCAACTTTCCGTCTCTCACGTAATCGCGCAGGGCCGAGGGCGGCGGCAGGGAGTCTGGACAACCGACCGTCGCGACCCGACGGCCGGCGCTGTCCGCCGCCAGGCCTAACGCAGCCCCCACCGAAACCAGCGCCAGCAATATCGCGACGGCCGTTGAGCACCTTCGACTGGAGTCAATCACGGAGATACCCCCTCGGGGTCTTGGCGGCATCGCCCGAACAATCCAGCAGCATCTGCTCCGCCGCGCTATTCGTAGTGGATCGCTTCGACGGGGTCAAGCCGTGCCGCCTTCACGGCAGGGTATGTCCCGAAAATGAGGCCGATGGAAACCGACACGAGAAACGCCAACAGAATGGAGACGGCGGTCACGATCGTCGACCAGCCCGCGAGCCAGGCGATCAATCGCGACATGCCGAAGCCGAAACCGATGCCCAGCAAGCCGCCGACGAACGATATCATCACCGCTTCCAACAGGAACTGGCGAACGATGTCGCCTCTCCGAGCACCGACGGCGCGCCGCACACCGATTTCGCGCGTGCGCTCGAGGATGCTGGCTAGCATGATGTTCATGATGCCGATACCACCCACCAGCAGCGAGATCGAGGCGATGGCCACCATCACCACGCTGAAAAGCCGCTCGGTCCGGCGCTGCTCGGCCAGCAACTCGGCCGGAACGACCACCGTAAAATCGCCGGCGTGGCGATGAGACGCGTCCAGGATGCCGCGCACCAGGGTGGCCGCGTTTAAGCTATCCGAGGCCGGCGAGAGGCGCAGATAGATGCCGTCGATCTCGTCCCGCAGCCTGCTGTAGTTGTCCTCCAAGCGAAAAATGGCGGCGTTCAAGGGCACGTAAATAAGGTTGTTCAGGTCCTCGCTCGGCAGACCGGTCACGTCCGTCCCCGCGCTGAGTTGGGGCCCCACAACTCCGATCACGTGGAACCACTGCTCGTTCACCTTCACGTATCGGCCAAGCACGTCTCTCGGCCCAAACAGCGCATCCTGGGCGGCTTCGCCGAGCACGCAAACGGGCGCGCCGAGGGCGTTCTCCCCCGCATCGAAGAACCGGCCCTGCACCACTTCCAATCCGGATATTTTCTGATAGCTGGGTTCGACCCCGAAGATCTCCGGCATTGCACCCTGGGGCTTGGGCACCATTTTCGACGGTGTGAACCGCTTGCGTGGCGTGGAAGCCTCGATGCCGCTCACATTCGAGCCGATCACGCGGTAATCTTCGAAGGTGAGCCCGGGCGAGAGGCGCCGGATCTTCTGGTGGGCCCGTTCGTCGTTGGTTTCCTTGGCCTCTACGATAAGGTTCCGCACGCCCAGTTGTTCAATGAATGCGAGTACCCTCTGTTGCGCCCCAGCCCCGATGGAGAGCATGGTGACCACGGCGGCTACACCAAAAATCATGCCCAGCATTGTCAGGAGCGAGCGCAGCTTTCGGGCGCGCAGGTTCTCGAGGCCTAGCCGCAAATCGGGCAGGAGCTGGCTGACCGCCCGCCGCCGTTCCTCGAGGCGGACCGCGGTTCCGGCCGCGGCGTTCATGGCGAACCTCCGTCGTTACGCGGCAAGGAAGGCGCGCTCGCGGCCGCCGCGGCGCCACTGCTCGGCTGCGCCTGGGGATTCACCAGCGCAACTTCCTCCCCATCCTTCAGTCCGTCGACGGCGGCACGGCTCTCGTTAACAGCGCGGATGTGCACTTCCGTCGGTACGAAGCCGGTGCCCGATTTCACGTAGACCACCGGCTTGCCCTCCTTCACAAACACTGCCTGGCGTGGGACCAGTACGGCGGCCCGAATCTCGCCGCTCAAGATGGTCAGGCCCGCGGTGAATCCTGGCCGCAGGCGCGTCCCCGGATGATCGAGCTGAAAAACGGCTGCGAACTTCTCCGAAGAATCGCTGGACCACCACTCGCCCCGCGACGCGGTGGCCGCGACGCTCTTGACCGTCGCGCCCAGCGCCTCGTCCGGCAGCGCGTCCACGCGCACCTGGACCTGCTGGCCTGGTTTCAAGTTGGTGCGGTCGCTCTCGTTGATCTTGGCGGAGAGCTCCATTTGCCCCGTGTCCAGCACTTCCGCGATCAGTCCGCCGGGGAATACCTGGTCGCCATCGCGAAATTCGGGTAGCGTCATCCCCGTGAAAAACATTCCGCCGGATGCTCGCTCGTTCTCGCGCACCCGTACCACGCCCGCGATGGGCGATTTCACTTGCATGTTGTCAATGTTCTGCTGCGCCTGCTGCATGGCGAGCTGGGCTTTGTGGCGTTTCTCCTCGCTCACGGCCATAGTAGCCTGGCTCGACGCTGCGTGCGTCTGGGTGTCGTGTTCGAGCTGAGCAAGGACGCGCTTGGCCTCTTCCAGTTTCAGCAAGTTCTTTTTGGCGTCGATGGCGCTCAGCAGCTCATTCTTGCTCACGTCCAGCTCCGCCTGGCGCACGTCGAACCGCGCCTTCAGCAGCGCCACCTGGTCCTGAGCGGCCAGCACCGCTGCGTCCGCCCTGGCCTTGGCGATTTCCTGCTCACCCTGGGCCAGATCGGAGCGCGCCTGCTCCAGGTTGAAGCGTTGTTCGCTCGGGTCAAACTCCACCACTACTTCACCTGCCTTCACGAGGGTGCCCGTTCGGGCTACATGCAGGATCTGCAGCGTGCCCCCGCCCACGGGCGGCGCGATCACCATCACGCGCCGGACGGGCTGCATCTCGCCGGTGGCGTATACGTTCATGTTCAGCGTTCCGCGGCTGACCCGAGCCACGGGCACCGCCAGGGGCTTGACGGTATCCAAAGCCTTCAGCGAAGCGCGCACGCCAAAGACCGCGGCCACCAGCACCGCCACCGCCAGCAGCCCTCGAAAGGTTCCACGCCGGGTCATAGCTTATGACTTCTCCAATGGATCTTTGAGTGCCACGCGCTCTCCCGGTTTCAGGCCCGAGATCACCACCAGTTGGCTCTCCCCCCGCCGGCTCACTTGAATCGTTCTGGACTCAAAGTGGGAGCCGCGAAGCACGTAGACCACTGTTTCGCCCGACTTCTGGAAAGCCGCCTCGGTGGGGATCAGGATCGCGCCCGCCATCCTCTCCACTGCGATCCGCGCGGTGGCGTTCATGCCCGGACGCAGGCGGGCGTCGAACTCGTCCGGGCTGACGCTGAGTTCGAAGTTCTTGGGAAACGGCCACCCAGCGTTGAAATCGACGGTCGCCAGGGTGCTGATGGCCGACACCCGCCCGTGAAACTCGCGGTCCGGAACCGCATCCACCCGGATGGTCGCTGTCTGTCCGATAGCTACGCGCGCCCGGTCCGTTTCGTCCACGCGGGCGGTCGCCCGCAACGTGGACAGGTCGGGAATCTCCAATACCGCAGCTCCCGGCCAGGCGCTGTCGCCTTCCTTGAACGGCTGCGCGCCGCCCATGAATCCCCCTGCCCGGTAGTTGGACAGGATGGTGACGACGCCATCGATGGGCGCCCGCAGGGTAAGCACGGCGATTCGATGCTCTGCCTGCTGCACATCGTAGCGAGCCTTGGCGATCTTTTGCTTCTTACCCTCGAGATCGGCGGCCGCGCCCGCATCATCGGATTTAGTCTTCTCTTGGGCAGCCGCCAGGATGCTCTGCGTATTCGCCACCTGAAGACGGGCTTCGGCGCCCTCAATCTTCGAGACGATTTCGCCCTTGCTGGCATCGAGCCTGGCGGATTCGACATCGTATCCGTCCTTGAGCAGGTCAGTCTGGTCTTGCTCCGTGGCCAGCCGGGATTGCGCTTTCGTTTGGGTGCTTTCGGCGTCAGCCGCCCTCAGAACGGAGCGATCCTGTGCCAATTCCGCTTTCAACTTGGTGACGTCAAACTGCACGAGAACGTCGCCCTTTCGAACCCGGATCCCATCCCGGACGAGGTGCAGGATTTGCAGATCCTCGCTGTCCGACGGTGCGTTCACGGTGACCGAGCGGATGGCTTTGAGCTGTCCGCGAAGTTCCAGGTAATCGGTAAACTCGCCGAGCTTTACCACGGCCGTCGGTACCTTTGGCGCGGGGCTCAACCAATGGACCGTGCTGAAGCCCGCACTCACAAGCACCACCACTGCCACCAAGCCCATGAGCCACCGCCTGCCGTTCGCGACGGATTGGGGCTGTTTCTTCATGGGGCCATCCGCCTAAGCTGTGACGCCGTCAACCGGGTGGGACATATCTTGAGCTATCTTCTTTTTTTCAGCAACATTCCAGCTTCGTTCGTAACTCGGGATCACGTCCTGCCTCTGAGCACAACGTCGCCGGCCGCCAGACCGGAGCGTACCACCGCTTCAAGATCGCTCTCGGCGCCGACTTCGATTTCGCGTTTCTCGAAGCCCGCCCCCGACTTGACCCACGCATACCGGTTCGCCCCCGCCTCCGCCACGCAATCCCGCGGCACCACCAAGGCGCCGGCGTCGTGCTCCAACTGAACGTCAACGGCGGCGGAGAGGTCCGGCACCAAGCGCGGATTGCTGCCGTCGATTCGGTACAGGGCCGTAAACGTCCGAACCTTATCGGAGAGCTGGCTGGTCTCACCCACCGGAGCTAGTTCCTGTAGATGAGCCGGGAAGGAGAGATCGGGGTAGGCGTCCGGGCGGACGGTGGCCGCTTGACCGGCGCTGAGGGCCCCCACATCTTCCTGATTGACCTTCACTCGCACCTGCATGGCGGACGGGTCGACCACCCTCATGAAAGAGGCCCAGGTGTCCACCTGGTCGCCCTCCATGACTTCGCCCTGCGTCCCGCCCTTCCAAATGTTGTTCAGCACCACCACACCCTCAATCGGCGACCTCACCACCATGCGTTGCTGGTTATCCTGCGCGTGCATCATAATCTCTCGCGCGCGGTCGCGCTGGATCGCGAGGCCGTGAATGTCAGCCTGGGCCGCCTTCCGTTTCAGGTCGAATGTGTTGCGAAGCTCCTTGAGATTGGCGTCCGCCTCCGTCAGGGTCTCCTGATTCTTCTCGGCGTCGATGCGGGAAAGAATCTTGTTCTTCTGGACCTCGAGTTGGGCCTTCTTGAACGCGTTCCCGGCTTGTTCCAGGTCGCTCTGGTCCTTGGCCTGGGCCGCGGCTTCGTCCGCTTGCTTCCTCGAGATTTGCGCCACCAGGTCCTGGTACTCAGCCTGCTTGTCGAGAAAAGTCTTGATCTGAGCTTGGCGGTCAAACTCCACCAGGATGTCGCCGCGATGCACGTGCGTTCCGGCGGGCGTGAGCTTGGTGATGGTGAGCTCGTCGAAGCGCTCGCCGGACAACATGGGTGCAGTGACGGCGATGGACTCTACCGCCTCCACGGTTCCGGCGAGGCGCAAGGTGCTCACGAAGTCGCGCCGCTCAACGGTGGCGGTGTGCAGGCCAGCGGCGGCAGGCGCCGGCGCCCGGCTCGCCCTCCAGAACCACCAGGCAATCGCGGCCAATACCAGGATTGCGGCTGCCGCGATGATCGCAAGGGAGAGCCTGGGGGGTTCGGGCGCAGTCGGCACAGACAACGGCCCGGCGGGCGGCGGCGAGACGGGCCTCGGCGGCTCGACTTCCGTGATGACTCGGCTTAACTTGAAGCTAATCGGATCCCCCGGACTTCATCCGCTGCTGGTACTGGGAGCTGAAAACCACCAACCGCCCCATCATAGCGCGGTTTCAGCTTGTTTGGACTGTACACCTTGCCAAAAGGTTAGCCGAGCCCTCGACCGGCACCGAACATTTGCTTCAGGACATCTTCTGCAACCTGGAGGGTGCGGTCGATATCGCCCTCGGTATGACTGTATCCGATGTGTCCCCGTTTCAGATTCGACGGCATCAAGAAGATGCCGCGCTCGATGAGCCGCCTGCGGTAGTCCAGAAATAGCCCCTCATCACTGCCCAGCGCGTCCGTGTAATTCTCCACCGGGCCTGGCGTGAAATAGGTGACAAAGATGGAGCCGAAGCCGGCCACGGTGGCGCCGGTACCCAGCCGCTTATGGATTTCGCTCAGTCCCCTGCGCAACCGCTCGCCCAGGCGAAAGACGTGCGCGTGAACCTGCTCGCGTTCGAGGATGTCGAGTGTGGCGAGGGCCGCCGCGCATCCGGTGGGATGACCGTGAAAGGTCCCCGCAAAGTAGGTGTCGCCGCCCGGATGGGTATTGAAGTGGTTCATGATCTCCGGCCTCCCGCAAACCGCCGCCAGCGGGAAGCCGTTGGCGATAGCCTTCCCAAGAGTGGCAAGGTCCGGCCTCACGCCGCAAATCTTTTGATATCCACCCAAGTGATGCCGGAATCCCGTGATCACCTCGTCGAAGATCAGCACCGCGCCCGCACGGGTCGAGAGCTCTCGCAAGCCGGCAAGAAATCCGAGGGCAGGCAGCACGCACCCCATGTTGTGCGCAATCGGCTCCACGATGAGGGCTGCCACCTGCCCCGGGTGCGCCGCCAGCGCCTGCTCAACCTCATCGAGGCGGTTGTACGTGCACACCAGGGTGTTCTCAAGGACCGCGGGAAGCACCCCGGCTGATCCCGGCTCGGGCGTGCCGATACGCTCGCGCGGGCTGAGACCGTTCATGAGCACGGAGTCGTACGTTCCGTGGTAGCAGCCTTGAAACTTGACGATCTTCGGCCGGCCGGTGAAGGCCCGGGCTACCCGGACGGCGTGGAATACCGCCTCCGAACCACTCGTGCAAAGCAAAACCCGCTGCGCACAGGGCACGTGCTGGTGAATCTTGCGGGCCACCTCGAGCTCGAGCTCGGTCACCCCCGCGCCCGGCAAGGGCGCACCTTCGAGCGCCTCGAGCACGCGCCGGTTGACGTCCGGATGATTGTGGCCGAGCAGAATCGGCCCGAAGGCGGCGTGGAAATCCAGGTAAGACTGGCCGTCCGCATCGCGAAGGTGGGCTCCCTGCCCCTCCCGAAAAACGATCTGCGGCAGCAGGCGCCGCGCTGAGCTCGTCACCCCGCCCGGGATCACCTCGCACGCCCGCTCAAACAAGGATTCGCTCGCTGGATGGGACGACTCTCGCATGGCTTGGACGATGTGGCTCCCGCGCGTTTGCCAACGCACCGTTCCGGAATACCGCTTCGTCAGGATAATACGCGGCTCGCAATAAGTCACCGGAGGGTTGGGCGCGATCAGCGCTCCGTAACCGGTACGCGACGGGCCCCCGTCACGCTCCGGCGAAGTAGGTCAGGAGCAGGGCCAGGATCGTTACCAGAGAGATCGCCGCGCCCGCGGCGAGGCCCTTTTGGCGGTAGCTGAACTGCACGTCGTGCGCTCCGGCGCCTAGCTGGACGGCGCGAAACATGTGATCCGCCTCCAGCACCGGGACCGCCTTGGCGTCCACCGTGGCGCGCCAACCCGGATCGTACCGGTCGAGCAACACAAGGTAGCCGGAGCGCCGCATCTCGGCCCGCAAGGTCACCGTGTTCCAATCCCGCGCAACGATCGTGACCCTGCCGGCCGCTTGAGCCGGCCCCGGCTCGCTCCCTGCCGTAGTCCAGGCGGGATGCGGAGCGGCCTCCGCGCGAGTTGGCGTTGCCCCCGAGCCGTGCGCGCCGGAAGAGCCTTCAAGAATCACGATATCGCGAGCGTCAAATGCGGGGTCGGAAAGCCTCGCCAGCGTGTCGGAGGGGCTCTGGGACTGGAGCGCGGTACGGGCGGCGAACGCGCGCGGCGTGAAGCAGAGGTCCTCGTAAAGGTAGCTTGGCGACGCCGAGCCGTTGAACACCGGCTCCACTTCCCGTACGGCGGCGCTCGACTGGCGATCCCGCCGGACGACGTACTTCACATTGGCGCGACCGAGCAGACAATCAGCTTTGCTAGAGTCCGCCTCCTGATTGATTTCGTAAATCCAAAACTCGTAGTAAGCCGGGGGCAGCGAACCCTCCATATCGAGATTTTCGGCCATCTCGACCCCCGTCAGCATGGCGCCTCGCTCGAGCAGCAGTCGATCTCGAAAGGAGAGCTGCGCGGCGGTCGAAAATCCCCGCGCCGCAGGTATGGAATCGAGGTTCAACAGCGCCTGTTCGGTAGAGTGCGAACCAGGCTGGTCGTGCTGGATGAAGGCAAATCGATACGGCCCGGAAGGGTCAGGCGGTTGGTTCGCAACGGGCGGCCGATACGCATAGAAGGTCTCCGGGACAGTAGGGTTGTCGGAATAATTTACGAACACGGTCTGCGCAACCCCGAGAGCTATGGCCACGGGCAGTCCACGCCGCGCCCAGCCGCGACGCTGGCCGAGCGCAATCAACCAGAGCACTCCCCCCAGGAAAAAGCCCGCCAGGCCGGGAAACTCCAGCCTCACTCTGGACAGCAAGTGCGCTGCGGCGGCCTGTGCGTCCGAGGCGCGCAGGTGGTCGATGGATGAGCGCTCAAACAGACGGTTGGTGGAGTACAGAATCCACAGGCCGGCGTGGCTAATCCACGGCGGCGCTGCCAGGGCAAGGATCCAAGTGAGCGCGGTAACCGCGCCGAGGATCCCAAGCAGCAAGAGAGTGCGCTTTCGCCATTTCAGCGGCCTCTGTTGCCGGAGTACGTCAACACCCCAGCCCGCCAGGATGGCGACCAGGAACACGGCAGGCACCAGAAGTTTCGCTGGAAAGCGCACCAGCGCGAGAGGGGGACAAAGCAGGTAAACCAGGGCGAAAAGCGGTGTATAGCGCCCACAGGCCAGCAGCAAGAGCACGAGCGCGCTGGCGCCCACGAATTTGCGCCGGGGATCGGACCCTTCGCTCCATCCGACGCAGGCGAGAAAGAGCGGCACAAAGCCCACAAACACCGACACGTAATAGGGCTGGTTACGCCCTGCCAGAACGTAGGTCCAAAGCGACGGCGAATCGAGCACGCCGCCGAAAAAACCCGGCAGCACGGAGTCCAGCAGGCTCAGCGGGTGAAGCGACCAATAGACGGTCTCACCGAAAGGCAGCCCGGTGGTCCCTCGGCGTGCACGATGAAGGACTTCGAGTGCGGGCATGAGCCCCACCGCGCTCAGAGCCAGCATCAATGCTCCGACCGCCGCGAAGGCCAGCACCACGCGAACCACGCGGCGCGCACGGGCAGAGCCCGTCCCGGCAATCTGTGACAACGCGAAGGCCAGGGCGATGGCGGCCGTGGCGAGCAGAGTAAAGGCCTCGGCTCCCAGGAACTGAACCGCAAACACGACCGCGAGCAGGATCCAGGGGCGGCGCGAGCGGCCCCGCACGGCGTAATCCGTCGCCAGCAGCGCCCATGGAATCCAAGCCGCAGCTGCCACTTGGTTGTACAGGTTGCCGAGCGAGAGCACCGGTCCGCTAAACGTGAAAACTGCGGCCGCAAAGAACGCCGCCGTCCGGCTCTGCTCCCAGCGCCGTGCCAGAAGATAGGTTCCGAGCGCCATCCAGGCAAAGTGGAGGACGTAATGCAGGCTGTAGGCCAGGCCGACGGGCAACAGCGCAACCAGCAGCGTGGTGGGATAAAAGAACAGGAAGTTTGGGTTCGCCAGCACAGGCTCGCCGAAGCTGAAATAAGGGTTCCAGTACGGCAGGTGGCCGCTGCGCAGCACGGCGTGGATGAACATTGCTCGCGGATAGGTGTAGCTGAAAACGTCACGATAGAAGAACATCTGGCCCGTAAAGAGCACGCGCCCGAACAGCAACAGGAGGATTGCCGCCAGTAGAACCAGAGGTACCGCGTCGGCGCGGGAGATGAGGGGAGCGGCCGGAGGGATCTGGGCGGCGGCGGCCTCGCGGGGCGGCAGCCCCCAGGCGCGCACACTCGTTTGAGGCGCTGGTTCACCCATCAATAATTTTCAGCCTGCGCGCAAGCGATGAGGAGATGCGGCGCTGAGGGTCCAGCCGGCGCTGCACGGCCCTGAACTCGTCCAGCCGCGCATAACTTCGCGCGAAAGCCTCGGCGCTCAGCGTCGCGTCTTTGGCCAGGTACACCCGCCCACCGTGGCCGGCAACGATGGCGTCGAGTTCCCGTAGAAACGCGGGCAATTCGCGGTCGAGCGCCAAATCAAGCGCCAGTGTGGCGCCGGCGATCGGGAAACTCAGCATGCCGGCGTTCCCCTTTCCGAAGCGTTTCAACACGCCGAGGAAGGGCGCGCGTCCGCTGCCGGCGATCCTTTCCAGAAGCTTCGAAAGCACCTGCTCGGCCGCGGTGTGCGGAACTGCCACCTGGTACTGCACGAACCCGTGGCGGCCGTAGAGGCGGTTCCAGTTCCGCACGGCGTCCAACGGGTAAAAGAACCGGTCGAGGTCCAACAGGCGCTCGGAGTTTGCCTGCTTCGAACCGTAGTAGAGCGCGTTGAAGGCGCGCACTGCCCAGCGCCGAAGAGGGCTGACGGGCAGTGTGAACGGCACGTTCACCGTGCGGCGCTCGTCGAGAGCCAGCGGCGCGGCGATGGTCTTCGGGAGCTCGGCCGCCGTCGCGTGCCGGCCCAGCATCACAACCGCCCGGCCCCGGCGCCCACCTCGGGCGGCGCAATCCACCCAGGCCACGGAGTACTCGTACCGGCGGTCGCCCGCTTCGAGCCGGTCGAGCGCGTCGGCGAGGCCGGCGGCCTTTTCGAAACGCACCACCAGATCAGCTGACTCCACCGGGCGCAGTCGGATTCGCGCCCGGGTGATGACCCCCGTCAAGCCCATGCCCCCTACGGTGGCCCAGAAAACGTCCGAACGGAACTCGCGCGAGCATTCAAGGCGCTCTCCGCCGCTCGTCAGTAAATCAAAATCGGAGACGAAGTTTGAGAAGCTTCCGGCAACGTGATGGTTTTTGC
>DATJAQ010000045.1:0-2776 GCA_035516075.1 Terriglobia bacterium | reverse complement strand
CCCTGGAGCGCGGGGTGGTGGTGTCCGCGGACACCGTGCTGCGCCGCAAAGACGTGTCGGCGGAATTCGGCCGCAGAGTGGCGACGGCCGACGACGGCCTGCGGCTGCGCCCGGGGCTGACGGTGGAGCAGGCCGAGCGCCGCTTGATCCTGGAGACCCTGGCTTTCGCCAACAACAACAAGACCCGGGCGGCCGGGATGCTGGGGATCAGCCTCAAGACCCTTCACAACAAGGTGAAGGATTATGAGTCTCAGCCTCAAAGCTAAACTGACGGCACTGATCTCGTGCCTGGTGCTCGGGGTGGTTGTGGCCACCGCGGCGCTGTACTGGTCGCTGCTGATTCATCACGCCTTCGCTGACGTCTCGAACCGCGGCCAGGACGTGGCGCACCAGGTGTACGAACAGTCCCGCGCGGTGCTGGCCAATGCGCGGTTGCCGGCCGGGATGAATCCGAACGACCCGGCGCAGTTGATCAGCTTCGCCCAGAGCGCTCTCACCGCCGATCCGAGCCTGCTCTCCTCCGTGGAATCCATGACCGCATCTTTTCCGGGCGTGGAGTATGTGGCGCTCACCGCTTCGGACATGAAGGTGATCCTCCACAACGATCCCTACCAGGCCGGGTACCCGCTTCCCCTCGCACCGCCGTTTTCCGCGGTGGCCAAAGCCGGCCTTTGGCGGCAGCTCAAAACGGTATACGGCCCCCAGCAGATTTACGAGGTGGTGCTGCCGCTCAAGTTCGGCGCCGCGCCGCTCACCGTTCGCGTAGGCGTCTCCACCGTGCTGCTGGGCGAACTTGTGAAGCCCGAGCTAAACCAGGCGTTGTGGGTGTCGGTGGCCGCGGTGCTGGTGTCAACCCTGACGGCGGGGCTGCTCTCTTTTCTGCTCCTTCGGCCGCTCGAATCAATCTCGCTGAACGTTGAGCGCCTGGCACGCGGCGAGCTTCCGGGCCCGGTGCGCGTGTCGCGCGCCGACGAGTGGGGCATCCTGTCGTCTAAACTGAACCTGCTCGGCGAGCGCATCCGCGGAGAGAAGGCGGCCTTCGTCGCACTCAAAGAGAATCTCGATCAACTGCTCGCCAACCTCGCCGACGGCTTGATGTTCTTCGACCAGCAGGACCGGCTGGTGCTGGCCACACCGGCGGTAGCGCGCTTTCTCGGCCGGCCCACCGAGAGGATTCTGCGGCAGACGCCGGCGGAGATTTTCGATTCCGAAGACGCGCTCAGCCGACTGCTGCGCGGCGCCTTCACGCAACGTAAGCCGCTGGGCGGAGTGACGGTGGAGAGCGCGGCCGGCTCCGACACCGGACAGGTGGCGGCCAGCGTGGTGTTTGTGGAGGAGAGGGGATTGCCGGTGGCGAGCCTGGTGACGCTGCGTGACGCCGAGACGCGCGCTCAGCTCGAAAGCCAGATCGATACGGCGGCCAAACTGGCGGCGATTGGGCGGCTCACCTCCGGCGTGGCGCACGAGGTGAGGAACCCGCTCAACGCCATGGTGCTGCAAATCGAGATTCTCAAAACAAAGCTCGGAGCGCAGGACGCACAGTTGTCGCCGCACCTCGAGATGCTGGGAAGCGAGGTCAAGCGGCTCGACCGGGTAGTGAGAACGTTCCTGGATTTCACGCGCCCGGTGGCGTTGAGCCGGGTGGAGACGGACCTGGAACGCCTGCTCGACGAGGTTCTGCGGATGGCCGAGCCTGAGGCGAACCGGCAGCAGGTGCGCCTCGTTCACGAGCGCAACGGCGCGGCGGCGGCGCGCGTGGACCGCGATCTGATGAAACAGGTTCTGCTGAATCTGGTGCTGAACGGCTGCCAGGCGATGCCGGCAGGGGGCGAGCTGCGGGTCTCTGCGCGTGAGCGGAATCGGCAGGTGGAGATCGAGGTGGCAGACCAGGGTGTGGGAATCCCTCCGGACGCACGCCCCAAAATCTTCTCGCTTTACTACACCACCAAGCCCTCGGGGACCGGCGTGGGGCTGGCCATGTCGTACCGCATCGTTCAGCTTCACGACGGCTCCATCGACTTCTCGAGCGAAGTCGGCCGGGGAACGACGTTCCGCGTGACACTGCCGCGCTCTGGAGCCCAGGCGGCGCCCCCCGCGGAGGACGCCCACCGGCGGCTTGCGGCCCCGATGAGGAGCACGGGTTGAGTTCCGCGCCCCGGCCATTCCGGCACCTCGCCTTCCTGAGGCCGGAGCGCTCCGGCGAAGCGCCCTACTCCGCCACCCGGGCCGTCACCGCCGCCTTTCACGACACCGTGGAGTTGCTCGTCAAGCCGCTGGACGCGGCTCGCTGGCTGAAGCTCAGCATCCTTTGCCTGTTTCTCGGCGGAGGCACGCCGTCGGCGGCCTTCAACTGGAGCCTGGGCTCGCTGCCGGGCGATCTCGGCAGCCGCGACCTGGCTGGGCGCGTGCGCCAGACGATGGCGGCGCACGCCTGGCTGATCGCGCTGGCTGTCCTGCTGGGTGTGGCGCTGCTGGTGATGGTGCTCTACCTTCGCTCCGTCTTCAGGTTCGTGCTGGTCGATGCCATTCTGAAGCGCGACGTGCGCTTTGGGCCAAGCCTGCAAGAGACCCGGCGGATGGGGCGCTCTTATTTCCGTTGGCTGCTCGCGACCGTGCTCGGCATCACTCTGCTGCTGGTCGGCGGTGGCGCCCTGGCGTACCCTTATCTGCGGTCCGCCGTGGAGGGCGGGGTGCGCTCGCTCGCTTTCTGGGTAACGCTGGCGTCGGTGCTGGCGATCGACATCCTGATCGGACTGGCCGTGGCGCTGGTGATTGT
>DATJAQ010000044.1:0-23490 GCA_035516075.1 Terriglobia bacterium | reverse complement strand
CGGACCAGTGGCAGGCCTTCGGCGTCCACGCCGAGCGCGGGAGAATCAGCGTCCATGATCTGGCGTCCCACATGGCCGGACACGACCTGAATCATCTCGAGCAGATTCGCCGCATCCTCGGATAAACCAGGCGAGGCGCTAAGGCGGGCGCCTCCTCGAGGCGGATACTCTATCTGCAGCCGGCCCCGGAAAGGCAGAGCCTTTCCGCAGAGCAAAGCGGCGGAGCCGCAACCCCGCGCCCTGCTGTGCGCAAAGGCTCTGCCTTTGCCCACGCTCGCCTTCCTCACCCTATTCGCAAAGGTGGCGGGGGCCGGCTTTCACTGCTTCACGGCGGCCCCGGCGATCGCGTAGTTGCCGCCGCCGTTGCCGGGATTGGTGGCCAGAAGCTGCAACCCTCCGGCCAGCCCAGCCGTCACCGAATTCAAAGTGAACGCAAACTTCGGGCTGTTATTGGAGATGATCGTCAAGGTGCCCGTGCCGCTCGAGCTCACCGTATAGGTGCCATTCACCGTGTTCGTGTAAAGCGTCCCGGCGAACATGGAGCTGACTGTTGCCTTCAGGTGCCCCTTGCCGTCAAAAGTGAATACCCCGATATCGCCGTCCTCGGCTAGACTCGGGTCGTCTGTCCAGGTGTTGCCCAGCAAGGCGAAATTTCCGTTCAGACTCGCCGCGTTGTAAGTCATTAGGGTTGTCGACTGCAGCACCGCGGTGCCGCTGATCACTTCGTTGCTGTTGTCGTTGGTCTCGAGCAACTGCACGCCGTGAGCTACGCCCGAGACGGTGGAGTTGAGCGTAATGGCGAACTGGGCGGACGAGCCGGTGGTGAGATCGATCGACCCGGAGCCAGTCGAACTTACGCTATAGGTCCCGCCCAAGGGCCCGCTCGCGACCACGTTCGCCGAAATCGATGTGTACGACCCGTTCACTTTGCCCGCGCCGTTGAAGTTCATGACTCCCACCATGGCAAACTGGTCTGTACTCACGTCCGCGGTCCATCGGTCGATCAAAAAGCTGTAGCCGCCCCTGAGGCTCGCATTGCTGAAGCCCGCAGCCTGCGCGGAAAGCGCGAACGCGGCCATCATGAAGATCAGGACCCCAACCTGTCGAGAACTGCGACTGAACGTCTTCACAAAGCACCCCCTCATCCGGTAATTGCCGGAATTTGGCTTTCGCCTCAGCCGGGATCTTCCTTTATCGATCTCCGGCCCGGCCGATACGATATACCGGAGGGCTGCCGAACGCAACGGAAAGCTGGATTTGCTCCTGCGGCTGCCTTCCACGGGTAACGCGGAGTGACACCGCCCGCGGCTGGCCGGTGGCGGAAGCGGCTCTGCCGCCTTGCTGTGCGCAAAGGCTATGCCTTTGCGGACGCTCGCTCTCCTCCTGTTTTTTTCCAACCCTTTATTCCGGCGCGGCTCTCGAAGGCGGTCATCGTGGGCAAAGTAGCGGGGAGTGTCGCTTCTCAGAGACTCCTCGGCTTCTCTTGGTTCCCGAAGAAGACCCTTCGAAGGGCGCGAAGTCTGCGCTTATCTCCAAGACGAGCCGCGAGGAAGGCGGAGCCTTCCTCGAAAACAAGATGAAGGGGTGGGCGGGGCCCCGGAAAGGCAGAGCCTTTCCGCAGAGCAAAGCGGCGGAGCCGCAGCCCCGCGCCGTGCCGGGCGGCGGCGCCGCGACCCTTTCGACGCTACAGGTCTTCCGGCCTCAGGCCGGTGCGCCGGGCGATTCGGCTAAGCATGTGGGGGCCAAGCTCCTCGCCATCGTGGAAGGCGAATACGAAGTCTGGCCAGCCTTGGCGGGCAAGCGTGCGGTGGGAACCTGACTGCCTCTTGATGCTCCATCCGATGCGCAGAAGGGCAGCCAGCACTCGCTTGGCTTTGGTAGCGGGCCAGGAGCTCATGCCGCGATAAAGGAGAGCCGGATCATTTCGGGCGCAGCCTCGCCGTGTTCGAGCCGGTCGGCGATCACGCGCAGAGCCAAAGCTTGGACGCGGGCGGCCGCCTCCTCGCGGGTATCGCCGTAAACCATCACGCCCGGCAGGTCGGCAATCTCGGCCAGCCAGCGGCCATCTTCTTCCAGTTCGAATTCCACGGTGAGGTTCATTGGGTCAATCGTTCTCTGTATCATGTTGCAAGAATTCGCGCAGGAGTGCAAATGATTTGACGCACGCCAGCGGTCCGTGCGGCGGCCGCGCTGGCTCGCCGGCAGAGTGCAAGGCCGAGCCTCGCGGCCGACATTCTCCAGCTAGCCGGTCCGGAAAGGCAGAGCCTTTCCGCAGAGCAAAGCGGCGGAGCCGCAGCCCAGCGCAGGGGCGGGCGGCGAAGCCGCAATTCACTGCTACGCCGCGCGCAGTGCGTATGGCTGCCGGCGGCGCCGGAGACGGCTGCCCAGGGCTATTGTCAGGCGGGGATCTCGACGTAGGCGGTATAGGTATGCGATTCGGGGACCTCGAGGCCCTCGAGCCGGAGCCCCTCAAGGTGAAACTCGATGGCCTCGCGCATGTTCCGCTTGACCTCTGGGCGCGTTCGGCCCGTTGAAACGCAGCCCGGGAGGTCGGGCGAATAGGCCGAGTAGCCAGTAGCGGTCTCCTCGATTACGATCAGGTACTTCTTCATATCTTTAGCCCCGCCTGGTTCAAGATGCTATGCAGCGTCCCGGTGGCTAACTCGTCGTTCGGGTTGCCGGGAACGGTCACCAACGACTTCTTCTTGGCGCCATGCTTGTATTGGTGGTGACTGCCGCGCGTCCGCACAAGGTACCAGCCATCGTCCTTCAGCATGCGCACGACCTCACGCACCTTTACTTGGCAAGGTTAGGTCCAAACCGGTGAACGGTCAAGCGGGTAGCCGCCGACGGCGATCGAACATCGGTCTGCGGGGCATGGCGCGATCGACCCCATCGGTTCCTAACGCCTGATCGTATGATGGCCCAAAAGGGGCCTTTTTCGGGCTCGAATGTCCAATTTCCGGACACTTTTTCTTTTTTTGGCAGGAGCCGGAGGACGAGAGTCAGGAGCCAAGAGCCGGAGGGCAGGAGTCGGGAGTCAGAAGACAGGAAGAAGGGAGGGGTCGTCGGGCCTACTGCCCCACTTCGATGCTGAGGGCGAAATCACCCTGACGGGCGGCAGTGAATCGAACCGTAGCCGGCTGATTCTGGGATGCCGCCAGGTCGGCCAGGGCCACCTTTTTACCATTCACTCTGATCACGGTGGCGGAGGTGATTTTGAAGGCGTAGTCGGTCTCGCCGGGTCCCTGAGTGAGGGTCATTTTGCTCTGATCGACCACTTCGCCGGTGCCGCGCGCCTTGGTTTGGGTCCAGGAGGCCTGCGGCGAAGTTGGTTCGCCGGGCCCGGTGCGTGCGATCACCACGAGGGACTGGTCGGGCTTGACCATGGCAATGGTCCCGCGGAGCGTCGTGGGCCCGCCGAAGGCCGCCTTCGCGTGCCTGGCTGGAGGGGCCGGGTGAGCGGCGGCCGCGGCCGGCTGAGCCTGTTGGGCAGGCGCCGGAGCTGCACCCAGGATCTGCAAGCCCGCTGCCACCAAGCTGACGCCGAGCACTTTCGCGATGTTCGATGCCATAAGTTTCACCCTCTCTTGAAATGCCCCGTCACGCTCCCCTCGCGCCCCAGGGCTTCATGCCCGCAGGGTTCGTTCGATTATCTCACCGTTAATCGTTTTTTTTCATCGAAATCTTTTCCGAGGAATCTCAAAACGGGAGGCGTGAAGGGCGCCGGGAGGCGCGCGAAAGGCTGCTATTATTTTGGAGGTCCGCGCCGGAGGGGGTATGAGTTCGAAATGAACGGGAGCGATAGCATCGGACGGCTCGGCGCAGCTTTCGCAGGCGCTCTGGCATGGGTGTTGACGTGCGCTGGGCTGCTGTGCGCAGGATTGCTGCGCGCCGGCGCGCCGGCCCAGGCGCAACAGAAACCGGCGCGGGTGACGCCGGCGGTGGTATGGAATCCGGAGGCGGCGGCGGTCACCTCGATTCGGGAGGCGTGCGCGAAGGGCGGCGCCGGCCGCTTCACCGCGTGCTTCATCGAGGGAATGGGGCCGCACGGCGCTTCGCCCGAAGCGGTGGCCTTTGCCCGTCTTCTGGCCCGGCGGACCCACGGCGAGCTGGGTTACGCGATTAACTTTACGGAGGGCGGCCGGGTGGCGGTGGTTCATGCCGCCTTCCCGCAGCGCAAGACGGCGCCCGAAGTCTGGCTGCTGGTGAACGGTTCGCCAGGCCTCATCGACGTTGACGACCGCTCCCTGTGGCCGCTCCCCAAGGTGCAAGCCGACCTGATCTTTCAGGAGATCCGGCGCACCTTTCCCAAGGCGGAAGTTCGTCAGGGCGACAGGGCGGAGGCAAGTCCGCCGCTCGTGCCGAAGCCGAACGGGGGCCAGGAATTCCTGGTGAATTACTCCCTCCTGAACGGCTGCGCCACCTGTAAGCTCGCGGGACATGCGCAGTTTGCCTTCGATTTCGAGGGTGGGAGGTTCAGCGGAGCCCGTCTGGTGGGAGTGTGGATGACGCCCGATCAGGGCCAGTTGGCCCCCGTCGCGGCGGGCAGCAACTTTACCATCCACCTGGTGGCAGACCACGCCGCCGGCTACTCCTGGAAGATCGTTTCCATCGTCAACGGACAGCTCCTCAAACACACCGGCACGGACTATCGCGCGCCAGCCGGTCAAGCGGCCAAAGACGGAGTTGAAGATTGGCATTTCCAGTCTCTCGCGCCCGGGCGGTCCATCATCCGCTTTCAAAAGGCGCAGTCCGGGGCCAAGGGCAAAGCGCCGCCGAAGAACTTCTATTTTGTGGTCACCGGGGAGTGAGGGACGCGAGCTTCAGTATCGTGCGGCGATGCAACCGAGCGGGATCGGAAATTGGAGGCGGCGAGGCTACAGCGGAATAATCGCCGCCGGCGGGCCGCCTGACGGACGATAAGGCTGACTTCGGGTTGGACGGCCACCTCCGCGCAGTTCATCACAGGCGCGACGGTGGAGAGTGGGAATTCTTCCGGTGAACCGCCTGCGTCAATCCATCAGAGAGATTTCGTCGCCCGCACGGATCGTACCCTCTACGAGAACCGCGCTATAAACACCGGCATTGTTCTGGTGGGCGCCAGCCAAATGCTTCATGATCTTGGCATCCTGCTCGCCGGTATCCGGATCGAGCGTCACCATCTTGCAGCGTAGGTCGCGGTCCGTTACCGCGAGGGTGGTTTTGGCGCCGACGCGCAGGTTCCGGCCCACGAGCAGATCCTCGTCGAAACCCTTCCCGGATTTGAGATTGAGATAGATGTTCGCGCGAAAGCGGCGCTTGTCTAGGCTGGTCCCCAACTCCTCCCCTAATTGCCGAATCGTCTGAATCGAAATCAGCGAAACCGGCCGGCTATCCGTCAACGCCCGGTCTGATCGCACCAATGTCAGTTCGTTCTCCTCGCCAATCCCGGCGCGTAGAAGGTGGATCAGTCTAGGGTCCCCGACCGGCAGCCGGTCCCCCGAGGGCGTGTCCACATCCACCGCAAGGTCCGCCGGACCGGGGTAAACGGGGGTGAGTCCAGGCGCAATCGCTTCAGCCTCGGCAAGGTTGGGGGGCTTTGTCATACGCTCTGGATTTCGGTACCGAGGCTGATACAGCAACATCGCTTCCAGTTTCGTACTGGTCAGATAGGGGCACCCTTTGGGCGCCGCGGAATTCCGAAAGGCGTAGACGCGGTCCCCATAGACTCCAGGGAACCCTACAAAGACCTCCGGCAACGCTTCTCCGCGCATGCTTTTAACCGGGTAGCGCCACAGGCTTTCCACCGCGCCGATCGGTTCCATCCCGCCAGTCCCTTTTTCTGAAAGTTCGAGCGTTACCCGCCCGGCCTCGACGACGGCAGCGCGCATACCGGTTTCATCCCGTCAACATCCCGACCCGCCCATCGCCAAACACCATGAGAACCTTCTTAAACTCGGTCGCCCTGCGCAACTGCGAATAGATGTACCGGTATGCCTCTAAGCATGAAATTCCTCCGGCGCTTATCACCACGAGCCATCGCTCCCCCGCAGGCCTCGGCGCCCGCCGGCCAGCCTCGGCGCCGACGAGCTCGAGCAATTCGCATGTCATGTTCAAAAGTAAAAGTGGGTCTGAATCGGGATTGTGCACGAACCCAATCATTTTTGGCGCTCGCTCAGATGCGCCTCTCAAAAGTCGAATCCGGACACGATTCCCGTGAATCGTGCCTTTCTCATCTCGACTCGGCGATCCCCGCCGGAGAAGAGTTTGTATTTTGTCTTCCAGCGAGGCGGTGGTTTTCGATGGCAAACGAATGGGAGCGGTGAGGGTGAGCAACACTGTGACGCCGTCCGGCACGGTTTCGCCAAGGTTGGCTTGCAGGCGTTCAACGACCCGGGTCGCGACCTTATCGAACCTCAAGCGAGGCGCAACAGCGTTGCCTTGGCCAGTGCCGCGCCGTTTGAGGGTCGTGATGTCAACCGCAACCCGTTTGCCGGCGACCAGGATGGTGGCGTCGGGGGGATCACCACCCTTTTCCCAGGTTGCCGAGAACCGTCTGGCGACGGCTTCGATGGCGGTTTGCTCCTGCTTCTTCAAAACCCTCATGCGTCCCTACCTCTGGGGTCGACCCCATGGCTTGGGCAAAATTTCGCCGTTTCTCAGATGGCGCAGCGAGCAGCCTGGGAGGTGGCTCGAAGGCCGCCGCCCACTTCACGCTTGGTTCGGCGCTCGGGTCGAATCCCTGCGTTGCCCTATCCTCCTAATGAAGCCCCTCCATTGTACGGAAGTGCGGCGCTGCAGAAATACATGAAACCGTGTACCAATCCGTGTTACAGAGGTCGATTCCAGCCCGGCTGAGAACGCCCCAGTTACTATAATTATAGTTCTGCGAGGCGTCTAGGGGCGGCCGCCAAGCCTCGCCGAGGTCCTCCGAAGCGAAAAATGCCTCCGGATCGACCTTCGAGCTTCCAGAGTACCCCCGTGCATGCGTGTCACGGCACCGCCCTGGCGTGTAACACGCTTGGCACGGGTCAGGGGCCAGCCTGGCCTCGGGCGACGCTCTGAAGGGCGCCTGGACGCAAATTCCCGTATTCCACCGGAGCCCGCCGAAACCTCCTTGCGTTGTTATTTCGGGTTCGCCGCCCCGAGCGGCAAGGATTGCTTGAAATCGAGCGCAGCCGCGAGTTACGATCCGTGGTTCAGGAATTGTGCTCCGGCAGCCACTCCGCCGGCGCACGAGGGGCAAACGCGATGCAACTCAAGGTCAACGGGGTCGGCCGTTCGTTCGATGGCGATCCGGAGATGCCACTGCTCTGGTATTTGCGCGACGTCCTGGGGCTCGCCGGGGCCAAGTTTGGCTGCGGTATCGGGCTCTGCGGCGCCTGCACCGTGCACCAGAACGGCGAGGCCGTTCGTTCCTGCCTGACGCCGATGAAGTCGTTGGCGGGCGTCGAAATCACCACCATCGAAGGGTTAGGTGCAGGTGGCTTGCACCCGGTTCAGAAAGCCTGGATGGCGGGCGACGTTCCGCAGTGCGGTTACTGCCAGCCTGGCCAGATCATGCAGGCGGTCGCGCTGCTGAAGTCGAAGCCCCATCCCACCGATCAGGACATTGACGAAATGATGCAGGGCAACATCTGCCGTTGCGGCACCTACCAGCGTATTCGCGCGGCCATCAAGGCGGCAGCCGGGGAGGGCGCATGAGCGAGATCCTGAACCTCAGCCGCCGCGGATTCATGAAGAACGTCTTTTCGGCCGGCGCCTTCGTACTGGGCGCGAGGCTGTTTCCGCGGGCGCTCTGGGCGGCCGCGATTGAAGCCGAAGATCCCTTGAGCGGCGCGGCGTTTCATCCCGGCGTTTTCGTGGGCTTGGAGCCCGACGGCACGGTGACGATCGTGGCGGCCCGTTCCGAGATGGGCACGGGTAGCCGCACGGGTCTGCCGAGAATCGTTGCCGACGAGATGGAGGCCGACTGGAGCCGGGTGAAGATCGTCCAGGCTCTCGGCGACCCGAAGTACGGCAACCAGGACACTGACGGCTCGCACTCCGTGCGCAGTTTCTTCGACGTGATGCGCCAGGCGGGCGCCACCGCGCGCACCATGCTGGTAGAGGCGGCGGCGCAGCAGTGGAAGGCGCCCACGGCTGAATGCGAAGCCCGGCTGCACACGGTTGTTCATAGGCCGAGCGGGCGCACCGCCAGCTACGGCAGCTTGGCCGCCGCGGCCGCTGCCTTGCCCGTGCCCGCCCCAGGCACCTTGAAGTTCAAGCCGCGCAGCCAGTGGCGCTACATCGGCAAGGACGCGAGCGTCTTCGACCTCGAAGGGCTCTGCACCGGCCAACCGCTGTTCGGCATGGACGCGCGCGCGGACGGCATGCTTTACGCGTCCGTCGAGCACCCGCCGGTGTTGGGCGGCAAGGTAACCTCCGTGGACGACAGTGAGGCCCTCAAAGTAGCAGGCGTGAAGCAAACCGTGGCCATCGATCCGTTCAAGCCGCCTCACGGTTTCCAGCCGCTCGGCGGAATCGCCGTGATCGCGGAGAATACGTGGGCGGCGTTTCAGGGCCGCCAGAAGCTCAAGATCGCCTGGGACAACGGCCCGCATGCTTCCTACGATTCGGACGCCTACCGCAAAGACCTCGAGCAAACCGCCCGCCAGCCGGGCAAGGTGGCCTGGAACGTCGGTGATGTGGACGCCGAGTTCGCCAAAGGCGGCAAAACCCTCGAGGCCGGGTACTACGTGCCCTTGCTGGCGCACGCCTCCATGGAGCCGCCCGTGGCGCTGGCCGACTATCGCGACGGCAAGGTGGAAGTGTGGGCGCCCACCCAGGATCCGCAAGCGGCGCAAGAGACCGTGGGCCAGGTCCTCGGGATTCCCAAGGAAAACGTAATCTGCCACGTCACGCTGTTGGGCGGAGCGTTCGGCCGCAAATCCATGCCGGATTATGTGGCTGAGGCCGCTATTCTCTCCAAGAAAGCCGGCCGTCCGGTGAAGGTGGTGTGGACGCGCGAGGACGACATCAAGTTCGACTACTACCACGCGGTGGCCGCGATGTACATGAAGGCGGCTCTGGGCGCGAACGGCATGCCCTCCGCCTGGTTGCAACGTTCGGTGTTTCCGCCGATTGGGTCGACGTTCGCGCCCAACTCCACCTACGGCGGCGGCGGCGAGCTGGGGATGGGTTTCACCGACACGCCGTTTGCCGTACCCAACCTGCGCGCGGAGAACGGCCCCGCCACCGCCCACGTGCGCATCGGCTGGCTGCGCTCCGTGGCCAATATCTACCACGCTTTCGCCGTGCAGTCGTTCGCCGCTGAGCTGGCGCACGCCGCGGGGCGCGATCCGCTGGACTATCTCTTGGCGCTTATCGGGCCCGATCGAGTTATTCCCAAGACGGCGCTGGGGACCGATTACGACAACATGGGCGGCGACTACAAGGATTACCCCATCGACACCGCGCGCTTGCGGCGCGTGACCCAAATGGCGGCCGAGCAGGCCGGCTGGGGCAAACGGAAGCCAGGCTCAGGGCAGGGCATCGGCATCGCCGTGCACCGGAGCTTCCTCACCTACGTTGCCACTGCCATTCAGGTGGAGATGGACGACAAGGGCAAGGTGCGCATCGGGCGCGTCGATACCGCCGTGGACGCCGGAACCATCGTGAATCCGGAAAGCGTTCGCAACCAATTCGAGGGCGCCGCGGTGTTTTCCACCAGCCTCGCGAAGTACGGCGAGATAACGGCCACCCATGGAGTCATTAATCAAGGCAATTTCCAGGACTATCCCATGTGCCGCATCAACGAGGCGCCGCGGGAGATCCACGTTCACCTTGTGGAAAGCGAGGCGCCGCCCGCCGGGGTAGGCGAGCCGGGCGTGCCGCCGTTCGCGCCTGCGCTGTGTAACGCCATCTTCGCCGCCACCGGCAAACGGATTCGGGAATTGCCTCTCTCGCGCAGCAACCTCGCTTAGCTGCTGAACGCCATCCTCAGCGGGGTCTTCCCATCCCACGCGGGGTATCTCACAAAAGCCCGCCTACCCATGGGCGGGAAACGAGGCGGCGCAGCGCTCAGCAGCCCGCCGCCGGCGTCGCGCTGTGCTAAAATTCTTAAGTCGGACTGTCAGGCGCACTCGCGCTAACTTGTGACCTATGCCCAAAGTCGGGATGGTGAGTCTGGGCTGTCCCAAGAACCTGGTGGACAGCGAAGTGATGCTCGGGCAGCTTGCTTCCCGGGGCTGGGAGCTGGTGTCCCGCCCGGACGAGGCCGACGTGCTGATCGTGAACACCTGCAGTTTCATTGAGCCGGCCAAGCAAGAGTCCATCGACACGATTCTGGAGATGGCCGAACACAAGAAGAGCGGGCGCGCCCGCCGTTTGGTGGTGGCGGGCTGCCTGGTAGAGCGCTATCGCGATCAGATTCTGCGGGAGATCCCCGAAGTCGATTTTGTAATCGGCACCAACGAACTCGAGCGGGTGGTGGAGGCTTGCGAGTCCGGCGGGGAGGGGCGGGCCGCGAGCCGTCCCTTCGATCCTTATCTTTACACCGAGTTTACGCCCCGCGTGCTTTCCACGCCTTCCTATTCGGCGTACTTAAAGATCGCCGAGGGCTGCGACCACCCCTGCACCTTCTGCGTGATCCCGCAGATGCGCGGCCGCTTCCGCTCGCGCCGCTTCGAGAGCGTGGTGCGCGAGGCCGAGAACCTGGCGCTGCGCGGCGTTCGCGAGCTTGTGCTGGTGGGGCAGGACACCACGAGCTTCGGCGAAGACCTCGGCCTGCGCGGCGGGCTGGCGTTGCTCCTCGAGGAGTTGGCCAGAATTCCCGAGCTGGTCTGGGTGCGCTTTCTCTACTGCTATCCCAATCGCCTCACCGACCGCTTGATTGAGGCCGTCGCAAGATCGCCGAAGGTGGCGCGCTATTTCGATATCCCGCTGCAGCACGCCAGCCGCTCGGTGCTCCAGGGCATGCGCCGGGGGTCCGGGGCGCCGCACTTTCTGAAGATGCTCGCCAAGATCCGGGCCGCCATACCGCAAGTCACCCTGCGCACCACGATGATCGTAGGCTTTCCGGGCGAGACTGAAGACGACTTCCGCGCGCTCAGCGATTTTGTGGAGCAGGCTCAGTTCGACCACCTCGGCGTCTTTGCGTATTCCAATGAGGAATCGAGTGCGGCGTTTCAGTTGCCCGGCACTGTGCCGGCTTCGGTGGCAAAGCGCCGCCGAAGGAAGATACTCGCTTTGCAGCGCACGATCTCGGCACGTAAGCTCCGCGACCGCGTAGGGCAGCGGGTCCCGGTGCTGGTGGAGGGCCGGGCCGAAGAGACGGAGCTGCTGCTCGAGGGGCGTCTCGAGTCCCAGGCGCCCGAGATCGACGGCAGGGTACTGATCAACGATTTTGAAGGCCCGGAGCCCGTGCCCGGCGAGTTCCGCTGGGCGCGGATCACCGAAGCCGGCGAGTACGACCTGGTGGCTCGGCTCGAAGCCGCGACTTTTACCGGGCAGCATGGCGAGCCGCGCGGGAGTTTGGCTCAGATGCCCGGAGCCGGCCGTGCGACAGGGCTCGTTCAGATTAGAGCCGCCGGAGCTGTGGCGGTGCCGGCGGGCTTCGCGTCGTAACGCCAGACCAGGCGGTGGTGCCGTGCGGTGCCCGATCTGTCAGCGCAAGGCGAACTTCGAAGGGAACCCGTTCCGCCCCTTCTGCAGCGAGCGCTGCAAACTGATCGATCTCGACAACTGGCTGGCCGGCCGCTATCGCGTGCCCGCGCCCGTCGAGAGCAGCGACGCGGGGGCAGCGGAATCCGTCGGGGGAGAGCTTGGGGAATCCGATTCGACCGCGGGAAAGTGACCGGCGGGGTTGGGCCGTTTGGGTCGCGACCTGTGGGGGCCTGGGCTACTTTCCGGTCGGCCCCGGCAGCGTTGGCGCTGCACTCGGGGTGGCGCTGGTGGTGGCTCTCGGCCGGCTGCCTGTGCCGGCGTTCTGGGCTTCAACGCTGGTGGCACTCGGAGCGGCTTTCATTTTCGCGCTGGGCGTGGGCGCGGCCAGCGGAGCGGAGACTTATTTCGGCCGCAAGGATCCGGGCCACGTCGTCATCGACGAAGTGGTTGGGCAGATGGTGACGCTGGCGGCCTGCCCGCGAGGCGGGTGGAAAGGCCTGCTGGCCGCGTATCTGCTCTTTCGGTTCTTCGACGTGATCAAGCCCTTCCCGGCCCGGCGGCTCGAACACCTCCGCGGCGGCTGGGGCATCATGCTGGACGACGTGGCGGCCGGCCTGTGGAGCCTGGTGGCCTTCAGCCTGGTGATGAGGTACTGGCTGAAATGACTCTGTGGAAGAAGAACAGTAAAGCGGCTGACGGGACGCAGCGCTCGAGCGGGCCCGGCGCGAAGCCTCGCATCGAGGACGTTACACCGCGCGCCGTCATCCCCGGCGGCGAGATCGCCCTGCGCGGCCGTGGTTTCACTGAGAACGGGCACACCTTGCCGCGGGTGCGCTTCGGCGACCAGGCCGGCAACCTGGTGCTCGGCTCTCCCACCTGCCTGATCGTGCGGGTGCCGCAGAGCGCCACCAGCGGGGACGTGACGGTGGACACCGGGCACGGCGTGAGCGCGCCTGCCTCCGTCGCGGTGGGGCTAACCATCGCGGAAAACCTGCATCCGGTGGCCAACCCCGCCGTGGACGCCGCCGGGAACATCTTCAGCACCTTCAGCGGCAGCCGCGGGCAGAAAGTGCCGGTGGCGGTGTTCAAGGTCGATAACAACCGTTCCACGAGGCCCTTCCTGAGCGACTTGATGAATGCCACGGGCCTCGCCTTCGACCGCGAGGGCTTCCTGTACATCTCGAGCCGGCTCGAGGGCGTAGTCTACCGGGTGACGCCGGACGGGAAACGCGAGGTCTACGCCGAGGGCATGGGCGTAGCTACGGGTCTCGCCTTCGACGGCGCCGGGAATCTCTACGTCGGCGACCGGAGCGGCACCATTTTCAAGATCAATCCCGAGCGGCAGATCTTCGTGTTCACCACTCTGGAGCAGAGCGTGGCGGCCTATCACCTGGCGTTCGGTCCGGACGGCAATCTCTACGTGTCCAGCCCGACCACCTCAAGCTTCGACCACGTTTTTCGGGTCTCGCCGGCTGGCGACGTTTCCAGCTTCTACCGCGGCCTCGGCCGCCCTCAGGGGCTGGCGTTCGATGCCGCCGGCAATCTCTACGTCGCGGGCAGTGTGGCTGGACGCCGTGGAGTGGTCCGTCTCACCCCTGACGGCCGGGAGGCTGAGCTTGTCGTTTCCGGACAGGGGATTGTGGGCCTGACCTTCACGCCCCACCGGTCGATGGTGTTGGCCACCGGGGATTCGCTCGTCGAGATCTTCCTGGATATCGAGGGCCGGCCGCTGGTGTAAAGACAGTGACAAGTGGCAAGTGACGAGAGAGAAGTGGCGAGTGACAAGTGAGGAGCAAGCGGCTCACATCGGGTCAATGAGTCAATCTTTCGATCGCCCGATCACCCGATGACTCGTTACCTTCCACTTGTCACTGCTTCAACATGGATGCGGAAATCATCGCTGTCGGCTCCGAGCTGCTCACCCCTTTCCACCAGGACACTAATTCGCTCTACCTCACCGGCAAGCTGAATAGTCTCGGCATCGAGGTGCGTTACAAGACCATCGTCGGCGACCACCGCGGGCGCCTGGCCGAGGTGGTGCGCCTGGCCGCGGGGCGCTCCGAGTTGGTGATCTTGATCGGCGGGCTGGGCCCTACCGAAGACGACCTCAACCGCGAAGTAGTGGCCGAGGTTCTGGACCGCCCCCTTCGCGAGGTGGACGAGATCCGCCTCAAGATCGAGGAGCGGTGGGCGCGGCTCGGCCGCCCCATGCCTGAGAACAACCTGCGCCAGACCATGGTGCCCGAAGGAGCCGAGTGGCTGGAGAATTCACGGGGGACGGCCCCGGGGCTCTGGATCGAGCACGATGGCTGCATCATGGTGCTGCTGCCGGGACCTCCGCACGAGCTCGAGGCCATGTTTGAGGCTAGTTGCCTGCCGCGACTCGCCGGGCGCAGCGGGGGCCGGCGGATTCGCAGCCGCGTCTACAAAGTGGTGGGCTTGCCGGAGTCTGAGGTGGACCGCCGCATCGCGCCGCATTACCGGCCTTATACGAACCCCGAGACCACCATTCTTTCCACCATGGGCACCATCGAAGTCCACCTGCGGGCGCACGGAGGGTCGGAAGCCGACGCCGAGTCTTTGCTCGCCGAGCTCGGCGACAAGATCGAATTGGCGCTCGGCGATCACATCTTCTCCACCCGCGGCGAGTCGATGGAGGAAGTGGTGGGGATGTACCTGGTGATGAAGCAGAAGACGGCGGCGGTGGCGGAAAGCTGCACGGGGGGCCTGGTGGCCGAGCGGCTCACCCGGGTTCCGGGCAGTTCGATTTTTTTCCTGGGCGGCGTGGTCTGCTACAGCAACGAATTGAAGACACGCCTGGTAGGCGTGCCGGCAGAGCTGATCGCCGAGCACGGCGCTGTGTCGAAGGCGGTGGCGCAGGCGCTGGCCGAGGGCATCCGCCGACGCACCGGCTCAAGCCTCGGCCTCGGTATCACGGGCATCGCGGGGCCGGGCGGCGGCACGCCGGAGAAGCCGGTGGGATTGGTATTCATTGCGCTGTCCGACGAGCGCTCCACCGAGGTGCGCCAGTTTCGCTTCCCGGGCGACCGCGAGCGTGTGCGCACGTGGGCTTCGGTGGCTGCCCTGGAGATGATCCGGCGGCGGGTGAGAAGCTAGGCACCGCCGACTGCAGAACTGCAGAGAGAGAGTAGGGAATTGGGAGTATGGAGTAGGGCTTTCAAAACCGCCTCACCCGATTCCCAACTCCCGACTCCCAACTCCCTTTTCCCGCTGCATGAGAACCTTCGTCGCCATCGATCTCGCCGAAAGCGTTCGCGCCGCGCTGGCTAAGGAGCAGGCGCGCTTACGGTCTGCCTGCGCGCGCAACTCCGAGCTTCGTTGGACACGCCCCGAGGGTGTGCACGTCACCTTGAAGTTTCTCGGCGAGATTCCGGCCGAACGGGTGGCGGCCGTAACGGCGGCGCTCGAAGCGCTCCGCGGGTTCGGCAGGTTTGAGGTGGAGGCCAAGGGCTTCGGCTTCTTCCCTGACGCGCGGCACCCGCGCGTATTCTGGGCTGGACTCGAAGCGCCGTCGGCCCTCGGCGAACTGGCGGGGCGCGTGGAAGCGGCCCTCGCAATAATCGGTTTCGCCGCCGAGGACCGCCCCTTCCGCCCTCATCTCACCCTGGCTCGCTTCCGGACGCCACGAGCGGACCCCGACCTCGCGGCGGCGCTCGAAAGCACCGGCTCGATCAGCCTCGGCCGCTTCGAGGTGGACGAGTTCTTTCTCTTCGAGAGCAAGTTGCGCCCGGGCGGCGCGGAATACTTGAAACTGGCGGCCTTCCCGGGAGCCCGGCCGTGATGATCGGGACGCTTGCAACCCTCGCGAGTTACCTGCTGGGCTCGATTCCTTTCGGCTATCTGATAGTTCGCTGGACAAAGGGAATCGACATCCGCAGCACCGGCAGCGGCGCCACGGGCGCCACGAACGTGATGCGCAACCTGGGCGTAGCGGGGTTTTTGGCCACTTTTCTCCTCGATTTCGGAAAGGGCGTGGGCGCAGTCTTCCTGGCAGCACGCCTGACGGGAAACGATCCTCGATGGGTGGCTGCCGCCGCCGTGGGCGCGGTGGCAGGGCACATTTTTCCGGTGTGGCTGGGGTTCCGCGGCGGCAAGGGCGTGGCCACGGGCGTGGGCGTTTTCCTCGCCCTGGCGCCGGTGCCGATGGCGCTCGTGCTCCTGATCTTCGGGGCTTTGGTCGGACTCTTCCGTTACATCTCGCTGGCATCGATCGTGGCCACGGCCGCATTCCCGCTGCTCTTCGCCGCGCTCAACCATCCTCCGCCGGCGCTGCTGATCGGCTCTGTAGGCTGCGCGCTGCTCATCATCGGCCGCCACTACACCAACTTCATAAGGCTGCTGAAAGGCACGGAACACCGGTTGGGTGCGAAGGCGAGAGTATAATGGGCGGAAGTCGAGGGCAGTGTTGGCCCCAGAGGGAGGCGCGCATGAAGACCCTTGCGACCATGCTCCTGTTATCGTGCTGTGCGTTCGGCCAGGATAAGGCGGCCATCGCGGCTGCCGAGTCGGCCTGCGGACCTCGTAACTCGCAAATCGAGGTGACGGTTGACGCGTCGCAGCACTCCACTCCGGCGCCGGAGGCCGGGAAGGCGCTGATTTACGTGGTTCAGGAGGATAACATCCGCAGCAGATTCGGAGTCGATGGCAAGTGGGTGGGTGCCAGCAACGGGCTGACCTATTTCCTGGTTCCGATCGATCCGGGCGAGCACCACCTGTGCGCCATGAGCAGACTCGGCATGTCCACGCAGGTTTCTTTGCACGCACTGAAGGCGGTGGCGGGCGAGACGTATTATATCGTCCCGCACAGGGTTGGGAACGGCGAGTACGACACCCAATTTGCTCTCAGCGAGGCGGACCCCGATGAGGGAAAGGACCTCGTCGCGAGGGCAAAGTACAGCACTTCCCATCCGAAGTAGGGTGGTGATTTGACCAAGTTCGCGAGAACGGCAAGGGCCAGCGGGCTTAAGACGCGGCTTTCGACGTAGCCGGCGCGCAGAACTGGTCGAAAGCGCGGGTGAGATCTTCGGCAATCGAATAGGCGTCGCGCCCTTCGATGTCGCGGCGTTCCATCATGAAGACGAGCTTGCCGTCGCGCAACAGGGCGATGGACGGTGAAGACGGCGCGTAGCCGGTGAAATAGCTGCGTGCGCGATCGGTGGCGTCACGATCCTGCCCCGCAAATACGGTAGCCAGCACCTCGGGACGCGCAGCGTGGCTGAGCGCCTGCGCCACGCCCGGTCGCGCTTTGCCCGCCGCGCAGCCGCAAATGGAATTGACCACCACCAGGGTGGTGCCGCTCGCCGGTGCGCCCAGCAGGGCGTCTACTTCGCCCGGCGTCCGCAGCTCGCGGAATCCGATGTTGGTGAGCTCTTCGCGCATAGGCGCGACAAATTCTTCAGGATACATGGCGGAACTCCTTTGTTTTGCGTGCTGAGAGAGGATTGAGAACGGGTTCGAGTGATTGTTCATCGATTCGTTTCCAGGCTCTGGCGGCGCCTTCGACATCCTGCAGTATACCATGCGCGGTGCGTGCGGCGGCGCCGCGCGCAAGCTCTCGCCACCTCGTTTTAGATGCAACTCGCCGGCCTCCGTTTCTGTCCAATGGGCGCTGTTCGGCTACAATGAAGTTCTATGGCCTTCAGTTTGTTCGGCAAAGGCGAGAAGAAAACGGGCTTCTTCGACCGCCTCAAGCAGGCCGTCTCCTCCACCAAGGCGCAGCTTGTAGAGAAGATCGAGGCCATCACCGAAAGCCGGGAAAGCATCGACGAGTCCGCGCTGGACGAGCTGGAAATGGCCCTGATCCAGGCCGACCTGGGCGTGAAGACCACCGGAGTGATCATCGACAAGCTGCGCGGGCGGTTGCGCAAACGCGAGATCCGCGCCGCCGCCGATCTCAGGCCGGCGATCGAGGAGGAGCTCCTCGCCATTCTTGAGAACCCGGACGGGGCCCGGTGCCCGGCGCCGGCGAAGCCTCCGCCCGGAATGCCCGAAGTGATCTTTATGGTTGGCGTTAACGGCGTCGGAAAGACCACTACCATTGCCAAATTGGCCCGTTACTACGTGGACCACAACGCGCGCCCTTTGCTGGCTGGGGCAGACACGTTTCGCGCGGCCGCCGGAGAACAACTCGAGGTCTGGGCGGGCCGCCTGGGCGTGGAAATGGTGGGGCTCAAGTCGGGCGCCGATCCCGCCGCAGTGATCTACGACGCTCTCGCCAAGGCCCGGAAGGGAAGCGAGAGCCCGGTGATTGTGGATACCGCCGGCCGCCTCCACACCAAGTACAACCTGATGGCCGAACTCGAGAAGATGTGCCGCATCGCCGGCCGCGAGGTCCCCGGCGCGCCCCATCAGGTGCTGCTGGTGATCGACGCCACCACAGGCCAGAACGGCCTTCAACAGGCGCGCATCTTCACCGATAAGGCCGGGGTAACTGGCATCGTGCTCACCAAGCTCGATGGCACCGCCAAGGGCGGCGTGGTGGTGGCCATCGCGCATGAGCTCGGCCTGCCCATTCAATTTGTGGGCGTCGGCGAAACGGTTGAAGACCTCCTGCCCTTCAATCCCCGGGAGTTTGTGGCCTCCATCTTCGAGGCGTGAGTTACTCGCCATCAGACCGCCGCCCAATTTGCGTCTGGCTACGCCAGTGCGCGCCGCGCCCCCTGAACGGCATACCCTCCGATGCGGCCGGGCCCTCGACGCTGAGCTAGAAGTGGGACTTGGCCTCCTAGCTATTTTCAACAACTTACGGCCCGCGCCCTCAGAAGGCCAACAACGTATTTTCAGCAACTTACAGCCTGTCACTCGCTGGCCGTTCCCAACAAACTTTCAATAACTTACCGCGTGCTTGGGCGAGAGCTTCCCAAAATCAAAAGTGTAGCGATTTTGGAAGTTTGCGTTCAAATGACCTCAAAACAGACCTCTTCCCTGACAGTTTTAGCGTTCATACAACGACATTTTGTCGGGGCGGATTCGAACAGCTAGACCATGGGAAAAAGTGTACAGTTTTAGGACACTCGCTGGCAGAGAACGGTATCTACGTCAAGCCTGGCAGCTCGTTGATCCCAAACCGAACAACGTCGACTATGCGCCGACCCTGGAGCCGGGTGGGCACTGACGGAGCCCGAGTGAACCCGGCGCGGGCGGCCATCACTCGCGTTCCGACGGACTGACTTCGGCGGGTCCGCGACCTCGGTCTTGGCCGGTCACGGCGCGTCCCCAGCGCGACCCTCTCGCCTCACGTCCCGGACCTGGCTCCTGAAGCCGGGAAACCGCCGGAAAAGCCAGTTAATGATCCGCTCAGAGACTGCCGAAGGTATACATGTGTATTGCCTGGAGTTACGAGGTGGAGTGTGACGGCTCACGCCTGCCGTAGCAGACGGCATTTCAAAGGATTGCGGTTGTGTCTCAGTGCCGCCCTGTTTGCAGCCATGTCGACTTCCGCGGGGATGGCGGCAGAGGGCAAGGGCGTAGAGTCTGCGAATTTGTCCACGCTGACCACAGCGGAACAGATTCGCGAACTCACCCACGATCAGGCGAACCGCGGCTACCCCGTGCGGTTGCGGGCGGTGGTAACCTACAATGATCCAGCCACCTTCGACTACTTCGTGCAGGACTCGACGGCAGGAATTTACATCAATGACCTTAATGGGCAGTTTCGCTTCAAGCCAGGCCAACTGATCGAAATCGAAGGCGTGACCGAGGAACCGGACTTCGCTCCGCAAGTGGGAAAGCCCCGCTACCGGGTGCTCGGAGAAGCACCGCTGCCCAAGGCGCCCAAGGCCACCCTTCAGGATCTGGCTTCAACCCGCTACGACAGCCAGTGGGTGGAGTTTGACGGCATCGTGCACGAGGCCACCCAGGACCAAGGTCATCTCACGCTGCAACTGGGGGCTGTGGGCGACGACCTGCCGGCGTACATTCTTACCACGGACGATCCTGCGCCAGCGCGCCTGGTTGACGCCAGGGTACGGATCCGTGGCGTGTGCGCCTCCATCTTCAATTCGAAAAACCAGTTGACTGGCGTGCGGCTAGTCACGCCGGACTCCCGGCAGCTCACCGTAGAGGAACCGGCGCCCGCAGATCCGTTTAGCATTCCCCTCCGCTCGCTCGGCACTGTGCTGTCATTTGTCGCCCACGGCACCTCCGAGCACCGGATCAGAGTGCGGGGCACGGTCACGCTCCAGCGGCCGCGCGGGGTTTTCATCCAGGACGGCGGCCAGGGTCTCTACATCCCCGCTCCAAAGCACGTCGCAGTCAACCCCGGCGACAGCGTGAGCGTGGTAGGCTTCGCCGATGTCGGGGATTACACGCCGGTTCTCAGGCACGCCCTGGTGCTGAAAACGGGCGGCGCGCCGTTGCCCGCGCCTCTAAGCGTAAACGCCACGCAACTGCTCACGGGCGCGTTCGACACCCTGCGCGTCACACTGGACGCCACCCTGCGCGACCAGAGGCGCAGCGAGGCCGATCATACCCTGGTGCTGCAAGACGGCGGCGTGCTCTTCGAGGCGAGGCTCGCCGTAGACAAGCCTTTCCCGGGCTGGCCCTCGTTCGTTCCGGGTAGCCGCCTGCGGCTGACGGGAGTGTGCTCGGTGGATGTGGGCCCGCGCCGCGTCCCCGAAGGCTTCGCGATTCTGCTCAATTCTCCTGCGGACGTTACCGTACTCGCGCGCCCATCCTGGTGGACCTTGCGCAACACTTCTGTCGTACTGGCGCTGCTCGCCCTATTGACCCTGGCGGTGCTGGTGTGGGTCGGAGTGCTGCGCCATCGCGTAAAGCAACAGACGGAGACCATCCGAAGGCGCCTCGAAAACGAAGCTGCTCTCGAAAAGCGGTTCCACTACGTGGCGCGTGCCACCAACGATGTGATCTGGGACTGGGATCTGCTCACTCAGGCCGTCTGGTGGAGCGACAACCTGCGCGCCGCCTTTCAGCACGCACCGGGGCAGGTGGGCCCGGATGCGCGGTGGTGGCACGAGCACATTCACCCCGAAGACCGGGCGCGCGTGGAGGCCAGCCTTCAGGCCGTGGTGGCCGCCGGCGGAGAGAAGTGGTCCGGCGAGTACCGCTTTCGTCGCGCCGGCGGGGAATACGCGTACGTCTTCGATCGCGGCTATTTCATGTACGACGACGCGGGGAGGCCCGTGCGGGCGCTGGGCGCCATGATGGACGTCAGCGACCGGAAGCGCGCCGACGTCCAATT
Source organism: Terriglobia bacterium (assembly GCA_035516075.1). Classification (GTDB taxonomy): domain Bacteria; phylum Acidobacteriota; class Terriglobia; order UBA7540; family UBA7540; genus Gp13-AA77. Next base: position 2,642 of record DATJAQ010000044.1, on the reverse strand, counting down.
GGCCGACGAGCGCAACCTGTTGCGGACGCTCATCGATAACGTGCCCGATCTCATCTACGTCCGCGACACCCAGGACAGGCTGCTGGTTGTGAACGTTGCGGCCGCCCGTCTGGTGGGGGCAAGGTCGCCAGAGGAGTTGCTTGGCAAGACCAACTCTGATCTCTTCCCCGAGGAAAGAGCGCGACGGTACTACGCCGAAAACCGGCGCGTGTGGGAGACCGGGCAGGCGCTGCTGAATTTCGAGGAGAGGATGGTGGACTCCGAGGGGCACGCCGCCTGGATTCTGGTCACGAAGGTTCCGCTGAGAGACGCGGACGGCAAGATCGTCGGCATGGTCGGCGTCGGCCACGACATCACCAGCCGCAAGCAGGCCGAAGAGGAAATTGAGCGCGCCCGGGCCGCGGCGGAGGCTGCCAGCCGCGCCAAGAGCGAATTCCTGGCCAACATGAGCCACGAAATCCGCACTCCGATGAACGGCATTCTGGGCATGACCGACCTTGCCCTGGAGACCGAACTCAGCGCGGAGCAGCGCCAGTACCTGGAGGCGGTGAAGGTTTCGGGGGATGCATTGCTCACCGTCATCAACGACATTCTGGACTTCTCGAAGATTGAGGCCGGGAAGCTTGAACTGTGCCCCATCGCGTTCAATCTTTGGACCACTCTCGAACATACCGTACGATCGATGGCCGCCCAGGCCCACCGCAAGGGACTCGAGCTGGTGTGCGAGATTCATGCCCAGGCGCCGGAGTTTGTGGTCGGCGACCCTGCCCGGCTGCGGCAGATCGTGACGAATCTCTTGGGCAACGCGGTGAAGTTCACCGAGCAGGGCGAAGTGGTGCTGGAGGTGCAGCTCGAGGCGCCGAGCGCAGACGGAATCAGGCTGCACTTCGTGGTGCGCGACACCGGCATCGGCGTCCCGCCGGCGAAGCGCACGGCGATCTTCGACGCGTTTGAGCAGGCGGACGGCTCCGCTGCCCGCCGCTTCGGTGGAACCGGACTGGGCCTCACGATTTCCGAGCGGCTGGTGCGTATGATGGGAGGACGCATCTGGGTGAAAAGTGAAGAAGGGCGGGGCAGTCAATTCCACTTCACGGCCCAGTTCGGAGCGGCTGCCGCCCCGAACGGCAACGAAACCCGTGAGCTTCAGCCGCCGGCGCTGGCCGGAGTGCCGGTTCTGGTGGTAGACGACAACGCCAGCAGCCGGTGCACCCTGCAGGGCATCCTGACCACCTGGGGTATGGACGTGGAGCCGGCGGAAGATGCCGGTGCCGCCCTCGCTGCCCTTCGGACCGCCCGGGCCGCCGGCAGGCCGTTCCGCCTCGTCATGGCGGACGTTCAAATGCCCGGTACAGACGGCTTCGCTCTCGCGGCGGAGATCAAGCGCGACCCCGAGCTGGGGCAGGCGACCATTCTGATGCTGACCTCCGCTGGCCAGCGCGGCGACGCCGCCCGGTGCCGGGCGCTCGGTGTGGCCGCTTATCTAACCAAACCGATTCCACGCTCGGAGTTGCGGACGGCCCTCCTGGGGGCGCTCGACCACCAGCCACAGCACGTCCCTGCGCCGCTGGTGACCGTCCATTCATTGCGCGAGGAGCGGCGCACGGCGCGCATCCTGGTGGCTGAGGACAACGCCGTGAACCGGATCCTGGTGGTGCGGTTGCTCGAAAAACACGGGTACGGCGTGGCGGTCGCCGCCAATGGACGCGAAGCGCTGGCCGCGCTTGAAACCGGGCCCTTCGATCTCGTCCTAATGGATTTACAGATGCCGGAAATGGATGGGTTCGAAGTTACGGCCGCCATTCGCGAGCGCGAACGCCGGAACGGACAGCATCTGCCCATCGTCGCGATAACCGCCCACGCCATGAAGGGAGATCGGGAGCGCTGCCTCGAGGTGGGGATGGACGATTACGTTTCCAAGCCAATTTGCGCCGCAGATCTGTTGCGGACCATCGAGGCCCAGCTGGCGCCGGAGCCAGACGCCGCGCTGCAAGAGGTGGGTTAGGCGAGCGCGCCGAACGCCTGCCCGCTTAGGCCCGCGCGATTTCAATCATCCGTGACAGCGCTTCGCGCCACGGGGGCGGCCACGTAGCGTAGGACGGTGTGATTGGTCACGGAGCTGAACCAGCGCTGCCGCAGATCGCGACCCTCGGGTGAGAGCAGCCACTGGCGGAAGCGGTCGGCGTGCGACTGGTCCGGCCAGAAGGCTTCGTTGAGATACTTGGGCCGCCGCTCCGGCCTTCCGCGCTCATAGTCGCCGTGAATCCCGTCCACAAACAGCCAGGTCTTGCGCTCGATGCATCCGAAGCGGCGCGTGGCCTGGTCCAATTGAGTGTCGAGCCACTCCACGAACGAACTCTCGACGATTCCGGGTTTCACATCAAAGGCATGAATCACTCGAAGCATAGCGTGCTCCTCGCAGCGTTCAGCGTGGCAGCATCGTATCGCACAGCGTTCGGGATTTCAATAGCCGGGGGCTGCGGCGCCGGTCGAGCGCGCCGCGATTCAATTCCTTTTTTTCGGGGTGGCGCAAGCGGCAAGCGACCACTCTGCGCCCTGGCCGCCTTCGGCATCGCAAGAAGTATGCCGATGGCAAAGCCGATTCCGGCAACTCCGCTCTTGACGCCCCGACTCATGATCGCCTC
>DATJAQ010000043.1:0-5630 GCA_035516075.1 Terriglobia bacterium | reverse complement strand
GATCTTCGGCGATCGTCTGCGCAGTCGCGGCGACGGCTTGCGCCAAAGGAGGCGGCCTGTAGGGCTGGCGAACAACGTCTTGCCATATCGAGCTGCCATCGCGGCCGGCCAGAAACACCTCCGAGTGCACGGTCTTGAGGTGCGTCGAATCGAAGCAGGTCCCGCGAAGTACGGCGTCGGCCTCACGCTGATTCGCCACGAGGCGAAAGTGGCCGTCGTTCCCGATCGCTTCGATCAGCTTCTCCGCCAGACCATTGTCCATCGGCTGAATGAAGATCGCACGAACCTCGAGGAGCTTGCGTCTGTCGTTCGTGCTGGCGGAGTGGGGGCCGCCGGACGAGGGGCCCTCGCCCAGCGTGGGCCGCTGGTCGGAAGGCCGGCTCAGCGTCGGAGGAGCTTGCTGATGCGGTGGCGGCTGGTCCTGCGCCGGAAGCGCACTCCCGAAACCGGCCAGCATCACGACGGCAACACCCAGACGCTTAGGCCCTGTCTGCATGCGCACTTCGTAGGCTCCTAGACTCAGTCTATCAAAGAAATGGGTCGTAGGAACGCCGGATGGGGGATACGAGACGGCCGCGAGCTTTGCTGAGGATTCTTGGAGGTGGGCGGGACAGTTAGGCCGGGGCCAGCTTCGAAGGGGGGTAAGAAGCTGGCTCCGGCTCTTTCGACGGGTGATGATCTACCCGAAGCTTAGGCTGACAAGGGGTCGGGACTGGCTTCCCACGGGTTGAAGCCGGTCCCAAACCCGATCGCCCGAGCCGCTTGGTGTGCACAACGGCCCGGAGCTTGCCTTGCCTGAAACCCGCAGCCCGCCATCGGCGCCGCTCTGTCCTCGCCGCAGATCGAGCAGCGATCCATCCATACGTCTAAACACGGGTACTGGGGAAAAGTTGCGGCGGGCAACCGTCAAAAAGTGTGGCCTCGGGCATGCGCTGTCAAGTGGCAAAAATCACGCGAGCGCGCGCAGGTTTCGTTGCCACTCGGGCCTTGTCACGGAGGTGAAAACGTAGAGGGGATAAAGACCGCGGAAGATCGCCTGCACCTTGGCGGCAAATTTCGGCGAACCCACCTCGCGGCTCTCGGGCGTGAAGACTTTTCGCACCACCCAGGCCTGCAGAGTCTGCCAGTCGTCGTCGCGGCGCGGCAGCCCCGCATGCTGGGCCCACTCCTTCTTCTCTTGCCGGTGCCAGTAGGTTTCGTAGCGGCCCTTGCCCACGACCCTTTCGAGAAGCCCGTCGAACATCGTGCGATGGCTCGCGAACCGCGGCCTGAATACCGTGTCAAGCACACTTTTCTCGCCTTTTCCCCAAGCGCCGTAGCACGCAAAGCCCACCGTCACCGCGTCCGCCGAAAGGCCCACGTAAAGGCAGCCGTCGGTCTGGTGCGAGCGCTGCGCGTCGTAGACCCGCAGGTAGTAGTTCGACTTGTAGGGGCTCTTGTCTTTGCTGAAACGGATATCGCGATTGATGCGCGAAAAGTTTCCGTTCGTCTTCCCCGAAGTTTCGAAGTTCGGATTCAGCTCCAGCAGGAACGGCTCGAGCTCGGCCAGCAGGCCGCGCATCGCGCCGGTGACGTAGGCATCGTAGAGTTCGCGATGAGCGTCGAACCACCCCTTGTAGTTGTGCTTCGCGAGCTCGCGAAAGAACTCGAACGACTGGGGAGCGAATCCGAGAAACCGACCGACCACGGCTGCCTCCTGCGCGCCTTACGCCCAACCGAGACAGCATACCCCGGAACAGCAGCCCGGCGAGGCGCTATTTCAGACTCGGCGGCGATGGCGTAAAATTGAGGGCCGGAGTCTGACGGCGGCGCGCGCCCTCCAGCGGCGTGCGATTCCCATGGGCGCGGGAGGTCAAGGGGTGAAATATCGCAGATTCGGTCGGGCCGGTTGGATGGTCAGCGAGATGGGCTACGGTATGTGGGGGATGGGCGGGTGGACGGGCTCCGACGACGAGGAATCGCTCGCGGCCCTCCAGCAGGCCGTGGACCTCGGCTGCAATTTCTTCGACACCGCCCTGGCCTATGGCGACGGGCACAGCGAAACCCTCCTCGGCCGGTTGCGCCGCGCCAACCCCGGCAAGCGCCTCTACCTGGCCACCAAGATCCCTCCCAAAAACCTGGCCTGGCCCAGCCGCCGCGAGTTCACCCTCGACGACTGCTACCCGCAGGACTACATCGAGAAGAGCGTGGAGACCAGCCTCACCAACCTCGGCGCGGAGGCGATCGACCTCATCCAGTTCCACACCTGGGAAGACTCCTGGGTAAGCGACGGCCGCTGGATCAAGACCCTCGCCGGGCTCAAGCGCCAGGGGCTCATCCGCACCGTCGGCATCAGCCTCAATCGCTGGGAGCCCTGGAACGGCCTGCTGGCCGTGCGCGAGGGCGTGGTGGACGCGGTTCAGGTGATCTACAACATCTTCGACCAGAACCCCGAGGACGAGCTCTTCCCCGCCTGCCGCGAGCACGACGTGGCCGTGATCGCGCGCGTGCCCTTCGACGAGGGCTCGCTCACCGGCACCCTCACCCGCGACAGCCATTGGCCGCCGGGCGACTGGCGCAACCTCTACTTCGTGCCCGAGAACCTGGTACCCACCGTGGAGCGGGTGGAGCACCTCAAGCCCCTCGCACCGGCGGGCATGACGCTGGCGGAAATGGCCCTGCGCTTCATCCTCATGAACCGCGACGTGGCCACCATCATTCCCGGCATGCGCAAGCCGCGGAACGTGGCCGCCAACCTCGGCGTGAGCGACGGCCAGCCCCTCTCGCCCGTGCTTTACCGCGAGCTGCGCGGCCACCGCTGGGACCGCCAGCCCACGGCGTGGTCGTACTAATGGCCCATCCCGCCGGCCGTGGGCGCGGGCGTTCGGATTCGGACGTGGATGTCTCACTCGCGGACAGCGCTCCTCAGGTATGCCTCGACCTTCTTCCGTAAACGCCTGAATCCAAAGACATAGCTTTCAGCGGGGCTACGGCACTTCAGTTGCACCTCACGCCCAGAGGGCTATCGAAATGCCAAATGTGGCGAAGAGCCATCGGCGGTTTACGGACCGGTCAATTCGCCTTAGCGCGCCCTGGCAGATCCTGGCCTGCCTGGCTTGCCTGGCGCTGCCGGCCTCCGCCCAGGACGCCACTTCGCAGATCAAGGCGGAGATCGTTCGTCTTCAGCAGTCTCTTAAAACGAAACCCGCCTCCCTGCCCGACCTCCCCCGCGTCAGTACCATGATCGGAAATTCGCTGACGGCCGCAGCCGCGTCGCTCAGCGCCGGGCGGCTCTATTTGAGCCTCGAGCAGTTGGGCCAGGCGACCGACCTTTTGCACGGCGTCCGGGCATATATCGACAAGGCTGACGCGGTGAAGAGCGGACTGCCCGCCTACGAGACCGAATGGGAGAAGGCGAACGTGGAGATTACCGCGGTCGACGCCAAGGCCGCGGAGAAAAACTGGGATAATGTGCCGGCGGCCATCCGGGCGCTTTCGGAGGCCGCCCAGGGCAGATCGATTCCTTTGTTGGAAGGAGGCCGCGGCTTCGCCGCCGCCACCGGGCCTAAAGACGGGCTGCTTTATCTGGGCCAGGCGCAAGGCGAGGCCGGATTCGCGGCGTTTTGCGCGACGCTCGACTTTCGCCGGCACGCCGCCCCCTACCCGCTGCGCTCCATGCTGCCCGAAATCGAAGGCCTCCAGGAAAAAACGGACGCCGCCTACCAGCCGCCGCGCTCCATCGAACTTCATCCCCGGTTCATCGCCTTGAACTCCACGCTGAAAATGGCGGGGGAACTCGACGCGGAGAAACTCTACGCCGGGGCGCTGTACGAATACCTCGAAGCGGTGCGCCACTTCGGCATGCTTAGCGCGCCCCCGCTCGACGCCTCCGCGCAATCCTCCGTCCAGGGCGAGCTGGCCGGCGCGCGCCGCCAGCTCGAGTCCTCCGATCGCGACGACTCCATCGCCCAGCTTTTCCTCGAACGCGCCGAATCGCAGGTTGCTCTTCGCCCCGACGGCTCGGCGCCCAGCGCCGACGAATGGCGCAGCGCCCGCGTCACCGTGGAGCAGGTGCTGCCCGCGTATTACGCCGCCCTGAAGCCGGCGGCGCCGCTGCAGCAGGCGGCGGGCAAAACGGTGACGATCACCTTGGTGCGCTGGCCCTACACTTGAAACATCTCCGACCCGGCAAGTTTGCTGGTACAGGAAGTGGCGGCCAAGTATCCGGGAAGAGCGACGTTCGTCAGCGAGAATTTCGGCGCCTCGAAGCTTGCCGACCGGTACGGCGTGAAGGGCTATCCTGCCGTGTTCGTGGATGACGTGCTGGTGGCCGTCCCCAGGGACTTCGGCTATTTCGGGGAAGTGGAAGGCACGGGCCGCTACGCGCCCTGGAACAATGCGGAAAACCAGGCGAAATTCAAGGCCGACCTCACCCGCATGATCGACCTCATCCTGGCCGGCCGGAAAGACGTGGTGAGCCGCGAGCACGCGGGCACGAGCGGCGCCTCCAAGGAAATCCCGGCCCTGCCCAAACTCAGCCTCACCGACCTCGCCGGCCATCCGCTCACGAATGACCAGCTCGCGGGCCGGGTGGTGCTGGTTGAATTCTGGGCCACCTGGTGCCCGCCCTGCCGTTCCACGCTCGGTTGGCTGGGCGACCTCAAGCGAAAGTACGGCGACCATCTCGCCGTCCTGGCGCTGGCCGTGGAGTCACCCGAAGACCAGATACGCTCCACGGCAGACTCGCTCAGTCCAGATCTGCGCTGGGCCATCGCCGATGCGGCCACGGCGCGGGCGTTCGGCGATATCACTTCGGTGCCCACCCTGTTCCTGTTCGACCGCTCGGGCAAGACCGCGCGCGTGCTCTACGGAGCGCCGCCCGACTTGCACGAGCAGGCGGGCCAGGTCCTGGAAGCTCTCCTGAAGTAATCGCGCCGCAGTACCGCTCAAGCTTGCTTCCTGGCAACACCCTTCCCCTGACCCAAGAGTTCTCCGAGAACTCGAATCGCACCACCGCCCGCCCGGCAGCGGGTGGAGGCGAAGACCATGAATTGCCGGCAGCCTTTAGACGTGCGGCCGCGCGTGGTCCGGATAACTGCCGCCCAGTTTCATGAAAAAGGTGTGAGCGCGGTGGAAAAATGCAGCCTTCGGCAGGAACATGTAGGGGCAAAAACCGGCCACCACGCTCATGCCCTGCTCCCGGCAGAAATTCACCGCCTCCCAGCTTACGGCGCCCGTTCCGGCGCCCCGGTGCAGCCACACGCGGCCAATCCCCGCTTGGGCGCAGTCGCGCACCACGCCTTCGCTCTGGTCGGCGGGAGTCATCACCAGCGCGCCGTCCACCGGCGGCGCCACCTCCTGCAGGCGCGCGAAGCACTGCACGCCGTCCACCTCCGTGGCGTTGGGATTTACGGGGACCATGTCGTAGCCGCGCCGCCGTAACTCCACAAACATCGTGTGGCTGAAGTCCTTGGGATTCCGCGACACTCCAACTAACGCCAGCCGTCTCTGGGCCAGAAAGTCGTCGATGTTCTGGCGTGTTCTGTCACGCATCGGATCGGTACCTCCCCTCGCAAGATGCATAGCCGCGGACCGGCCGTCCGCGCGTCTCTGCCCCTCCCCCGGGCAGGACATTCCTCGATAAATCTTTA
>DATJAQ010000042.1:0-9069 GCA_035516075.1 Terriglobia bacterium | reverse complement strand
GACCGCATGCTGGAGGCGGCGCGCGACCTCGAGACCATCCTGGTGGACAACGAACAAGAGGCCATGGCGCTGGAGAACAACCTCATCAAGCAGTTCAAGCCCCGCTACAACATCCTGCTGCGCGACGACAAGACCTACCCTTACATCAAGCTGACGCTCGGCGAACGCTGGCCGCGAGTCTACGTTACGCGGCGGCTGCGCAAGGACAGCTCGGCCTACTTCGGGCCCTATTTCCCCGCCAGTCTGGCCTATCGCGCCGTGGACTTCATCCATCGCTCCTTTCGCGTGCCCTCCTGCAAGGTGGACCTGACGCGCTATCACCCGCGGCCCTGCCTGGAGTACCATATCCGGCGGTGCCACGGACCCTGCGTGGAGGGCTACATCACGCCCGAAGCCTACGGCGAGGCGGTGAGCCACGTCCGCATGCTCCTGGACGGCCGGGTGGGCGACCTCATCCGCGATTTGCGCGCGGCCATGGCGGCGGCCTCCCACGACCAGAGCTACGAGGCGGCCGCCCGCTACCGCGACCAGATCGCCACCCTCGAGCAGCTTCGCGAGCGCCAGAAGATGGCCGACTCCGAGGGCAACGACGCGGACTTCTTCGGATTTCACCAGGAAGGCCCGCTGGTGGCCGTGAATCTGTTCCACGTGCGCGGAGGACGGGTGGCCGACCGGCGCGAGTTCTTCTGGGAGGACGTGGAGGTTTTCGAGCCCGCCGCATTTTTCTCTTCGCTGCTCAAGCAGATTTATCTCGAGCAGCCGTACGTGCCGGGAGCTGTCCACGTGCCGGTCGATTTCGACGATCGCGAACTGCTGGAGGAGGTCCTCTCGGAGAAGCGCTGCCGGCGGGTGACCATCGACGTGCCGGAGCGCGGCCCCAAGCACGCCCTGGTGGAGTTGGTGGCTCGGAACGCGCTCCACTCGTTTACCCGCCGGTTCCGCGTGGCGAACCCTCCGGCCCGTGAAATGGCGGAGCAGCTCGCCGAGGCGCTCGACCTGGAGCGCCCGCCGCGCCGCATCGAGTGCTTCGATATCTCCCACCTTCAGGGCAGCGACGTGGTGGCCTCCATGGTGGTCTGGGAGGACGGCAGGATGAAGCGGTCCGACTACCGCAAATTCATCCTGCGCACCGCACCGCGAAACGACGACTTTGCCAGCATGCAGGAAGTGGTGGGCAGGCGCTACCGCAGGCTGCAGGAGGAGCAAAAGCCGCTGCCGGACCTGATCCTCATCGACGGCGGCGTGGGTCAGCTTCATGCTGGGGCGGCGGCGCTGGAAGATCTCGGGGTGATCAACCAGCCCTTGGCGGCCATCGCGAAGAAAGAGGAAATCCTTTACGCCCTCGGCCGCGAGGACGAGCCGATCGTGCTCGATCACCATGCGCCGGCCTTGCACCTGGTCCAGCAGATTCGCGACGAGGCCCACCGCTTTGCGGTGAGCTTTCACCGCGCTCGGCGCTCCGGGCGGGCCCTGGCCACGGAACTGGTGAAGATCCCCGGCGTGGGCCAGAAGACCGCGCGCAAACTGCTGGGCCAATTCGGCAGCGTCGCCGCCCTGAAACGGGTTTCAGCCGAGGAGCTAGGGCAGGTCGTTCGGCCGAAAGAGGCCCGAGCCATCCGCGCCTATTTCGAGTCGGCTTCAAACTGATGCCCAGGGTATTGAGCTGGGCCGCTACAGGCTGCGCCCTGGGCAATGCTGCGCGAAGCCCGGCCGCAGCCAATTTTCGGAAAATGGAAAAGTGTCCAATACCTGGACACTTTCACCAAAAAATGCCCATTTTCTGCACTTCAAACGGCTCAAATTAGCAGACGTAAAGTACCAATTCACCCCCGAAGAACGGGATCCAAAAGAGCCTTGGACGTTCGACCATGCTGAGCGAAAGGCATCTATCAGTGCTGCGCGCAGAAGACTGGACATCGCCTCTGCGCCACCTCTGGGCCATTCAAGCCCCAAGCGACTAGCGGCGGCGCAGCCGTCTGCGGGAAGCAGCGTAGACCGACCAGACGGTATATTAGCATGGCTAATTTTTTACTTGCGATAACCGATAGCACGTGTAGACTTATGTGTGGCATCGTCTGTCGCGGATGGGTCTAGCAGATGGCGATACTGTAATGAGTCGCACTAGACTATTTATCCCGCGGCGGAGCTTTCAAGTACGGAGCAGCACGATGGGCAATTAGCCCAGGAGGATCATCATGAGCGAAAACAAGGTCGGATCGAAATTCGGCTTCTTTCTTGCCGGGCTCGGGGTTGGAGCCGTTGTTGCACTTCTTTTTGCACCCACTTCGGGAGAGGAAGCCCGCGAGTTCCTCGGCAAGAAGGCAGACGAGGGGCGCGATTACGTGACAGCCAAGAGCCGGCAACTCCGCCGTCAGGCCGGAGGGCTGGTGGACAAGGCAAGAGATTTGGTAGCCTAGGGGAAGCTTGATAGCCGCCGGCGGTAGCGTGCGGCCCGGCGTCGTGCAAGGGACCAAGGAGGTCGAATATGAGCGAATCCAACGCGGGATCGAAGGCAGCGTATTTTCTCGCCGGCCTGGGCGTCGGTGCCATTATTGCCCTGCTGTTCGCGCCTGCCTCGGGTGAAGAGGCGCGAGAATTCCTCGGCAAGAAGGCCGACGAGGGCCGCGAATACGTAAGCGCGCGGGGCCGGGAGGTCCGCCGGCAGGCTGAAGAGCTCGTTGAAAAGGCCAAGGATCTGGTGACGCAGCAGAAGGACCAGCTTTCGGCAGCGCTCGAGGCGGGGAAACAGGCCTACCAGGAAGAAAAGGCCAAGTCGCGCTAGGCGGAGAGGTCCATGGAGCATGAGGGGCTGCTCACGGCGTTCGTGATCGTCACGGCGGTGGCCGTGGTGATACAAGTGGTGATCCTGTTCGCGGTCACGCGGGCCTTGACCCAGTTGGTGCGCACCATCGCCCAGATCCAGGCCAGCATCGAGCAGGATCTCCACCCCCTCATGCGCACGCTCAACGCGCTCGCCACGAGCGTGCAGGAGCCGACCAGGGTGATCCTCGGAAACCTCTCCGAGGTCAGCACCCTGCTTCGCCAGCGCGCGGCGAGCGCCGATGCCGTCGTCGCGGACTTGCTCGACCGGGCGCGGGGCGAGATCATTCGCGTCGACGAGCTCTTCACGGTCATGCTGGCGAAGATCGAGCGCGCGGCCGACGCCGTGGAGCGCGGCGTGCTGGTTCCTGTGCGCGAAGTCTCTGCGGTGATCGCGGGCTTTCGGCGGGGCCTCGGGTTTTTCCTCAGCCGGCGCCGGACGGCGAAGCCCGAGAGCGCGCTCCACGAAGAGCAGCTTTTTATCTGAACCGTGGCCCGAGCTACTGGCGCATCGAACCGCACCCGCACGCCCGGCGCAGGCGGGCGGACGCCGGGTCCGGCTCGGTCCAGGTCCAGGTTGCCGCACCGTCGGTCGCTTCCCGCAATCGCCTTATTTGCGCGCGCACCTGTTCCCGGCCAGGCGAAAACGCGGCTCATTCCAACCCTCGGCCCCGCCGGGGCCGCGCGCTTCCAGGCGGCTCTCGTCGCAGATGGTCTCGCCAAGTTGGGCAGCCTCCGAACACACGCTCAGCCCTACATGTTTGTTGCCGGCGCCGAGTCGCGAGGGCGAGCCGTTGCGGCGCGGCCTGCCAGCGGTGAGATCGCGGTGCGTCAACAACGCGGCGCAGAGCTGGGAGCGCGGCTCTTCGACGCTTTTCTTCGTCTGCTGCGCCGCTACCGGGCCGTGATCGTCATCGGTGCCGACTCGCCCGAACTCGCCCCGAGCACCGTGCGTCTGGCGCTCTCGGAGCTCAAATCCTGCGACGCGGTCCTGGGGCCCTGCCCGGACGGCGGCTATTACCTGATCGGGCTGCGTCGGCTGGCGCGGCGCCTGCCTCAAGACCTCTTTCGAGGTGTCCGCTGGGGCAGCCGTCACGCCTTTCGCGATACACTCCGGAATCTTCTCGATCACGGCTGGGTGGTGAGCATCCTCGACCCCTTGCGCGACGTGGATCGCCCGCCGGACCTCGGGCGTCTCACGCGCCTGCTACGCCGGAGTGCCGGGTTGCGGCGCCTTTCGCCCGCCGTCTGGCGCTTTCTCAGCCAGTGAGATTCGTTTAAGAGACCCTCGATGACCGATCTCACCTTGTTTCCCGCCGTCGGCCAGGCAGCGCTCGTGCGACAGCAACGAGTGTCGCCGGTGGAGTTGGTGGAAGCTCATCTGCGCAAGATCGAGCGGCTCAACCCCCGCCTCAACGCCTTCGTCATCGTGGACGCCGAACGCGCGCTGACCCAGGCCCGCGCCGCGGAAAAGGCGCTGTCTGCCGGCGCCTCCGCCGAAATCGGCCCACTGCACGGCGTTCCGGTAACCCTCAAGAGCTCGATCGACGTGGCCGGACTGCGCACCGAAACCGGCACGCGCCTGCGCGCCGGCCACATCGCCACGGAAGACGCCCCGCTGGTGGCGAGGCTCAAGCAGGCCGGCGCCATCGTGCTCGGAAACACCAACGCGCCCGAATTGCTGATGGCGTACGAGACTGACAACCTGCTGCAAGGCCGCACCCACAATCCCTGGGACCTTGGGCGCACGGCCGGGGGCTCGAGCGGAGGCGAATCGGCGGCGATTGCGGCGGGCCTTTCGGCCGGCGGAGTGGGCAGCGACGGCGGCGGCTCCATTCGCGTGCCCGCGCACTTCACGGGCATCTGCGGGCTCAAGCCCACCCCCGGCCGCGTGCCGTCCACGGGCCATTTTCCGCCCGCGCTCGGCCCCTTCGCCCTGATCGGCGTGGTCGGACCGATGGCGCGAACCGTGGCGGACGTGGCGCTACTCTTTGAGGCCATGGCCGGACCCGACGACGGCGACACCTCCGCCGCGCCGGCGCCGCTCTCCCATCCCGGCCCGGCCGAACTGAAGGCCACCGTGGTTGGCTACTTCGAAGAGGACGATCGCGTGCCGGCCACGCCTGAAACCCGCGCCGCGGTGCGCGCCGCCGTCAAGGCCCTGCAGCAGGCTGGCTTTGAGACGCGGCCTTTCCGCCCCAGAGCGCTCGAGCGGGCGCGAGAGCTCTGGTGGGTGCTCTTCGGACTTGCCGGCGGCTTCGTGTTGCGCCCCACCTTGGCCGGTCACGAGGACGAAATCAGCCCGATTCTCAGCGAGTTTATGGAGATCGTGGCGGCGGGACCGCCACTCACCACCGAGCGGCTGATGGAAACCTGGATCGGCCGCGATGAGCTGCGCCTGAGCCTGCTGGCCGAGATGCGCGAGGTCCCAGTGTTCCTGTGCGCTGCCTGCTCCATTCCCGCCTTCCGGCACGGCGAGCGCGAGTGGCAGATCGAGGGCCGCACGGTCCACTACCTGCGCGACCCCGATGTAATGACCTATTCGCAGTGGTTCAACCTGCTTGGGAATCCGGCGCTGGTGGTGCCGGCGGGACGCTCGCCCGAAGGGCTGCCCATCGGCGTGCAACTGGTCGGCCGGCCGTACGAAGAAGAGCTGCTCTTCGCAGTGGGCGCCGAAATCGAGCGCGGCCTCGGCGGCTATCAGGCGCCGCCGCTTGCCTTGGAGACCTGAAGGCCTCGCGCGCGCTCCATCCGGTTACAAATCACCACGCGGCCGGACCTACAGCACGCGCTCGATCCAACCTCCGCCCACCACTTCGTCGCCGTCGTAGAACACCGCCGCCTGGCCGGGCGTAATGGCGCGCTGCGGCTCGGCGAATTCCACCAGCGCCTCGGCGTCGGGCTCGGCCAGCACGCGTGCCGCCGCAGGATGGTGCTTGTTACGGATGCGCACCGCGGCCTCCAAGGTCTCGCCCTCGCCCATCGGCCGGATCCAGTTCACCTGGCGCACGCGGCACTGCCGCCGCAGAAGTTCCTCATTGCGGCCCACCACCACGCGGTTGCGCTCGCGGTCGAGCTCGATCACGTAAAGCGGCTCGCCCTGCGCGAAGCCTAGCCTCTTTCGCTGGCCTACAGTGAAGTGGTGAAGGCCCTGATGCCCGGCGAGCACCTTGCCCCCGGCGGAGACCACCTCGCCCGGCGCGCCGGCTGCCGGCGCGCCCTGCTCGGCGAGATAGGCGCCGATGAAGTCGCGATAACTGCCCGAGGAGACGAAGCAGATCTCCTGGCTGTCGGGCTTCTCGGCCACGGGCAGTTTTCGCGCCCGCGCCAGGGCGCGAACTTGGTCCTTGGTGAGATCGCCCAGCGGGAAGACGGAGCGGCTAAGCTGCTCCTGCGTCAATCCAAAAAGGAAATAGGACTGGTCGCGCGCGCGATCCACGGCCGCCAGCAGCCGGTGCCGCCCGGTATCGGGGTCCTGCCGCACGCGCGCGTAGTGGCCCGTGGCCACTTGCTCTGCACCCAGGCCCTCGGCCGTGCGCAAGAATTCCGCAAACTTGATGTGCGTATTGCAGAGGCTGCACGGGATGGGCGTTTCGCCGGCCAGATACCCTTCCACGAACGGCCGCACCACGTCGGCCTCGAAGCGCTCCTCGAGATTCACCACGTAGTACGGGATGCCGAGGAAATTGGCCACGCGGCGCGCGTCGTAAACGTCGTCGAGGGAGCAGCAGCGGCCCGAGCCGTGGCCCGGCCTCGCGGACGACTCCGCCAGGCCCTGCAGCGCGGGCAAACGCCGCTGGTTCCAGAGCTGCATCGTAAGGCCCACCAGGGGCGGCCGGCCCTTCAAGGTGCCCATCGAACGAGCTTCCGCCCCCGGCGAGGCGTGCGCGCCATCGCGATCCATCGGGTTGTGATCGGCCAGCAGGGCGGCGGCCATGGAACTATCCACGCCGCCGCTCATGGCCACTGCGATGGTCATTGGGAATCCTGGCGAGCGAAGCCGAGCAGTTTGCACGCCCGCTGCACTTTGGAGGCGTCCACGCGGCCGCTCGACTCTTCGGGAGTCCGCACCGCCCGCCCCAGGTGAAAGATTCTCAGGCGCGTTTTCTCGCGCAGGACGGGAAGCATTTCCAGGGTCAGCCCGCCGCCTGCCACCAATTGACGATCCGGCCCGAGGGCCTCTTGATACGCCGCAAAGCGCGAGATCCGTTCCTCCGGCGACCCGGTTCCGCCGCCCACCAAGGCCCGGTCCACGTTCTGGAAGCGCCGCAACGCGCGGAGGGCTGCCACCGGACTGCGCGTGTGCTCGACGGCACGATGCACGGTGAAGCGCGTAGCCGGCGCCTCGGCGCAGATCGCCTCCAGGCCCTCCTGGTCGAGCTCGCCCTCATTCACAAAACCGGTTACGAGGCCGTCCACGCCGAGCTTGGCAAAATCGCGCGCCTGCTGCTTCAGGCAGGCCAGATCCTCAAGGCTGCCGAGGTCGAAGGTGGCGCGGTCGCGCAGCATCACGCGAACCGGGATTTTCACGCCCGCCACGACCTCGCGCACCAAGCCGGGAGGAGGCGTCAAGCCGTCCTGATCGAGCCGGACGGTGAGTTCCAGCCGGCTGGCGCCGCCCTCTTCGGCCGCCCGGGCATCCTCCAAGGAGCAGGCGATTACTTCGAGCTCGACGGTTTCCGGAGGAACAGCCCGCGAATCTTCACCCATCGCCGTTAGTCTGTGCCCGCGTGCGCGTAGCGCGGTGAAAGCGCGCGGAGCCGCTTCACCACAGACGGAATCGCCTCGAGCGCCGCCTCCACGTCCGCTTCGGTGTTGTAGCGGCCCAAACTCAGCCGGATGCTGCCGCGCGCCTCGTCCGGAGAGAGGCCGATAGCCGTGAGCACGTGCGACGGCTCGACAGAGCCGGAGGCGCACGCCGACCCGGTGGAGCAGGCCACGCCCTCGAGATCGAGCGCCATCACCACCGCCTCGCCCTTCACACCCTGGAAGCTCACGTTGAGCGTGTTCGGCTGGCGATGCGCCGCGTCGCCATTCACCCGGACACCCTCGACGCGCTCGAGGATTCCAGCCTGCAGGCGGTCACGCAGGGCGGCAATCCGCCGCGTGTCCTCTTCGAGCCTCTGGGCGGCCAGCTCGGCCGCGGCGCCGAGCCCGACGATGCCCGGAACGTTTTCCGTGCCTGGCCGCCGGTCGCGCTCGTGGTGGCCGCCGTGCATCAGCGGCTCCAGGCGCGTGCCCTTGCGGGCGTAAAGCGCGCCCACGCCCTTCGGTCCGTACAGTTTGTGCGCCGACAGCGAGAGCAGATCCACGCCCAATTTCTCCACGTCCACCGGCACCTTGCCCACGGCCTGCACCGCGTCGGTATGGCACACGGTGTGGCGCTCGCGAGCCAGGCGGCCGATCTCTGCAATGGGCTGGAGCGTGCCGATTTCGTTGTTGGCCAGCATCACGCTGATCAAAATCGTCTCCGTCCGCAGGGCGCGCTGGACGTCGGCGAGGTCCACCACGCCGCCGCGCCCCATGGGGAGGTAGGTTAGATCGACCTGGCGCCGCTCCAGCATCCGCGCGGCGTAGAGCACGGCGGGGTGTTCGATGGGCGTGCTGATCACGTGCTTGCGCCCCGCGATCGAGCGGTGACGGGCAGCCTCCACGGCGCCGAGAACGGCCAAATTGTCGCTTTCGGTGCCGCCGCTGGTGAAGACGATCTCCGCCGGCTGGGCGTTGATGAGAGCTGCCACCTGTGCGCGCGCGCGCTCCACCGCCTCGCGCGCCCGCTGCCCGAACTCGTGCACTGAAGAGGCGTTGCCGAATTCCTCGTGCAGGTACGGCCACATGGCCTCGGCCACTTCCGGCGCCACGGGCGTGGTGGCGTTGTTGTCCAGATAAACGCTCGGCATGACGGAACCTCAGTAGAGGCGAAACAGGCGGCGAAAGGCGCGCGGGCCGAAATCGCAGACTCTTGCAAGAGTAGACTGCGCCCGGCGCGAAGTCAAACCAGCCGCGCCGCAGCCGGCGAGGTTGAGTCGTTGATCCAACGCCGCGTGGCGAGCTCAGCTACTTCCAGGCTGCTCGGCAAGTGCAGCGATTGCCGATTGCTGAATGACGATCAGGGCTGTCCAACTATAAGTTGAATAGCGGCAGTTGGATAGCGCGTTCGGTTTCGGCGAGGTTGTCCTCGAACTCGAAAAGCCCCTGTGAAATCGGGGTTTTTTCGAAGATGGTGACGCTGAGGATTTGGAGCATTTT
>DATJAQ010000041.1:0-6444 GCA_035516075.1 Terriglobia bacterium | reverse complement strand
CTCCTCGTGCTCGGCCTGCTGGTACCGCCTTCGGGCCCGGTGCGTGCCCCCGAGTCCGCGGAGATTGAAGCGGCACAGCCCGAGACCATGGCCGCGCAGAACTATCCGGTCTTTTCGGCCCAGCCGCTCGACACCGACTTTGAGTTCGCCACCCAGCCGGGAGGGCACTGAAGCCGATGCAGCGGCGTGCCTATCTCTACTTCCTGCTGACGTTCGTGCTCGGAGTCGTGCTGGGCGGCGTCGGGATGTTCCTGTATGCCTGGTACGGCGGCCACTGGCACCGCCAGTTCACTCACGAAGACTTCGTCCGTTATCTCACCAAGGAATTGAAGCTGGACAGCCGGCAGGCCGCCCAGGTCGGTCAAATCATCCAGGATTCTTCGAAGAAATACCAGGCGCTTCGGGCCCAGGCCCGGCCGCAATTCGAAGCCTTGCGACAGCAGACGGACGCCCAGATCCGTCAACTTCTCACCCCGGAGCAATCCCGCCAGTTTGACGAAATGATCCGCAAGCGGCGGCAGAACCCGCCTCATCCGCCTCCAGCGCGGCATTAGGGCAAGCGCCCGCGGCACCCTGCAGGGCGCGGGGATCAAAACGGAATGTCTTCGTCGGTGATCTCGGGCGCGGAGGGCGGAGCGTCTGCGGCCGTCTCAGGCTCCGCTGGGCTTCGGGGGGATGAGGCGGCGCTGCGCTCGGAATCCGCTTTCGACCCGAGCATTTTCATGTCGCGCGCGATGATCTCATAGCTGGTGCGCTTGCTGCCGGACTGGTCTTCCCATTGGCGGCTTCGAATGCTGCCCTCGATATAAACCTGCTTGCCCTTGGTAAGATACTCGCCGCAGATCTCCGCCAGCTTGCTCCAGGCCACGATGTTGTGCCATTCGGTCCGCTTCTGCTGTTCGCCGGCGCGATCCTTGAAGGCTTCATCGGTGGCGAGCGAGAACTTCGCCACCGGAGTGCCGCTCGGCGTGTACTTCACTTCGGGGTCCTTGCCCAGGCGTCCGATCAGGATGACCTTGTTAACGGAACCGCTCATTGAAGCCTCCGTAGTCTTTTCGGTTCGATGGGCCGCAGCCCGCGCCAACGCGGCCGCTTAAGAGAGTCTCCTCAGCCGCTGGCGGGCGAGATTCGCCTCCGCAGAGCGCGGAAAGCGCCGGATGAGGGAGCGCAGCTCGATCTCACCGTCTCGAGTCTTCCCCAGAGCGATCAGGGCGTAAGCTTTCTTGAGCTGGGCTGCAGCCAGCTTGTTGCCGTTCGGGTAGCGCTCCAAACACCGATCGTATTCCTTGATGGCCTGAGGGTAGTTCTTCTGGTTGTAATACGAGTCTCCGATATAAAACTGTGCGTTCGAGGCAAGATCCGTCTGGCCGAAATCCTGGACGTACTCCTGGAACTCCTGGATCGCCAGGTCGTAGTGAGCGGTGGAGTAGTCCCGCAATCCCGATTTGTAAAGGCTATCGGGGTCCGGCACCGCGGCGGCGGCCGGGTTCGGACCGGGGGGCGGGTTGGCTGTGTTCGCCGCCGGTGCGCCGGGCGCGCCCGGAGCGCCCGCCGGCGCCGCACCCGCATTCTGGGAGCCCAGAGTCTGAATGATGTTCTGAGTCTGCGCGAGCTGCTCGCTAAGTTTCGACAGGCGAGCCTTCGTTTCGTCGAGGCTCTCGCCGAGGGCTTGAATCTGGCTTGTCATGTTGTCGAAGCGGCTGTTGGTATTGGCCAGATTCTCAGACTCGGAACTCTTCAGAGCCGTGACGGTCGCCTTCATCGAATTGACGTTGTCGTTGGCTTGCTCCACCAGCGTCTTCAAAATGGCGGTCTGGGTGTCCACGGTCTTCTGAAGGTTCACGACCGCCTGCTGGAGAGTGTCGAGCTGCTGCTGCATCTGAATGATTTCTTTGCTGACTGCGAACCCTGGCGCTGGCATCAGGCAGGCCAGAATCGTAAGGATTACGGCGAAATCGGGTCTTGGTTTCAAGGTATGTTCCTCGGCTAAGTAAGACTCACACTCCGGGTCAGTTTACTCTCAGACGAGAAGGCGGGTCAAATATCGAGGGAGCTGCGGAATCGCCGCGCACGAGGGCGAACCCCATCCCGGCGCGGCGAGATGGGAGAAGAGAACCCCGCCGGGCGGCCTCCGAGGAGGCCGTCCGACGGGGCATTCGTAGTGAAAGGCCCGCGTTCCTGCCAGGCCGGATTCCGCTCGGTTACTGCGGAGGCTGAGGCTGGCTCTCCGTACCCCACGCCGGATGGGCGTTGCGGTTCTTCTGCCAGCATTCCTCATTGTGGTCTGTGCATGACGGGCGGTCCTTGCCATACGAGATGGTGCTGATGTTGTCCGCCGGGATGCCCAGGTCAACTTCGTACTTCTTGGCAGCGTCAGCGCGGTGCTGACCCAGACCGAGGTTGTATTCCTCGCTGCCACGCTCGTCGCAATTACCTTCGAACGTGAACTTGATGTCCGGGTGCTGCTTGAGGAAGTCGGCATCGGTCTGAAGCGCCTGCTGCGCATCAGGCCGAATGTCGTACTTGTCGAAGTCGAAGTACGGCGTCTTCATGTTCTGGTTGAACAACTCCTCCTCAGTTGGCCCGGCCGGAGGCGGTGGAGGAGGAGGCGGCGGCGGCACTGTCACGGTAACGCGCGCCGTGCAGGTTGCGCTCCCGCCTTCGCCCGTTGCCGTCAGGGTGTAGGTTGTGGAGTCATCCGGGGTGACCGACTGACTTCCTGAAGGCTGAACCTTTCCCGCTCCGGGCTCCAGATCCAGATCTGTCGCGTTCTGTGAGGTCCACGACAGGGTTGCGGACTGACCCTTCTCCACCGTCGTGGGCTCGGCCGTCAGGGTACAAACGGGCGCAGCCTTGGGGGGTGGCGGTGGTGGTGGCGGGGGCGGAGTTAAATTCTTCTTCTTTTTCGGCTGACAGGCGCCTGCGAGAACCAGTAATCCCAGGACACTGACGAGAACCTCAACACTGCGGTGTTTCCTCGCTCGCATCATGATCCTCCTTAGACAGTAACCATATTTGCGCGATCCCGTGGGTGACCTTCAAGCTTACTCTTTCTTGCACTTACAGGCGGGGCGTCGCTCCGAGTCCCACGCCGGGTACGGAAAATAACCTGCAAAGGTCAATATTCTATCACCAACGCTTGGCCCATGACAACACAATGATTTCCCGCGCCCGGCGCCGGTGATGCCAGCGTCGTTATGGGTGGGCGGGACGAGCCCGAGTCCCGGCAGCCGCTCACCCGCTCGCTTCGGCCAAATCGGTCCGCGGGCAGGATCAGAGGCTCAATTCGACCAGTTGGGGTTCCAATTATCACCCTGCGTTGTCAGTTGCTTCGGGTTGCCGCCATCAGCGAGCATCATCCATATCTGCCGCGATCCGGTGCGCGTGGACTCGAAAACCAGATGGCGGCCATCAGGAGACCACGTTGGATGCTCATTTCGGGCGGCATCGTGGGTGAGCTGGACGATCTGCCCGGACGCAATGTCGATCACATAGACGTCGTAGGTCCCGGTCTCCGAAACGCGCCAGTTGAAGGCGATGAACTGGCCGTTCGGCGACCAGGAGGGTTCGCTGGTGTCTCCGCCGCCCGTGGTGAGCCGCCGCAGGTTCGAGCCGTCCGAATTCATGATGTAAATCTGGGGCGTGCCGCTTCGATCGGACACGAAGGCGATCTCAGTGCCGGTCTTGGGGTTCCACACGGGCGAAATGTCCACGCTCGGAGTGAACGTAAGCCGCTGCAGCCCCGAACCGTCGGGGTTTGAGACGTAAAGCTCCGGATCGCCGCTCAGGCTCGAGCAGAATGCGATCTTCTTGCCGTCCGGCGACCACGCGGGCGTGGTGTTCAATCCTCGATAATGGGGAAACGGCAGCAAATGGTGCGTTTCCAGAGAGTAGATGGCAATTTCGGGGTTTCCGCTCGCGTAGCTGGTGAACGCCAGCCTGGTATCGTCGGGAGACCATCGTGGTGTGAGACAGATGGAACCGTAGCTGGTGATCGGATGCTGATTGAACCCGTCGTAGTCCATCACATAGATTTCCGCATGCCCCGTCCTCCTGCTGACGAAAGCGATCTTGGTAAGTGCAATGCCCGGGATACCGCCGCCCAGCGTCTGCACGATCTCGTTTGCAAAGGTGTGGGCGGTTTGGCGCGTCGATAAGTCGTCGAGACTGGCCACGAAGCGCTTCGCCAGGACACTCGGGCTCGACGCGTTCTTGACATCGTAAAGAAACCCGGTCACCACCAGGTTCGAATTGACCACTTCCGTTTTTCCAAACACCAGCATCTGCGTCGAAACCGGCGCATTGGCCCACTGGTCGAACACCACATCCCCGGGACCGACGGGAGTGGTTAGCGGGTAGTAGCTCCGGCTGACCAGGTCGAAGATCCCGGCGTTGTCCAGATCATCCCACAGCACGGAGTTGAATTCTTGAGTCAGTTGGGTGAGTTTGGCATCGGAGGACTGGGCCGGGAACACCGTGACCGCCATCCGGATCCGCGGGGCGCCGATCGCGGTCCCAGTGGTGATCTGTTGAGCGCTCGTCCGAGACGAATACAGGCAAAGCTGAGCGATGAGCGCCGCAGCGAGCCCGGCCAATCCTGCGAGCAGAGCAAGGCTGATCCCCGTCCTCGAGCGGTGGGGTGGGCCGCATGGATTTTTCATGAGTGCGAGTAATCTCCTTACCTGGAATCCGATCCGCAGAGGTCGAACCCGTCCGAAGCAACCCTAGCGGCGAAGGTCGAAAAAGAAGCTTACTGAAACTCTGCTACCGGAATAGTCGGAGGGCAGCGCGCCCAACGGATTCGAGGCCATCACGGCCCGCAAGGCGGAGCGGTCCACCTCGGGGTTGCCGCTCGATTGCGTCAGCTTGACATTCGTGATGGTCCCGTCTCGTTCAATATTGAATTCAACGTAGACCCGCGGCGCCGACATCACGTTGGGGCTGATCGTGGACAACAACCAGTTGCCGCTCACCCGGGTACGGACGGCCTCCACGTACCACCCGTAGCGGCTGCCGAAGTCGCCTTCGCCAAACGCCAGGCCGGCCGTCCCCGCCTGCGTCGGAGACTCGCTGTACGCCAGCGCCGGCTGGCCACCCGCCCCGAAAGGAACGGCGTTGGGCGGCGGCGTGAGCGTCTGCTTCTGAATACGCGTATTGATTCGCTTGGGCTGCTCCGGCGCGACCGCATCTTTGAACTTCGGGATCTCCTCCGCCTGTTCGGGAGGGGGCGGAGGCGCCGGCTCTGTTTGATAGAGACCCGGATTCTGGTTGGCCACCGTATTGGGAGTGGTCCGCAAGGGGCGAGGCAAGGGCACGCCGGGAAGCGACGCCACCGCCCCCACGCGGGCACTCGCGCCTTTTTCCCACGGGTTGCCCCAACTCTCGCCGCGCCCGAACCGGATGAGACCGTAACCGAGCAGGACTCCGGCCAGCGCAGCGTGAAGCCCCGCCGAGGCAACGAGAGATCGACGGAGATTCTCGGTTCCCTCAACGGCCAGAGGAAGTGTGCGAGCGCTCATGTTCTTCCGGGCGAGCCGGGCGAGGCGCGCCAACCTCCCGGATCCGCCTCAATCCCCTTTCGTCGAAAGGGGTTCGGTTACGATATTGATGTTCGTCACCTTCGCCTGTTTCAGCGCATCCACCACGCGAGCGAAGGTCCCGAACGGGACCGACACATCGGCCCGGATGAACACCGGAGTGTCGCCGGCACCCCTCATTCGCTCGGCGACGGCCGATCCCAGCAGATTGATGTTCACCGGGTCGTTTCCCACGTAGAGTGTCTGGCGCCGGTCGATGGTGATGACGACTTTCTGGATCGAGACCGCCTTCACGGTGTGCGTTTTGGGCAGATCCACTTCGATGCCCGACTCAAGGATGGGCGCGGTAACCATAAAGATGATCAGTAAAACCAGCATCACGTCGACGAACGGCGTCACGTTGATCTCGGAGAGCGACGTTCGCGTCCGTCCCTGGGGAGTGGTGAAGGCCATGGCGTTGCTTCCCGCCGCCGGCCGCGTTCGCGCCGGCCCGCGGTCAGGTGAAATTCCGCTCGGTCATGTTCAGAAATTCCAGCGTAAAGTCGTCCATCAAGGTTCCGAATTCCTTGATGCGCTGCACAAAATAGTTGTAGGCAATCACGGCCGGAATGGCGGCGAAGAGCCCGGCCGCGGTCGTGATCAGGGCTTCGGAGATTCCCGGGGCCACGCTGTGAAGCGAAGCCGTGGTGGCGTTGCTGAGGCCGTGAAAGGCATCGATGATGCCCCAGACCGTGCCAAACAGGCCAATGAACGGCGTGATGCCCCCGGTTGTGGCCAAAAAGCCCAACCATTGCTCGCGCCGGGTGAGTTGTGCGGACGCAGCAATCTGCAGGGCGCGCTGAACGGAGTCCAGGCTGCGAATCCGGGGTTTGCCGGGGTTTTCGGAGTAGACGACCTGGCCTTCGAT
>DATJAQ010000040.1:0-21766 GCA_035516075.1 Terriglobia bacterium | reverse complement strand
GCTCCAACTCCGGCCGGCCCGAGCCGCGTGATTCTGCGCCGCGATCTGCGCGCGCTCGGTGATCGCCTGCGAAGCGAGGGGAGAAGAATCGCGTTCGCCAACGGCTGTTTCGACGTGTTGCACGTGGGGCACGTGAGATATCTCGAGGGTGCGCGCGCTGAAGGTGACGTGCTGGTGGTGGGCGTCAACGGGGATGAGAGTGTGCGGGCTCTCAAGGGACCTGGCCGGCCACTCATGAGCGCCCAGGCCCGGGCCGAAGTGGTAGCCGCACTCGGCGCGGTGGATTACGCCGTCATTTTTGACGAGCTCTCCGCCGAAGGCGTACTTACCGAGTTGCGGCCCGCCGTCCACTGCAAAGGAACGGACTACACCGAAGGCAACGTGCCCGAGCGCGAGGTGATGCGCCGGCTCGGCGGGGAAGTGCGCATCGTCGGTGACGCCAAGAGTCACTCCACGCGCGATTTGCTAAAAAATATTGCCGAGCGGCCCTGATTCTGAGGGCGCAGACGGCGCGCACAGGATTTCATCGCCGAGGATAGAGGACTCGCGAACGGGATGCCCCGGATTCTCGTCGTCCGCCTGAGCTCGATCGGAGACATTGTGCACGCCCTTCCCGCGGTGGCGGCGCTCGGGCAGAGCTTCCCCGAGGCTGAAATCACTTGGGCGATCGAAAGCCGATTTGCAGCGCTGCTGGATGGCAATCCCTTCGTACAACGCGTGGTGAGCCTCGACACCCTTGGGTGGCGAAGGCGACCGACCTCTGCGGGCACGCTTCGCGAGGCTCGGGGCGGGCTTTCGGAACTCCGTCATCCGCGCGCGGATGTCGCGGTAGATTTCCAGGGCCTCGTAAAATCGGCGGCGCTGGCCCGCCTGAGCGGCGCCACGCGGCGGGTGGGTTTCGGCGGACGGTGGCTGCGAGAGAGGCTGGCCGGCGTCCTGTATACCGAGCGCGTCGAAGCGGCGGATCGCCGCCACGTAATCGAAGAGAATCTTGCCCTTGTGGAACGGCTGGGCACGCGTCGGGTGCCGCGCGCGGAGTGGCAGTTCCCGCTTCCGCGCTCCGAGGCTGCCGAGCTCCGCGTTGAGGAGCGCCTGGCAGCGCTGGGGACGCCGAAGTTCGTGGTGATCAACCCGGGGGCCGGCTGGACGAGCAAGCGCTGGCCGCCCGAGCGCTATGCCGAGCTGGTGCGCGAGCTGGCTCAAGACGAGGACTTGTCCGTAGTCCTCACGGGGTCAGGGGACGAGGAGGCGATGATCCGCGGAATCCTGGCGCGGGCCCAAAGTCCTCGGGCGGCGTACTTTCCCTCAACGCTGATCGACTACATCGCGCTGGTGCGCCGGGCAAACCTGGTGGTGGGCGGTGACACCGGACCGGTGCATCTTGCGGGCGCGGTGGGCACGCCCATCGTGGCCCTTTACGGGCCCACCGATCCCGCCCGCAACGGACCCTTCGCTCCGGCGGACGTCGCGCTCCGGAAGCGGGAATCGGCAGGGCGCGGGCACGCGCATTGGCGCTCCGGCCAGGCGAAGCGCGCGGTTTATATGGACGATTTGAAGCTTGAAGACGTGCGCTCTGCGATTCAAAAACGCCTGGCGGCCGCCGATGGGGCTTAGACAGGGTGTCTACTCCGCTTGGGCCGCCCGCTGGCGCGTGCCCCTGGGGTTCGCGCTGAGCGCGGCTTATCTGGTGTTTGCACAGCCCACTCCGCGGCTGCTCATCGTGGGGGGTGCGGTGGCGCTGGCGGGGGTTGGGTTGCGGGCGTGGGCGGCGGGATACCTTGAAAAAGGATCGATCCTGGCAACCGCCGGGCCCTACGCTCTCACGCGCAACCCGCTCTATCTCGGAAGCACCCTGATCGGCGCCGGGTTCGCACTGGCCGGGCGCTCGATCGAGATGGCGGCAGCGTTCGCAGCCTTGCTTGTTCTCGTCTACGTGCCCGTGATCAGGCGCGAGGCGCGATTCCTGAGCCAGAAATTCGGAAAGGCTTACGAAGACTACGCGGAGAGAGTGCCGCTCCTATTCCCGCGACTCGCCATCCCGCCTGCCTCGGACGCGCATTTTAGCTGGTCCCGTTATCGAAAAAACCGCGAGTATGAGGCGGCCCTGGGCTATGTCGCCGGTCTCTGCCTCGTCGCGTTGAAAATGCTGCTCATGCTAAGGTGAAAGTCTCCGGGCTTCCTTTCGGATTTGGAGCAGCGTCTAAGTCAACGGTATGCCTATCCTCTGGCGCCGCGGAACGCTGATGGCGATCATGGCCATCGCGGCCGCGTTCACGCTCGCGGCCAACGAAGGCGAGGGTCCTCCGCACCCGTTTGCCCCGGGTGAAAAGCTGACCTACTCGGTGACCTGGTCGGTCTTTCAGGCCGGAGAGCTAACGGCCACGCTTCAGCGCACCGCGACCGGTCCTCAGGACGACTTTCAGCTCGTTACCACGGTCCGCTCGCGCGGATTCGTTTCGCTTCTCTACGATCTTGACGACGAATATCGCTCCCGCTTCAATCCCGGAACCCTGTGCTCCGAGGGGATTTCAAAGCGAGTGCTCGAAGGACGCCGCCACAAGCAGACCCAGATTGTCTTCGACAGCACTCGGAAGCTCGCGATTCTCGATGAGGCTGATCTCGCCAAGCCGGGACATCCGGTCAAACACGATGAGAACCCGATCTCGTCCTGTACTGAAGACGTGGTGACCGCGTTCTACTACCTTCGCAATCAGACCCTGCACGTGGGTGACCGGGTTCTGGTCCCGGTCAATGACGGCTCCCAAACCCGCGAAGTGACCGTGGAGGTGCAAGCCCGCGAACAGATTGATACGCCACTCGGCCGCCGCTACGCCTTCCGGATGGAGCCCACCGTTTTCGGCAGCCTTTACAAGCGCAAGGGCCGGATGTTGATCTGGATCAGCGACGACGACCAGCGCCTCCCCCTGCGCATCAAGGCGATGATCTCGGTAGGAACCCTTACGGGAACCCTCCAATCCGTCACCGAAGTTCCGCCCGTTGCAGCATCCCCCGCTCCGGGCGCCCTCCCGCCCGCCCACGGAAGCGATTCGCCGGCCGGCACAGGCAATCCGTCACCGCAGCCTTAGCCGGTCGCCGCGAAAAGTCCGAACTTCGAGCGACGAGCCCCTCATCTCGACGGTAACCGCCCCGTCGCGGTCGGTCTGAAATAATCGACCGGCGCCAGTCGGCAGTTGAAAGCGGCTGGCGAGACCTGCCGAATCGTCGCCGCGGGCCCGGCTGCCGGCTAAGACCACAACCTGCGGCAAAACCCTCTGGAGCAGGCTCAGGCCCGCGGCTGAGTCGAGGGAGGAACGATCGCCCGTAAAAACACGGCTGCGAATCTCCGCGCCGGACTGCGCGAGCCGCATGCTGGCTGCGCTCGACATTCTACTCGCGACGAGGGCGGTGTTTTCGCCGGACTCGACCCGCAGCACGACGGCGCCGCTGACCGCGAGGCTTGGACTTCCGGTGCTCGAAGCTGTCCGCACCAGCCGAAGCTCGGCGCCGCCGAGCCTGAGCCTGTCTCCCGCCGCCAGGGTTCGCAGACGGACCCCGCGACGGCGAGCTTCGCCGAGAATCGGGTCCAACTCCTTCGGCGTGTAGTCCGTCTGTCGAGTTGGCCCGCCCGCCCCGTACCAGAGTTCGCGCACCTGGAAATCCTGGAGAATGGCCCTGACGCCCTCGAGGCTGCCTTCGTGGAAGTCGATAACCAGGAGGATGTCAAGGGTCTTCATGCCGCGAAACCACAAATACGGCGAGACGACGTTTTCCCCCGGGTCCCAACGCTGCGCATAGGCGAAGCCGGGGGGCCCGCGGCGCCAGGCTCCGCCCGCCCCGATCAACACTGTGGACCGATCCGGCAGCACCAGCAAGGTTGCCAGGCCGCCGCCGCAGTCGAGCGAAGTGAGCTCCAAGGCGCCCGCCGGAAGGCGCGGGGCGAAAGGAGCAGTCGCCACGAGCAGGGCCAGTGCGGCGAACCCAAAGGAGGAGAGCAGAAAGCCGGCGCGGCTTCGGCGAAGAGTCAAGGCCGCAGCGAGTAACGCGAGCGCAAATCCTGCGGCCACCACGGCAGGCGGCGACGGGACACGGTACGAGAGCCACGCGGGAAGGTGCGGCGCCTCGGCGATCGAGAAAAGCGCAGCGAAGATTTTTGCCAGGCCCTTGGCAGGCCACGCGGCCCAGGCTGGCGCCACGGTGGCCAGCGCGACGGTGGGTATGGCGACGGCGAGGAGCACGGCCATGAGGGGCACGGCCAGAGCGTTCAGCCCCACGCCGGCAAGCGTCACGCGGTGAAAGGTCTCGGCCATCGGCAGCAGCAGCCCGATTTGGAGTACGGCCGAAAGCAGCACCAGGTCTGCCAGCCGAAAGGTTACATCCAGCGGCCAGATGACGAGCCTCCGCGCGGCTTCCGGACGGCGGCCGAGGAGGCGGAAACGCCGCCGAAGAAACCCGATGAGCATTCGCAGGTCCAACCGGAATTGGGCGGTGCGGGGCGGGAGCGCAGCGTCCTGCTCCACGACGTCCAGATGCCGAAGCGCGCGGCGGTAGGGCTCAATCGTCAAGTTCAGCAGGGGCCCGGCGAGACCCACGATCAGGAGAGCGGCCGAAAAGGAAAGTTGGAACCCTGTTTCGAACAACCAGGCAGGCCGGGCCAGCAATAGGAGCAGGGCGGCCAGGCCAACCGAGTTCAGCGCCGTGTAATCGCGGTCGAGAAGTTGGGCCACGATAAAGGCTACCAGCATCAGCGTTGCCCTTACGGTCGGGGCGCGCTGTTCGACCAGAAAGGCGTAGCCGAGGAGAGCCACCAGCAGCAGCGCGTGGCGCCACCTTCGGCGAAGCCCGAGAAGGCGCAGCAGTCCCAGCACCAGGGCCGCGATCAATCCCACGTGCAAGCCGGCGATGACCAGCAGATGATAGAGGCCGGTGGAGCGGAAGTGGTCGAGGGTGGCGGAGTCGAGCGACGAACGGTCTCCGAGCAGGATCGCCTTGAGCACCGCACCGTCGCGCCCTTCGGGAGACCACGGGGGATAGAGGCGGTCGATGGCGTGCCGCACCGTGCGTCGGGCCGCCTCCGCGAAACGTCCCGGGCCCGGTGCGGGCGCGAGGGGCAGCTTGCGGAAATGCCCGGCGCCCTCGATGCTTCCCTCCCAGAAGAGGTCCTCAATCGACGCGGCCCTTTGCCTAAAATCGAAGCTTCCGGGGTTGGCGTAGACGCGCGGGCGCCGCAATTGCAGCGCGGCTTCGATGCTGTCGCCCTGATGCAGAGTTGGAGATTCGCTCGAGATCGTCTCGTCGCGGGCGGCGTCTGCCGCCAGCCGAAGGCGCAGCTTTCCATTGACCGAGAATGTCGACGGAGGGCCGTTCGCGGCGGCTTGGGCAATCTGGGTGGCCTCGATGTCGAACTGCAGACCTGACGGGGTGGGGACCGGATCCGAGAGCAGGTGTCCCTGAAGTTCGACCGGGCGGCTTAGATCGATCCCCCACGATTCGAGATGGCTGAGGTGACGGGGCGGGAACCGGAAGGCGAAAAGCAGCGAAGCCGTTGCGCCGGCCAGCACGAAGCCGGCGAGTACCGCGGCCGCGGCCCAGTTCTCGCGTTTAGCGCGGACCAGCGCTGCGCCTACCAGCACGCATGCCGCGGAGGCGAGCATGAGCTCGGGAATCGCCCGCACCGCGGTGGCTTCGCTGGCTTGCGGCGACCCCGCGCCAGCGATGCCGATCGCGAAGGCGGCCGCGACATAGATGGCGGGGCTGCCCAGCCGCCGGCTCTGATCGCCGGCATCCTGACGCGATGGCTTCGGGCTGGAGCCTGAATTCAAAAGTCACGACCGGTGAGCAGAGGTCCGCCGCGGATCGGCGCGCGGCCGGATCTCGGCCGCCCAGGCTGTTCCTGCGACCGTCAGGGTCCCAAGCACACACCAAAGACTAGTACAATTACACCCAGGTGATTCTAAAAATGCCTGCTCCCGGCGACATCTTCGGCCACTACCGGATCGAAGAACAACTGGGCGAAGGCGCGTTCGGCACCGTGTTTCGCGGCGAGGACATCCGCCTGCACCGCAAAGTGGCCGTCAAGATCCTGCACGCACGCATCGAGGAAGACCCGGAGGCCTGGGGCCGGCTGTTGCGGGAGGCGCGCGCCGTCTCGGCCCTGAACCATCCGAATATCTGCGCGCTTTACGACATCGGCGAAGAAGAGGGTCTCGGTTACTTCGCCATGGAGTATGTCGAAGGGCGCAGCCTGGGCGAAATTCTGCGCGACGGACCCCTGCCTGTGGCCACGGCTCTTTCTTACGCCGTGCAGATGGCGGGTGCTCTGGCGCACGCCCACGGCCGCGGCATCGTTCATCGCGATTTGAAAGCCTCCAACGTGATGATCACCCCCGGGAGCGAGGCCAAGCTCCTGGACTTCGGCTTGGCGCGCCGGCTCGGGAGCCTGGCGATCGAATCCGTGTCCAAGTCCCGCCAATCGCTGACGGATCTCGGCGGGCTCGCCGGGACCCTTTGCTACATGGCCCCGGAGGTGCTTCGGGGCAAACCGGCCGACGTGCGGAGCGACCTCTGGTCGCTCGGTGCGCTCCTCTACGAAACCCTGTGCGGCCGGCTCCCGTTCCAGGGCGAAACGCCCTTCGAACTGAGCCTGGCGATTATGGTGGAGGAGCCGCCCGCCCTGCCGCCGGGCCTGCCCGTGTCGGTGCGAGCCATCGTGACCAAATGCCTCGAAAAGGACCCCCAACAACGATACGGAAACTGCGAGGAACTGCGCGCCGCACTCGAGCGGGCGCGTGCTGAGCTTGGTGGTTCGCGATGGAGATCGCTCTTCCGGATCCGATCGCTGGGGCTCGCCGCCTTCACGCTCGTGCTGGTGCTCGGGCTGGTGCTCGGCTGGCGCAGGCATCACGAGGGGACCGCAGCCGTTGCGCCCCGCGCCGGTGCGATCCAGACTCCCCTGCCGCAAAAACAAGAAGCCGCGGGTCCCCCGGCCTCTATACCCACTGGGCCGGCAGCCGGTCGTGCCGCGAAGCGGGCAGCGCCGCCGTCGCGCAAGTTCCCGGGCGATCCGAATATCGAGGTTTGGGCAAACTCGAAATCGAAGGTCTACCACTGCCCCGGCAGCCGCTGGTACCGCCGGACCGCTCAGGGCGAATTGCTCAAGCAGCGGGAGGCCCAATTGAACGGCTACCATCCCGCGTCCGGGCTGGCTTGCCCGTAGTATCCGGCATCGGGCTGCGTTTCGACCGCCCCGCCCCGGCCTCTCGGCACGTTCTGGTCTGCTCATCACGCCCGATAAAGCTTCGCCACCGCCTCGATGTGAAACGTTTGAGGGAACAGGTCGAACATCTCCATCGATTCCAGCCGGTAGCCGCGCCCGAGGAGCAGGGCCAGGTCGCGCGCCAGGGCCGGCGGGTGGCACGACGCATAGTGGATACACGCGGGGGCGATCTCAGCCAGGCGCTGAAGGGCGCTGGCGTCCACGCCGGCGCGCGGAGGATCCACCACCACTAGGTCGGGCGCCGCCTGCGCGTACCGGCGCAGGAATTCGGCCGCAGTGGTGGCCACCGCCCGCGCCCTGGGGTTGCCCAGGCAGCGGACGTTGTGCGCCAAATCCGCCGCGGCCTGGGGGTGGGCTTCCACTGCCGCCACCTGGTGGAAGCGGTGGGCGAGAGGCAGGGTGAACAAACCGACTCCCGCGTGAAGATCAAGAGCCAAGCTTCGCGCGCGCCCCTCGTAGCTCGTGAGTGCGTTCACGAATTGCGGTAAGAGGAAGCGTGACGCCTGAAAGAAGGAGCCCGGAGTGATTTCATACTCGTAGCCGCCCACGCGGTAACGCAGCCGCGGCTTTCCGAAGCTCAGGATCTCGGCGCCAGGCCCCCGCCGCGCCAAGGGGCGGGCCGGCCGCGCGAGCGGTGGCGTTGGGCGCGGAGCGCCGGGCTCCAGGCGTACGCCCACCACACCGGGCAACGACGCCATGCACTCGCCGGCCAGCTTTTCAGCGTCCGCAAAGCCGGCGCCGTAGAGCGTCAGCATCACCTGCTCGTCCTCCTGGTCGGCGAGAAGTACCAGTTCGCTGCAGCCTTGGAGGCGCGCCATCCACTGCGCGCCGCCAAGTTCGCCGAGGATCGCGTTGAGGCGAGGCGAGCAGATCAGGCACGCGTCGATGGGCGCCAGGCGATGCGAGTTGGCCTCAAAGAATCCGAGGGCCGCCTGCCCATCGTCGCGGCGGCCGAGCTGCAGCCGCACCTGATTGCGGTAGTGCCAGGGGTCCGCAGCGTGAACGGCGATTTCGCCGGGCCATTCAATGCGGCCGATTCGCTGCAGGGTCTCGCGTAGAATCTCGCGCTTGACCTCGCTTTGGCGGGTCGCCTCCAGGTGCTGGTAATGGCAGCCGCCGCAGCGGCCGAAGTAGGGGCAGGGTGGCGCGGTGCGCTCCGCCGAGGGCTCGATCACGCGCCGCAGGCGTGCATGGACAACGCCCTTCGCCTGGCGCAGCGCTTCCGCCTCGACGCGCTCGCCGGGGAGCACGCCCGCCACGAGCACCGTATGCCCCGCGTGGTAGCCCAGCGCGCCCCCGCCATACACGAGCTTTTGCGCGGTGAGCTCGAACCGCGAAAGCGCCTCGTTGTCCATCGTCGCAATCCCGGCCGCGCCGCTAAGCCCCCAGGTAAAACAGGCTGAGGCGCGGGACGCCGTAATGTTCGTAAAGGCTGCGCTTCAAAAACTGGCGGTCGAGGGCCTCGAGCTGCGCCCCGCCCATCTTGCTGCGGTAGGGCGCCACGCCGCGTTCCACGTCGCGACGCAGCTCGACCAGCCGCTCCGCCGGGCAGGCGCGGGTGACGGCAGCCGCCAGCTTCTCTTCGAGCGCCGCGAGTTGGCGTTCGAGCGGTTGGACGTCGGCGGGCGCCTCGCGGGTCCCGATGGCCAGCGCCTCGAGCGCGGCCGCGGCCTCTTGGAGATCCTGGGCCAGCACCTGCTCAGTGGGTGCCGTGCTCCGGTGGAGGCAATTCCGGGCCGCTTTGCGCAGGGCCTCGGCGTTACCCTGAAAGTAGGACTGGAGCTGATCGAGGGTGAAAGGCGCTGGGTCTGCGCCCCGGGACGAGGGGCGGCGCGCCTGGTCCTGGGCGCCGGGCTTCATCTCCTCAGCGGCCTCCAGCACGCTCTGGGTACAGTAGGCGAGGGCATTGATCTTGCGGAAGCGGGCCGGCCGACGCGCGTGTTTTTCAAAGGCGCGCTCAATGCCCGTCCGCACGGCGCCGAGCGGGATGCCGGCTTCCTTCCAGGCGTCGATCAGCGCCCAATCGAGGGTGGACAGCAGGGTGGCCGTGCCCCGGCAGCGGCGAAAGCATTCTTCAATCTCGGTGAAATACTCGAAGTAGTTTTCCACTTGACATGGCGGCTTTGCGCTGGCCGGCGGCCGGGCGCGGCCGCAGCGCCCGACCGTTCAACGCTTGGCGCCGGGCGCCGGGCGCAGGGCCGGCGCCTTCTTTTTGGCCTTGACGCCCGCTCCTGCCGCTTCGGCGGCGTTTCTCTGGTAAATGAGCCGCAGCCCATCGAGCGTGAGCCAAGGGTCCACCGGCGGCTTGTAGCGCGAGGCCCCCGCCACCAGCGAAGCCTGGCCCCCGGTGGCCACCACGCGGGTGCCGGCGCCGAGCACGCCGATGAGGCGTTCCAGAATGCCGTCCACCAGGCTCACCGCCCCGTAGAACAGCCCCGATTGCATGCTGGCCACCGTGTTGGTGCCGATCACGCGCTCGGGCTCGCGGATTTCCACCCGGGGCAGGCGGGCGGCGCGCGCGAACAGCGCCTCGGCCGCGATGCCGAGGCCGGGACAGATGATGCCGCCCAGGTATTCGCCGTTTTTCGACACGGCGTCGAAGGTGATGGCCGTGCCAAAATCGACGATCACGCAGGGGCCGCCGTACTTCGCGAAAGCCGCCACTGCGTCGGCGATGCGGTCCGCGCCCACTTCCTGGGGATTGTCGTAGTGGATGGCCATGCCGGTGCGAGTTCCGGGCTCGAGGAACAGGGCTTTGATGCCGAAGTACTTCTGCGCCATCTCCTCCAGAAGCCCGTTGAGCGGGGGCACGACGCTGGCGATCATCATTCCGGTGATGAGGCGCGGCTCGAGGCCCTCGAGCGCGAACAGGTTTCGGATCAGGATGCCATACTCGTCCGCCGTCTGCTCGCGGTTGGTGGTGAGCCGCCAATGGGCGCGCAACTCGTCGCCCGCGAAGACTCCGAGCACCGTGTTGGTGTTGCCGACGTCGATGACTAGCAGCATAGGCTAGGCAACAGCGCAGAAGTCACAAGACAGAAGACAGGAGTCAGGAGACATGTTCCCGGTCGTGTCTCCTGCTTTCTGTTCAAGCCAGGTCCTTACCTCTTCGTCGGGGACCGTCTCGCCGTCCTCGGCCGCCGCAAGGCTGCCTTTTACCTTGCGCTCGAACCATTCGTTGTACGCAACCAATTGTTGGACTGCCTTCTGTCTCCTGAATCCTGCCTTCTGTCTCCTGACTCCTGAATTCTGTCTCCTGCCTTCTGTCTCCTGCCTCCGTCATTTTACTTCCACAATCTCGCCCGCCACCAGCGCCTCTTCGCGGCCGTCTTCGCGGCGCACGCGCAGGGCGCCGCCGGGCTCCAGGCCCGCCGTGATGGCCTCGAAGCTGCCCGCGCTCGTCAGCACGCGGATGCGCTTGTCGCGCGCGTAGCTGGAGACGGCGCTCCAGCGCTTCACAATCGCCGCACTGCCCTCCGCCAGCAGCAGGCGATATTCCTTCTCCAACTCGCGCAGCAGCGCGGCCAGAATCTGCGCGCGCGCGTAGACCTTGCCGCCCTCCAGCCGCAGCGAGGTGGCGATCTCCCGAAGCTCATCGGGGATGGCCCGATGGTTCACGTTGATTCCGATCCCGATCACCACCGCGTGCAGCCGGTCGATTTCCGCGCTCATCTCGGTGAGAATCCCGCAGAGCTTCTTGCCGTTCAACAACAGGTCGTTGGGCCAGCGAATGTCGGGCGTGAGGCCGGTGGAGCGCTCCACCGCCGCCTGGGCGGCCACGCCGGCCATCAACGTGAGGGCGGGCGCCACCGCGGGCGCCAGCGGCGGACGCAGAATGACCGAGGCGTAAATGCCGCTCGAACGCTCCGAGTACCAGGTGCGCCCGAAGCGTCCGCGGCCGGCCGTTTGCTCCTCCGCCAGCACCACCGTGCCGTGGGCGGCGCCTTCAGCGGCCAGGCGCAGCGCCACCTTGTTGGTGGAGTCGATCCGGAAATAGTGCACGATCTTGTGCCCAATCTCGCTCTCGCCAAGCTCGGCGCTCAGCAGGCCCGGCGTCAACAGGTCCGGGAGCCTGGCAAGCTGATAGCCCGTTCCGTGATGGCCCTTGATCTCCACGCCCAGCGCGCGCAACTTCTCGATCCAGTCCCAAACGGTGGAGCGGGGCACGCCGATCTCGGAGGAAATCTTCGGCCCCGGCACTATCACGGTGGCGTTCTCCACCAGAAGGTGAATGAGCTTGTCGAGGCGGCGATCGGTGGGGACGGGTGCGTTCATCGGCGGTGGCGCCTGGGCGCTCGGTGATGCGGTCTCCCGGGCCCGGATTGTCGCGCCCCTGATTCTACACTGCCTTGGGGGCGACGGGCCGCTTCATTCATCGGATTCTCCGATTGATTCATTGGCATATTGGGTCAATGGCGCCAGGCAGCCAGTAACTGATTGCAGCTCGCGCACTCTCGAGAGAAACATTGAAGTTGGCAGGAGGCCGGCCGCGAGCCGCTAACCGGGAGAGGCTGGCGCGCGCTTAGAACCCTGGTCGCAGGATTCTGCGCTTTTCTGGCACGATATCTGGGGCCACATCGGCTTGGCCCTTTGTTTATGCCCTTTGGAACGAGATTTTGAGAGCGTCCAACTCTTGACTTTCGACTCTCGACGGTTGACTTCCTGTTGGGTTCCGGCTACGCCGGATTAGGGCCGGGGGAAGGGATACATGAGCCATCCGATTGCGATGGCAATGCCCACAAACAGGGCGAACGATTTCAGGGCGTAGAGCACCCGTTCGCGGTTAGTGTCTTTGGCAATGGTGCCAAACACCACCGAGACCAGGAACGCAAAGAGCACCATGGCGGGAAAGTGGGAAATGATCATTGCTGAACTCGAAGACCGAGGCTAGCACAGGGGCGCCGAGCCCAGCAAGGCTCGCGAGTAAGTCGGCGACGGGCCACGTTGTACGGGCGCCCCTTGGGGTGCCCTGAGATTGTCTTCTGGCGTGGCCCGGCGGCCTGGTTTCAGCGAAATAGAAGCGGAGGCAAGAAGGGCGGCCACGCTTTTCGCTTGACTTCTGCGCCTGAGTAATGATACGGTTATTGTCTCAATTTGGACGGGAGGCAGGGGTCTGTTGTCAGTTGTCCGTCGCGGGGCGCTGTTTGGAGGTAGGTCGTTGTTCGCAGATCGTAGTTCGCGGATCGTAGTCAATGGTCAGTGGTCTGGGGTGCCCCCGGTCGCACCCTCGCGGGCGCGGTCGGTTGGCACTCGCGAAAATTTAAAATGTTACGAACGAACCCGTCAACTTATTGAAAACACAGTGATTCCATTTTTGGAATTCGTCCGAACCCGTCAACTTATTGAAAACAAGAATGATAGAGCTTTTATCCCGTCATGTCACTGAAACCAAATGCGTTAGATGTTTTAAGGGGCTCAGAATCGATGGCCCTCTCGGCGAAATGGGTTCCGGGGCGGGAGGAGGGTCGGATGGGCCGCAGGCGCGGTGCCGACGAAAATTCAAAATGTTACGAACGAACCTACCAACTTATTGAAAGCATTGATATTCCATTTTTGGAATCCGCTCGAACCAACCAAGCTATTGAAAACACGCATGATAGACCCAATAACCAACCATCTTGTTGAAACAAAGGGTGATAAGTCACAGCTGGAGCGTCTCAAAGATCCGAAATGCGATCAAGTGATTGAAAACGCTGATGATATGGCAACAAGCTCAGTATGTTATTGAAACCAGAGGTGATAGGCTCGGCTTTCTGCGCTCCCGAGGGCTCGGCCATCGGTGCAGGCAGGGTACCCCCCACCCCATATCATGCAAAGCCCTAATGTGCCTTAGAATGAATGAGATACGAAATTCGGGAGGCCGTGCCAAAGCCGGAATGTCTTTTAGAATGATGGAGTTGTAAAAGTTACACAAAGCCAAAGTGAGAAAAATGAGAATCGGGTAAGTTACATGAAATCAATGGGATCAAGCGATTGTAAATCTTACACATAGCCAAGATGAGAACATTGAGAATCGCTTAAGCGGCGTCAAGTAAAACCGTTGAACGAAATGCCCCAAAATGCCAAAGCCAGAACGGGCCGGATCCTCAGGAGGCAGTCAGCGGTCTGCGGTCGCCAGTTGGCAGTCAGCCGTCGGAAGTCGGCAGATCCGTTGGCGCACGGCCGGCCGAGCTGGGCAGCCTCACGGGTGCTCGGGCGTGAGGACCAGGACCGACTCGGTCTGCCCGGGCGGGAGGGTGCCGGGCTTCCCGGGGAAGGGGAGCGGCAGGTAGTGGCCCTCGGCCCACGGTTTCATCTGGTCGTCGTAGTGGGGGCTGGCCGGATCTTCGCTTTGGCCGCCCGGATACATGCCGGCACTGTTCTCCAGGTCGCCAAGATCCACCACCATGCGCCAGGAGGCGCCGCCGGTCACCTCGCCGCCGTTTGCGCCGGGGCCAAGCGTGAACTCATCGCCCGGCACCGCTATGTCGCCGCGATCGAGGGCGGCGACGCCGGTGAGCGAGTGCAGGCGCAACACATTGGTCTTGCCCCAGAACCACTGCCGCATATCCGCGCCGCGCTGGCGGGTGAGCGCCTCTACGGCGGCGGCGAAACTCGAGCGCAGCACGTCGTCGCGGCTTTCGCGCACGGGGGTGCGCTCGTCGTCGAACCACGGCGAATCCGGGACTTCACGCGTGAGGAACTCGAGCACCTCGAGCTCGGGCTGGCGCTCGTTGGAGCCGGCAAAGCCCCAGCCGCCCGTCCAGGGCTCCACACCGGCGGCGTCGAAATGGTTCTGCCAGACAGCTTGACGGAACGTCTCGAACCACGCCGCCCAGACGGTCTCGGCCACGCTGTCGGGCCGCGCCTCGAAGTTCCAGCGGCGAAGCTCGTGGATGGCCTCGCGCACCCGCTCGCCGCCGAAGGGACGGCGGTCGTAGGCGGCCACCAGCACGGGCACGAAGGCCTCAGCGGCCGCGTCGTGCGCGTCCATCTGGAAGCGCTCCATGTCGGCCACGCTGATGTGCTGGTGCGTGCGCAGGAGTTCGTGGATGCGCCGGGTGCGGTAGCTGGGGTCCCACATCCAGCCCAGGTAATAGGGATAGCCTACAGGAGTAGGCCTACCATTAGCCGAGGCCAGGAAGTGCTCGGGCGGGTTGAGCGCGAAGGGCAGGCGATCGTCCGGGATGAACCCCAGCCAATCGAAGTCGCCCGAGGCGCCGTCCACCGGCCAGCGGCCCAGGCCCCGCTTGCGGAGCGGCAGCCGCCCGTGCGGGGCGATGGCGATGTTGCCGTCGGTGTCGGCGTAGATCACGTTGAGGGCCGGCACGGCCAGGTCCCGCAGGGCGGCGTGAAAGTCGGCCAGGTTACGCGCACGGTTCATGCGCCGGAAGGAAAGCACCTCGAAGCTGGGTTCGAGGCCCGTCCAATCGAGCGCCAGGCGCGCGCCGTGGACGGTAACGAGGGGCCCGTGCACGGTGGATTCCACCAGCAAGTGATACGGCTTCGCCCCGCGCACCGCGATGTCTTCTTCCCGCCGCTCGAGTGGCCGCCACTCGCCCTGATAGAGGTACTGACCCGGGTGGCCAACCTCCGTCTTCTCGATGAAGTAATCGACCTGGTCGGACTGCAGGTTGGTGAGGCCCCAAGCCACGCGCTCGTTGTGGCCGATGACGGCGTAGGGAAACCCGGGGAACGTTACGCCGATCACGTCGAGGCCGGGCGCCACCAGATGCGCGGTGTACCAGATGGAGGGCAGCGAAAGCCCGAGGTGGGGGTCGTTGGCCAGGATCGGCTTTCCGGTGGCCGACTTGTGGCCGTCGATGGCCCAGTTGTTGCTGCCGAAGGCGAAGGGGCTCGCGAAGCGCTGGCCGGCGAAGTGGGCATGAAGTTCGCGCGCGGCCTGGTCGAAGCCCGAGGGAAAGCGGGGCGGAGTTTCGCCGCGCCCGCGGGCCGCGCCGGCCGCCTCGGGGAGCTCGCCGCCGGCGGGAGGCTGGGCTAGAGCGCTAGCCGGCACGGTGGGGACTTCGTAGGGACGGTCGAGCGGGAAGAGTTCGTTGACCGTATCGAGGCCCAGCTTCTCAACCAGCATGCCCATCCAGACGTCGGTGTCGGTGCCCGATTGGTCCCATGCCATGTAGCGTGCGAAGACGAGGGCATCGACGGGGGTCCAGGGCGCCGGCTTCAGGCCAAGCTGGCGGAAGGCCGAGGGAATAGCGTCGCCCAGCTCGGCCAGGCGCGCGTTCACGCCGTCGCAGTAAGCCTGGAATTCGGCGCGCACTGCGGCGTTGAGGCGCGGACTCCTCCAGATGGCCTCCGCACTGCGCCGGAGGCCGAGTTGACGGATGAAGATATCGTCGTCCAACTGGGACGGACCGAGCATCTCGGCGAGCGTGCCGGAGCCGCGGCGCCGGTATACCTCCATCTGGAACAGGCGATCGCGGGCGTGAAGATAACCGAGAGCCCGGTAAGCATCGGGCGCCGAGCGGGCGTAAATGTGCGGGATGCCGAGGTGGTCGAAGTCAACCTGGACGGGTGCTTCGAGTCCCGGGAGGGGGCGCGCGGAACGGTTTGTTGCGGCCGGAGCGGCCTGCGGCACTGGCGTCGCGGGCACGAGTAGCGCCGCTGCCGAGCCGGCGATCGCCACAGCCCACCACGGCATGGAATTCGTGTTACCGCGCGCTAATCGCATGGGCTGCCGGGCCTCCTACGTGTCGTTTCCCACAGTGTTCGCAACACGGAGACTGGAGGACTGTAACACAAGATCCGCATCTGGCGCGGCTGGGATCGAGCGCTGGGGCGGCGCTCCGGGCGCGGCCCCGCAAATCCGCTGCAGGGAGAATAAGGCACAGCCGGCGTTGAGCTTGGCGGGGAGTTGGGGGGGATTGCGCGCGATTTCGTTACCGTCGCAGTATTACCCATACCTTTGTGATCATGATTTTTCGCTTGACACTGGCATGAAATCGGGGTATTCGTTTAATGGAGTTACTGGGGAACGGAGTCCAGCGGCGAGCGGATTTGTGTGTGGCGCACGGGTGTTTTGGGGCTCGCCCACGAGCCGGCGCTGATTGGATTGATGGCTAAAAAAGCCAAAGGGGGAGGCGTGGGATGGTTGTAAGAAGGTTGGTCCTGCTGTCAGCCTTGGTACTGGGTGCATCGTCTTTGGGAGTTGCGAGCGGTTGTTCGGCCGGCTCCCTGGCATCGTACATGAGCGGCGGCAGTTGCACGGTCGGGTCCCTGACCTTCAGCAACTTTTCGTATTCGAGCTCGTCCATGGGCATGGCGGCGGTTTCGGCCGATGACATTACGGTGGACCCGAACGGCTTGGGCCTGCTATTCGAGGCGCCCTGGCTGGTAGGTCCCGGCCAAGCGCTCGAATCCGATATCACTTACACGGTGAGCGTCGCCTCGGACGTGGGTAGTTCGATTGCGAGTCTTATCGCGACGATCTATGGCTACGGCACCTACGCGGGCGGCACGGTGTCGGTGATCAACACGATCGGGGCGGATGGCGCCACGGCCTTCGCGCAGTCGGGTGGGCTTGTGACGGGCAACACGACGGATTTGAATGCTCTTTCCGCCACGCTGGAACAGCAGATCGCGTTGACTGGCCACAACGGTAAGTCGACTTTGTCGTACGTTATCACCCAGTGGACGACATCCTCGGCCGCGCCGACTCCAGAGCCCGGCTCGCTGTTCCTCCTCGGTTCGGG
Source organism: Terriglobia bacterium (assembly GCA_035516075.1). Classification (GTDB taxonomy): domain Bacteria; phylum Acidobacteriota; class Terriglobia; order UBA7540; family UBA7540; genus Gp13-AA77. The sequence continues at coordinate 4,801 of DATJAQ010000040.1, read as the reverse complement.
CTTGGTGGGTCTGGGCGGATACCTGCGCCGTCGTCGCCGGTCGGCTTAGGGGCACTCAGCCAAAGCTGGCCTTGGGGGCCCTGAGGAGTTCGTTCGGATGTTCCGGCGGGGGGGGATTTGTCGCGCCGCAATCTCACTCACGCGCTAGTTCCCATCTCTGGTTCATCAGTCCAAAAGCACCGGTGAAGTTTCGCCTAGCGGTGAGAAGTTTGCGGCCGGCTGTCTAAAATTTTCGACAATCCGATTTTGGAGGAAAGGCACTATGCGCCGCGTTGCCGTCTCTGATCGTTTCCTGGCGTTACTGCTCGGGACTGGCCTGTTCGTGGGGCTGGCCCAGACGATGTTCTCTCAGAGCAAGACCCTGGATCCCGGGCAGGCAGCTCGGAGCGAGCGGAGCTTTGCCAAGGCCGGCGCTCAGACCTCCGCGCCGCCATCCGCGCCTGCAGCGAGATCTCGGCTGGCGAGCCAGTACAGCCGTCTTCCGCTTGCTTTCGAGCGGAACGCCGGGCAGAGCGACGCGCGCGTGCTCTATCTTTCGCGCGGGCTCGGCTACACGCTATTTTTGACCTCCAACGAGGCGGCCCTGGCGCTGAACGCACCTGCGCCGGCCGCGACGAGGCCCGGCGGCACTCGGCTTGAGGGCGTGGCGCTCAGTTTCGTGGGCGCCAACGCGGCCGCGCGCGTATCGGGCGGGGACGAACTTCCCGGGAAAACCAATTATTTTCTGGGCCGCGCTTCGGCGCGCTGGATGACGAATGTTCCCAACTACGCGAGAGTGACGTACTCCGACGTATATCCCGGGGTGAGCCTGGTTTTTTACGGAACGCAGCGCCAACTGGAGCAGGACTGGGTGCTCTCGCCCGGGGCCGATGCCTCTCAAATTGGCTTTGAAGTGCAGGGTGCAAAGGGTGTTGCGCTCGGCCCGAACGGCGATCTGCGGATCACGCTGGCGAGCGGCGAGTTGCGACTGGTGAAGCCGGTAGCCTACCAGCGGGGCACAGGGCGGAGCCGGGCTCCGATTCAGGCCAGCTTCGCTTTGAAGGGGCGGAACCGCGTGGGGTTCAATCTGGGTGCCTACGACCGCTCCGAAACCCTGGTCATCGATCCCGTGCTGGCTTACTCCACTTACCTGGGCGGCTCGGGCTCGGATGAAGCGCAGGCCATCGCCCTCGACGCGGCCGGCGACATCTTCGTGGCGGGCGACACGACATCGACTGATTTCCCCAGCACCGCAGGATCATTCCAACCGGCATGCACCCTCGACTCCAACGATATCTGCGAGCGAGATGCCTTCGTGACCGAGTTTGCCGCGGGCGGGGCCACCGAGGTGTATTCGACCTACCTCGGAGGCTCGGGCAGCGAATTGGCTTTCGGACTGGCCCTGGATGCGTCCGGCAACGCCTACATCACCGGACAAACATCGTCAGCCACCGATTTCCCGACCATGAACGGTTTTCAGACGGCTTGTAACACCGCGGGCGGCACAACAAGCTGCCTGGACGCGTTCGTGAGCAAACTGAGCTCAGACGGTTCCGAGTTGCTGTTTTCCACCTACCTCGGCGGCTCGGGTGCGGACAGCGGCAACAGCATTGCGGTAGACGCGTCCGGATACGCCTTCGTGGCCGGCCAGACTTCCTCGGCCGACTTTCCCACCACGGCGGGCGTGATTCAGCCCACCTGCGGAACCGATGGGAATTGCAATGCCGCGGGTGGCATTGCGCAGTCGGATGCGTTTGTCGCCGAGATCGACACCGAAGCTGGAAGTCCATCGGGTCCAGTTCATCCGCACAGCCTCTCGGTGAGCGCGCCCGCCTTGATCTATTCCACCTACCTCGGGGGCAGCGGCACCGACTACGCCACGGGCATCGCCCTCGATGCCAGCGACGACGCCTTTGTGTCCGGCGGCAGCGGCTCGGCCGACCTCGCGGTTACCGCTGGCGTGGTTCAACCCGCGTGCAAGCTGGACGCCAGCGAAGTGTGCGAGGGTGAGCCGTTCGTGGCCGAGCTGAATCCTACGGGCACGGCACTGAGCTACCTGACCTATCTCGGCGGCAGCGGCGGCAACGGCCAAGACACGGCATATGCCATTGCGTTGGACACCGCCGGAGACGCCTATGTGGTTGGCGAAACTTCATCGTCCGACTTTCCCGTCACGGCCGGCGCCTTCCAGACGCAGTGCGGGACAGACGGCCTGTGTAATCCGGTGAGCGGAGTTGGTACCGCCGACGGGTTCGTGGCCAAGCTCAACAGCACCGCGACGGCGCTGCTGTACTCCACGTTCCTCGGCGGCAGCGGATTGGATCTGGCGTGGTCCATTGCCGTAGATTCCACCGGCGCCGCTTATGTATCCGGCGGAACGTATTCCTCGGACTTTCCTACCTCCAACGCGTTGGCCTCGGGAGTGGCGCTGGCCGGCGGTGAAGACGCGTTCGTAGCGTCCCTGGATACGAGTGGCTCCGGCTTGATGTTCTCGACGTTTCTTGGAGGAACCGGCAATGACGTCGCGTATGGCTTGGCGTTGGACTCCTCCGATGATGTTTTTGTGGCCGGCTCGACGGCGTCGTCCGACTTCCCGACCCTGAACCCCTACCAGTCCTCCAACTTCGGCGGAACGGATGCATTTGTGGCCGAGATCACCGAGGCCGCGGCGCCCTTTATAACACTCTCAACTTCGTCCCTGGCGTTTGGAAGTGTATTCGTCGGCACCACCAGTGCCGCGCAGTCGGTGATTGTGACGAATACGGGCAACGCTGCGCTGCTGGTCTCCAGCGTGACGCTTGGAGGTACCAATCCCGGCGATTTCAGCGTGACGGGCGACACCTGCACTGGCAGCAGCGTGGCGCCAGCCGGGACCTGCGAGATTGACGCAACATTTTCTCCAACCGCGGTTGGGGCCCGCGCTGCCACGATCACCGTGGCGAGCAACGCGTCCAATGGCGCGCAGACCGTTTCGCTTACCGGCACCGGAATCACGCTTTCCGTAACCCTTACGCCTCCGACGCTGACGTTCGCGAGCCAGGGTGTGAATACCACTAGCGCGGCTCAGGTTGCAACGCTCACCAACACAGGTACGGAGACGGTGAACATCACGGGCGTTACGTTGACGGGTTCGGACTCGGGTGATTTTGCAGAAACCAACACCTGCTCCGATACGCTGGCAGCCACTGCGTCCTGCACGATCAGCGTGACCTTCACACCCACGGCAACCGGCACACGCACTGCCACCCTCAGCGTCTCGGATAACGTCACCGGCTCTCCTCAAACGGTGGCCCTCACGGGGACCGGGGTCGCGCTTATGGTGTCGCTGACGCCGCCCGTCCTATCGTACCCCAGCCAGATTCTCAATACGGCCAGCGCGGTCCAGGTTGCGACGCTCACGAACACGGGCACCGAGACGGTCAACATCACGGGCATTACGTTGGCGGGGGCGAATGCGGGTGATTTCGCCGACACGACGACGTGCGGCGCAACGCTTGCGGCCGGTAAGTCCTGCACGATCACTGTGACCTTCACCCCGACCGTGGGCGGCACCCGCACGGCCACCGTCAGTGTCGCGGACAACGCCACCGGCTCTCCCCAAACCGTGGCCCTCACCGGCCAAGGTGCTGACTTTTCAATTGCCCTGCTGTACGACTTGCCCAACGTGACGATCCCACCCGGGCAAACGGCGGTGTACGAGTTGCAAATCACGCCGCTCGGCGGCTTCACCGGGACAGTCAGCGTCTCGTGCTCCGGCGCGCCGCAGAACTCGACGTGTACCGTGAATCCGCCCACCAACCGGTCAGTTAACGGCGTGACGCCGGTGAGGGTGAGCATCGACGTTGCCACCACGGCCCCGAGTTTCGCTCCGACGGCCCGGCACCGCGTTCCGCCTCTGGGTCCGCTTGGCGGACGACTGCTGGTTTTGGCCGGCTTGGGGCTCGGCGCTCTGGCCTTCCTGGCGCGAAAGCGCAAGGCCGTCCTGGTGCTTGCGGTGGCGATGTTCCTCGTCACCATCTGGGGCTCGTGCGGTTCGAGCGCGCCTGCGGTGGCCGCCAAGACGGGCGGAACGCCCACGGGCACCTACACGCTCACCGTCACAGCAACCTCGGGCAGCCTGACGCACACCACAACGGGCACCCTGATCGTCAACTAAACCGCGATTGACGGCGGCGGGCGGCGGAGGCAATCTCTCCGCTGCCCGCTGCTTGTTCTTCGTCCCTCGAGCCCATCCGCTGGCGCCGCGCTTCACCGGCGGAATTCCAGCCCATTCGTTACGCCCTTCCTGTCCTTCGCGTATTTTCCTTCGAACCCGTCCACACTTCCTCAACTGTTGGCCGGCCTTTGCCACCAGGCTTTGGGTTCGCTGAAGACACGAATGCTCGGGCGGTAAGGGGATGAAGCGAGGACGCGCGGCGAAGCGCCGGGGAGGGCGCAGGGCTGCGTAGGCTGTTAATGGAGTCTACTTATGCGCGATCTGCGCCAGCACGTCGCGGACGTCCGTGGACTTCGCCAGGCCCGGATCGATCTGCAGGGCGCGCTCGAGCTCGGCGCGTCCCTTGGCCTTGTCGCCCAGTTTGACGTAGGTGAGACCGAGGTGGTAGTGGTAGTCGGCCTTGCCCGGCTCCAACCGGACGGCGTCTTCCAGTTGGGTGCGGGCCGAGCCGTAGATGCCTTTGTGGTAGTACGCCCAGCCCAGGGTGTCGCCGGCCTGGGGTGAGTCCGGCATGCCGCGCCGGGCGCTCTCGGCCAGGGAGAGCGCTACGTCGAGGTCCAGGCCGTGCTGCAGCATCAGGTAGGCCAGATTGTTGGCGGCCGGGGG
>DATJAQ010000039.1:0-5004 GCA_035516075.1 Terriglobia bacterium | reverse complement strand
GACCTCACCCAGGAGGTCTTTCTGCGGGTGTACCAGGCGCGCGAGCGTTACCAGCCGGAGGCGCGTTTCACCACCTGGCTCTACCGCATCGCCACCAACCTGGCGCTGAACGCGATTCGCGATCGCCGGGGTGAGCCGGTGCCCTTCGAGGTGGCCGAGGGCGCCTCGCGTGAAGCGGTCCTCCTGTGTGACCGCGTGCCCGACGCGCGCCCCACCGCCGAGCAGCGGCTGATGGAGGACGACCGGCAGCGCCTGATCCGGCAGGCCATCGCCGCTCTGCCCGAGAAACAACGGGCTGCGGTGATCCTGCACAAGTATCAAGACGTAGACTACCGGCAGATTTCCAAGGTTTTGAAGGTGTCGGAGAGCGCCGTGAAGTCACTCCTGTTCCGCGCTTACGAAGCCCTTCGCGAACGCCTGGAGCCTTTGATTGAAGGAGGCGTGGTATGAGAAGCGCCTGTATGAAACGCGAACGAGTCTTTGCCCTCTCGCAGGGCATGCTGTCCGAAAGTGACGAGCGCGAGGCGCGCGCCCACCTGGAGGGGTGCGAGAGCTGCCGCGCGATGTTGGAGGGTTACGGCCGGCTGGACGCCGTACTCGAGGAATGGAGCCCGGCCACGGAGGCTTCACCGTGGTTTGACGCTCGCGTGCGCGCGGCCGCCGCCGCGGTGCGCCCGGCCCGTTCGAAGCGCCCCGTCTTCGGCTTGAGCCTGGACCGGTGGCTGGCCACGCCGGCGCTGGCGGCGTTGCTGATCGTGTCGAGCGTGCTGATTATCCGCGACTTCCGGCTCCACTCGCCGGCCACGCCCCCGTCCGCCCCGTCCGCCAACCTCGCGGCGGCGTCCGCGCCGCCGGTGCGCTCGCAGGCCGGAGCGCAGGAGTTGAACATGTATCAGAATCTGCCCGTGCTCGAAGACTACGACATGCTGGCGGACTTCGACGTTATATCGGAGCTGCCGCGGAGGAACCACAAAGTTGCAGACTGAGGGACTTGCCACGACGCGGACCTGCCAGAGGCGGCGGCTGCGGCCGGGGGCGCTGCTCGCCGGGTTGCTAGTCCTGGCGATGGCTACAGATGTAGCCTACTGTCAGAATCGCGAGGCCCAGGGCCGCCGGGCGCCCGCGGCCCAGCGTCGCGCCCCGGCGCCCAACGCCGCCGGAGGCGCCCAGCAGCACGAGCCCGGCTTCGTCGAGCATCTGCGCGAGTTGCCGCCCGATCAACAGGAGAAGGTGCTCGAGAATAATGCGCGCTTCAACGGCCTGCCGCCGGAGCGCCAGGCGCAAATTCGCGAGAATCTGCGACGGTGGAACCAGGCCACGCCCGAGCAGCGCCAGGTTATGCGCGAACGCGAGACGATCCTGCAAAGCATGAAGCCCGAGCAGCGCCAGGAGCTGCGTCAGGCGTTTCAGCAGTGGCAAGAGCTCAACCCGGACCGCCGGGCGGCGGTGAACGGCGCGTTCCGCCAGATGCTGGCCATGTCGCCTAAGGAGCGCAAGAAGTTTCTTTCCAACTCCTCGACGAAGCAGGACTTCTCGGCGGACGAGCGCAAGATTCTCGACAAGTTCAAAGACGCCCTGCCAAAATAGGCTAGCCCAGTCAACCCACTCGGCGGCGGAATTCGCTACTGCAGCCGCAGATGGTCGCGGCGGTTCTGCTGCCAGCACTCCTCGGAATTATCGGTGCAGCTCAGGCGGTCCTTGCCGTAGGAAACGGTCGAGAGGCTGGCGGCCGGCACGCCGAGATTGACGAGGAAGTCCCGCGCCGCGGTGGCGCGCCGCTGGCCCAGGCCCAAGTTGTATTCTTCGCTGCCACGCTGGTCGCAGTTCCCCTCAATGGTCACGGCCGCTCCCGGGTGGGCCTTGATGAGCTCGGCGTCCGCGCGCAGACTCTGTTCAGCGTCGGGGCGGAGGTCGGAAGAATCCAGGTCGAAGAAAATGTCCTTGATCTGGCCCGCCCAGGGCGGGTTGCCGCCGATGTTCTCCTCGGTCACCAAAGCTGAGGGCTGATTTGTTGAGGCGCTCACCGTCACGCGCGCGGTGCAGGTGGCGCTGCCGCCCGGACCGGTGGCGGTCAAAATGTAAGTGGTGGACGATTGGGGCGAGGAGCTGAGCGACCCTTCCGTAAGCTGCCTACCGAGGCTCGGGTCGAGGTTGACGTCCGTCGCGTCCTTCGACGTCCAGCTCAGGTTGACCGATTGGCCCTGGGTGATGGCCGCAGGTTCCGCAGTGAGCTTGCAGACGGGTGGGCCGGGCGGCGCGGGTGCAGCCTCCGAAGCCTCCGGCGCCTGATTCGCCGGAGGAGCAACGGGAACGTTCTTGTGACAAGCCGTGAGGGTGAGCCACACCGTGAGGATGATGATAAGTTTCAGCAGAGCGTCGCGCGTTCGAGGCATGTCGACTCCGATGTCGGGAAATATGAACCCGCGGGCGCGCTCCCCCGGACGCGTTCCCGCAATAAATCATTCTAGCCCGAAGTGGCGTGGAGCCGCCCACCCTCCACGAAGCGGAGCGCCACCAATCAGGCTCACTTGGCTTCTTTCCAGTTCCTGCCCGCACCCAGGTCGACGCGCAGCGGCACGGCCATGGGCCACACCCCTTCCATTTCCTCGCGCACCACGGCGCGGGCGAGATCGAGCTCGGCCTCGGGGGCCTCGAACACCAGCTCGTCGTGCACCGTGAGGATCATGCGTGTGCCCAGGCTCTCGCGACGCAAGCGCGCGTGTGCCTTGACCATGGCCAACTTCAGCAGGTCAGCCGCCGTGCCTTGGAGGGGAGTGTTCATGGCTTCGCGCTCGGCGCGATTGCGCGCGGGTACGTCGCGGCTGGCGATGTCGGGGATGGGACGTAGCCGGCCGAACAGGGTGCGCACTCGTCCGGTGCGCCGCGCCTCGTCCGCGCACGCTTCCAGGAAATCCTTTACCCGGGCGTAGCGTGCGAAGTAGGCGTCGATATACTGCTGCGACTCGGTGCGGCTCGATCCCGTGCGCTCCGCGAGTCCGAAGGCGCTCAGGCCGTAGATCACCCCGTAGTTGATGGCTTTGGCCATGCGGCGGTGCTCGTGCGTTTGCAGGCCGGGAGGCACGCCGAAGATCTCCTGGGCGGTACGCGCGTGGATGTCCTGGTCGCTGCTAAATGCTTCGATCAGCACCGGGTCGCCGGACATGTGGGCGAGCACGCGCAGCTCGATCTGCGAATAATCGGCCGAGATCAGCAGCGCGCCGGCATCCGCCACGAAAGCCGAGCGAATGAGCAGGCCAAACTCGTCGCCCGTCGGGATGTTCTGCAGGTTGGGGTTTGACGACGAGAGGCGCCCGGTGCGCGCGCCCGCCGAGTTGAAGCTCGAGTGCAGCCGGCCGGTGGCGCGGTCGAGGTAGCGTGGCAGGGAATCGATGTAAGTCGATTTCAGCTTTGCGCGGGTGCGGTAGTCGAGGATCTTGCGCGGCAACTCGTGCTTCTCGGCGAGCGACTCGAGCACGGCCGCTTCGGTGGAATACTGGCCGCTCTTTTTGAGCTTTCGGCCCCCGGGCAGTTTCAGTTTGTCGAAGAGTACTTCGCCCAATTGCTTGGGGGAGTCGATGTCGAAGGCTCCGCCGGCCAGGCCGTAGATTTCGCGCGTGAGAACCGTCAAACTGCGTTCAAACTCCCTCGACATCTGGGTGAGGATCTCGGGGTCGATGCGCACGCCAGCCGCTTCCACGTCCGCCAGCACGGCGGCAAGCGGAAGCTCAATCTGGTCGTAGAGCGGCTGCAGGCCTTCCTGTCCGACCTCGGGCACGAATAAGCCCGCAAGCTGGCGGGTGAGATCGGCGGACTCGACCAGCGACCCCGTCGCCTTGCAGCCGAAGCGCCTCAGCACCACCTCGGGAAGAGCGTAATTCGACGCCAGCGGATCGAGCAGGAACGCGTAAAGGAGCGTATCGTGCTCGACGCCCGCGAGCGCCACGCCCGCCTTGGCAAGCTGAAGCGCGAGCAGCTTGGAATTGTGAACCGACTTCGGCCGGGCGCCCGCGCCGCTTGACTCCAACACAGGCCGCGCCGCCTCCAGCAGTCCCGGAGCGGTGTCAATCTGAACAAGTCCCCGACGCGCGCCGTCGGCGAGTGCGAGAGCCCTGAGGGTACCCGCGAAGCCCTCGTTGCCTTCCACTTCAAACGCAATCGCGAGCGGTGCCTTCGGCGGCAGGGCCTTGATCCACTTTGCCACCGCGCGAGCGCTGCGCAACTCCTCGAAGGCAGGCTCGCCAGCCTCGGCCGCCGGCGCGAGAGCCTCCTCCAGAAACTCGCGCAGCAGACTCGAGAAGCCGAGCTCACGGCACAGAGCCACCAGTTCCGGAACGTGGGGCGGCCGCAAGCGCAAGTCGTCAGCGTGCGTCTCCAGGGGGACGTCGGTGCGAATCGTGGCCAAGGCGCGGCTCAGCAGCGCTTCGTTGCGAAAATCACGCAGAGCCTCGCGGTAGCTCTGGCGCTCGATCTCTTCGTGATGCGCGAGCGCTTCGTCGAGGGTGTGAAACCGCCGGATGATCTCGGTGGCGCCTTTGGGCCCGATGTAGCTGCGCCTCTTCGCGCCCGGAGCCAACTCCGGCTCCTTGCCGGGCAGGGGACGCGCGCCCGGGATGTTGTCGCTCGGGTCGCCCGTAAGCGCTAGCCAGTCGATCACCTGCTCCGGCTTGACGCCCAAAATCTCCTCCACTTTGGCTGCGTCGCACAGCACCTCGGGTTGATCGGTGCCGCGCGAGGGCTTGAGCACCCTCACGCGCTCGTTGACAAGCTGGAAAAGGTCCTCGTCGCCGGTCACCAGAAACACGTCGAAGCCCTCGGCCTCGCCCTCGCGACCCAGGGTGCCCATCACGTCGTCAGCCTCGAATCCTTCGCGCTCCACGATAGGCACTCCGAGCGCAGCGCAGAAGCGCCGCACGTAGGGAAGCTGGACGCCCAGATCCTCGGGGAATTCGGGACGATTGGCCTTATAGGCCTCCATCAGCTTGTCGCGGAACGTGGGCGCGGCCA
>DATJAQ010000038.1:0-2788 GCA_035516075.1 Terriglobia bacterium | reverse complement strand
GGCGTATTCTTCAATGCGCTTCTGGACCTCTCTGGATGCGCCGTCGGCGCGGGTGTCGACGTCCGACAACGCGGCATCGATCATTCCGATGGTGCGATAGGCCAGCGACTCGCCGGCAAAAATGCCGGTGGCGCACTCCGCCAGTTTCTCCTGGATCAAACCGAATTCTGAAATCGACTTGCCGAACGCCTTGCGCTCTTTGGCATAGCCGACGGCGCTCTGCAAGCTGTTCTTGGCGCCGCCCACGCACGCCGCGCCCAGTTTGAAACGGCCGATATTGAGGATATTGAACGCGATATGGTGGCCCTTGCCGGCTTCGCCCAGCAGGTTCTCCGCTGGAATTTTGCAGTCGTTGAGGATCAGCGGACAGGTGGAAGAGCCGCGGATTCCCAGCTTGTGTTCTTCGGCGCCAATCGAAAGGCCCGGCGCGCCGCGTTCTATCAGAAAAGCGGAGAACTTTTCACCGTCCACCTTGGCGAACACCGTGAACAGGTCGGCCATGCCCGAATTGGTGATCCACATCTTCTCGCCGTTCAGAATCCAGTGCTTGCCGTCGGCGGAGAGAACCGCGCGGGCGCGGCAGTTCAGAGCGTCGGACCCGGAGGACGATTCGGATAGCGCGTACGCCGCGATCCACTCCCCGGTAGCCAGTTTCGGCAGGTATTTCTGCTTCTGATCGGCCGTACCATACCAGACAAGGGGCAGCGTGCCGATACCGACGTGAGCGCTGAAGGCCACCGAGAAACTGCCCAGCTTGCTGATGGATTCGGCGATCACGGCAGAGGTGACTTTGTCCATCTCCAGGCCGCCGTAGGCTTCGGGAACGTCGGCCCCCATCAGCCCCAGTTCCCCGGTCTGGCGCAGCAACTTGCGGGTGATTTCGAAATTCTTGGCTTCGATTTCGGCGGCGGCCGGCAGCACTTCCTGGGTGACGAAGTCGGCCGCGGTCTTGGCGGTCTGCCGGTGTTCCTCGGTGAAATCTTCCGGCGTAAAGATGTCCTGCGCCCGGCGTTCTTCGATGAGAAAGCTGCCGCCCTTGGCGCGCTTCACGGTTGGTGTGTCTACGGTTGCCATTGCCAGGTCCTCAGTTCCAATTCTCGAAAATGCCGGCGGCGCCCATGCCGCCACCCACACACATCGTGACCATGCCGAATTTTGCGTTCCGCCGTTTCAGTTCCCGCAAGATGGTGGCGGTAAGTTTGGCCCCCGTGCAGCCAAGCGGGTGACCCAGAGCGATGGCGCCCCCGTTGACGTTGGTGCGCGACAGGTCCAGCCCAAGCGTCTTGATCACCGCCAGGGCTTGAGCGGCGAAGGCTTCGTTGAGCTCGATCAGATCGATCTGATCGAGCGTCAGTCCAGCGAGCGCCAGTGCTTTCGGAATGGCATAGAGTGGCCCCACGCCCATCTCCTCCGGCAGGCATCCCGCATACGCAAAGGCGACGAATCGCGCCAGGGGGCGAATGCCAAGCGAGCGGGCACGCTCTTCGGACATCACCACCGCGGCTGCGGCGCCGTCGGAGGTCTGGGAAGAGTTGCCGGCCGTGACGCTGCCCTTGGCGTGAAATGCCGGGCGCAACTTGGCCAAGGCTTCCAGGGATGTGTCGGCGCGCGGGCCTTCGTCGGCCTTGAACTGCATCTCGACCCGCTTGAGTTTGACGCCTCCATTCGGCTCCGCAAACTCCACGGTTACCGGCACGATTTCCTCGTCGAATTTGCCGGCGGCCTGCGCGGCCAGGGCTTTTTGATGACTGGAGAATGCGAACTGGTCGGCCTCTTCGCGAGTAACGCCGTAATGCCGAGCCACTCGTTCCGCGGTCAGCCCCATCGTAAGGCAGGAATCAGGGTAATTGCGCTCGATCCACGGATTGATCGAGATCTTGTTCCCACCCATGGGGATCATGGACATCGATTCGGTGCCTCCCGCCACGATGACGTCGGCACCGCCGCCGCGGATGCGTTCGGCGGCAAGCGCGATGGCTTGAAGGCCGGAAGCGCAAAAGCGATTGATGGTCATGGCACCGGCCTCAAGGGGGAGGCCGGCGCGCAGGGAGGCGATTCGGGCCACGTTCATTCCCTGTTCCCCTTCCGGCATGGCGCAGCCGATGATAACGTCTTCCACTTCTTTCTTGTCCAGCGTGGGGAGGTGGTGGAGTGCGCCCTGTATGGCCACGGCGGCCAGGTCGTCGGGGCGTGTGGCGCGGAGGGCGCCCTTGGGAGCCTTGCCCACCGCGGTTCGTACCGCACTGGCGATCACTGCATTTCTCATAAACTTCTCCTCAAAAAGCCGTCCTTCAGTTCCTCAGCGGCTTGCCCGTTTTCAGCGTGAACGCGATCCTTTCCTGAGTTTTCTTTTCGCCGCAAAGCGAAAGGAAGGCCTCCCGTTCCAGGTCCAGGAAATACTGTTCGCTCACCGGAACGCCAGGGGTGATCTCGCCGCCGCATATCACATGGGCCACCTTGTTGGCCACTTTGACATCGTGATCGCTGATGTAGTCGCCTTCGCGCATCATGCGGACGCCGGTCCGGAAGGTGGCCAGCAGGCTTTGGCCCGGCGCGGGGATGTCCTTGCGCAAGATGGGTGGGGCGTATCCGGCGGAGGCGATGTCGCGGGCGAACTGTTTGGCGTCCGTCAGAAGCCGCTCGCGGTTCATCGTGATGCGATCGCCGGCTTCGAGGAAATCGAGCCGGCGCGCTTCCCACGCGGAGGTTGAAACTTTCGCCATAGCGATGCTCTCGAAATGCCGGCGCAAGGCGCTTTCCTGGAGCGCTCCGGCGGCATCGATGGCGC
>DATJAQ010000037.1:0-2912 GCA_035516075.1 Terriglobia bacterium | reverse complement strand
GTACGCCGTTGGCGATGAGCAATTGTACGAGTTGCCAAACGTCCGACGGGCCGCTCGAAGCCTGATCTTCATTAAACTCTTTTGCGACTTTGAATCCATCCAGAAAGTGTGCGGCGGCGGCGCGCGAAGGCGCGTTGAGCACCACGAGAACGTAGGCGTCTTGGCGGCGGCACTCGAAGGGGGGCTCCCGCCCAGCGGGATATTTGGCGAGTGCGCCGTTGATGGACTCGAAGGCGGCTCGCGCGATCTGCGGCGTCGGGTAATCAATAGCGCCGAGCGTCAACGTCCCCGCCCGGCCTGCAGTATATCGTGCTGTCTGAACCTCGGCGCCTTTATCGAACCCAAGCAAATTCGGCGGGAACGCCGGAAGTACGCGGTGGGCAGCCACCGGGCCCAAGAGATATTTCTCGGACCCGCGCACCCGGCCCCGCGCAGGCAGCGCTTGCGGCAAGAGCTCGAGTGCGCGAGGCGAGGGGGGCGGACCTCCCACGGCGGCCAACAACTTGCGCCAGTCAGATTCGGGCATCGCGTCCGGCCGATTGACCGAAACTCGAATGAACACCGGCCCCCTCGCGAGCAGGGCCTTGCCCGCACCCATCACGCTCTCGGGAACGCCGTCCAAAGCCTTCATGTTCTCGGTGCGGTAGAAGGTCAACAAACCGTAGGCGGAGGACGCGTCCGGCGCCTGCTCCAGAAGGGCTTGGGCCGTGTGATCTTCTAAGCGGTAGGACCGTTCGGTGTAAGCGGTCACTCGGTATTCCTGCTCAATGGCAGCATCGCCGCCCCACGCGCGGAGCGCACCCGCGTCCGCCGCCTGTGAGCTCGTAAGAAGCCAGTCCGGTGCGGGGACCAGCGTCACAACGGGACGCTTCTCCTGCGGCACGGCCGCGAAATGCTCGCCCGGGCCTGCTACGCCGGCCACCAGACAAGCGAACACCACTGTGGAAGTGACGAAGTTGCGGCTCATTGCCTATAGAATACCAGAGTCCCCGAGCCTGGGGTGCGTCGAGCGCCGTGAATGGGCGAAGCCTGCCTCCGCATTCTCCAGGGTGGAGTAGACACCGCCGGCGCCGGTCAGGTTCCCGGCGATCGTCGTTCGGTGAAAACGGCCGGCTATTTCAAATGGGGGTGCATGGCTCTGAACTCAGGAGTCCCGGCGCGGCCCAACAGCTCGTAGGCTGCCATTTCGGCGGAGCTGATGGCAGCACCGCCCTGGCTCATTCGCTCCACGCCGAGCTGCCAGTTCGAGACCGTGCGCGACGAGACGGCGTCCGCCGCGACGTGCACGAGATAGCCGGCGGCGATGGCCCCGAGCGCGGTCTGCATCACACAGATATGGCTCTCGATGCCGGCCAGGAGCAGCGTATTGGCTCCCGGAGCGTGGGTCATTAGGTGATGGGCGAAATTCGGGTCGCCGAAGCAACTGAAACTGGACTTGTCGTAAGGGCGCGGTGCGGTGACGAGGCGCGAAATTTCAGGGTGAACGTGGCCCAGGCCCGCTTCGTACTGAGTGGTCAGGATCACGGGCAGCCTCAAAAGTTCGGCCAGGTGTAGGAGCAGGGTGCAGTTCGCCAGCACTCTCTCAGGCTCAAACATGGCAGCGAGCAGAGTGTACTGAAGATCGATCATCAGCAGCGCGGTGCTCTCGCGGCGAAGTACTCCGGCTTTGGCATTTGGGGCATACGGAGCAGTGGGCATACCGGTCCTCTAGCCGTTACTCTGGAATCCGGCCCGGGCAGGGGCGGCGACGAGAGGACCGCGGAGCGGTTGAGGCCTGGCTGGCCGCTTGCTCGCGCTCCGAATCCACGTCATTTCAAATTATAACCGCGCCCACGGCACTGCGCTGCCGAATTCTTTGCCTCACACCGAGGGTAACGGTCTGCGACGCCCCCGCGGGGCGCGCAGGTTGGCTCTTTACTCCGCCCGCCAAGGGCCTTACATTGAATGATAGCGTCCGCCGAGCTGCGGATGGCCATCGATGGGGTTAGAAATGAGTTCTCCAGGAACTCGCCAACAGATCGAAGGTCGTCGCGCCGCCCTCAGCATGAGCCCCGAGGAGTTCCGGGCTGTCGGCCATCGGCTGGTGGACGAGATTGCACAGTTTCTCGAGTCCATCCCGAGCCGCCCGGTAGTTCCCTTAGTCACCCCGCAGGAACTTCGCGGCCAGCTCGGCACTGGCGGGCTGCCCGAGCATGGCACGCCGCCCGCCCAGTTGATCGGCGAGGCGACGCGCCTGCTGTTCGATGATTCTCTTCTCAGCGCCCATCCGCGCTTCTGGGGATACATTTATTCCTGCGGCTCGCCCATCGGGGCCCTGGGCGATTTTCTGGCTGCGGCGGTGAACCCGAATACCGGCGGCTGGATATTGAGCCCGGCGGGCACCGAGATTGAGCGGCAGACGGTGCGCTGGATCGCGGAGCTGATCGGCTATCCGGCGGATTGCGGCGGTCTGCTGGTGAGCGGCGGCAACATGGCCAACTTCGTTCCGTTTCTGGTGGCGCGGCGCGCCAAGGCGGACTGGCAGGTGAACTCGGTCGGCCTGCGGGCGGGACGGCCGCTACGCTTCTACGGGTCACGTGAAACCCACACCTGGATTCACAAGGCGGCGGACTTGTTCGGCCTGGGCACGGATTCCATTCGCTGGATTCCAGTTGCCGATGACTTGCGGATGCGTACGGACGCGCTGCGGCTCGAGATCGAGCGCGACCGGGCGGCGGGCGATCTGCCTTTTATGGTGATCGGTCAGGCCGGCTCGGTGAGCACGGGTGCGGTGGACCCGCTGCGCGAGATCGCGGCCATCTGCCGCGAATACGGCCTGTGGTTCCATGTGGACGGCGCTTACGGTGCCATCGCGGCCGCGCTGCCGGAAACCTCTCCGAACGCGGTGAGCGACCTCGGCGCGATGGCGGAGG
>DATJAQ010000036.1:0-4242 GCA_035516075.1 Terriglobia bacterium | reverse complement strand
AGCTTTCGCCGGCGGGCCAGGCAACGCGGCTGCTGGAAGCCACCCACTCGCGCGCCTGGGCCTGGGTGCGGCAGCAGGAGAATTTCCTGCGCAGCTCGATCGACAAAAAAGTGCGCAACCTCATCGACCTGCGCCGGGAGGCCGCGCGGGCACGCCCGGCGGGACCACCCGCCCACGCGGCGCCTGGGACGGGCGACCCGGGGCCCGGCACCCGCCACACGAATCCGGCGCCGGCCACCGACCCCGGCCCCTTGACCGCGCCGGCCGCCGCCGCACCCGCCGCCGCACCCGCCGCCGCACCCGTCGTCGGGGCACAACCGGCCGTCGCCTGCGTGGTAGGGACACGATGCATCGTGCCCCCACCACCCCGGCCCTGCGCCGAAAAAAATGGTCGAAATGGCGGAACGAAGCCACTATGTGCTTTCAAATCAGCAAAGGCAGGTGGGCGCAGCCGCCGCTACGCGGCCTTGCGAAGGCCGCAGGAGGCGCCGAACCCGGCCTCCGGGCGCCGAAAATCGGCCAGCAGCGGCCCTGGCAATTGGAGGCGCTTCGAATTGAACGCGTGATCGACTCACATTTTCGATTCATTCAGGGCTGCCAGGGCCGTGGTGCGCCACTTGGGCGATGTTATCTCAAATCGCTCTGCGGTTTAGCCATTACCCGAAACGCGGTAGTGGGCTACTTTCCCAGGGCCTTTCTGTTTTTGGAGGGGAGGAGGGTGATAAAATGCGCCTCATGAACGCCCTAAATCGCAACATGAAAGTCTCGATTCAGTGCCCGAAATGCGAGGAGGTGTTCAAGGAGACAATCGCCCGACTGCGTGAAATGAATCCCACGCTCATTTGCCCTGCTTGCGGCCCGTTCCATGTCGAAACCGACGAACTCCGAAAGACTCTGCAACAGGTCGAGCGCGTGCTTTTGGAGGCAGAGCGCATCTCCGGAAACTGAAAGTAGCCCACTACCCGAAACGCGCTGCCATTGCTTTTTGTTGCATCGGCGGAGTATACTTTTTCTGGCGAGAAGTCCAAGTGGGCGAAAGCCCACTTTTTTGTTGCAATTCTTGGAGGGCGAAAGGAAGCGACGGTCGGATCGCCACGCGTGAAGTGTCGGATGGGCCGCTGACCCACGACCGGAGGCCGCCTGAGAACATGGCCGTTGATCTTGAAAGCGTTCGAGCGATGGCGGAGCGGGTGGCGAGCTCGGAGGGCCTGTATTTGGTGG
This sequence comes from Terriglobia bacterium, assembly GCA_035516075.1. Lineage (GTDB taxonomy): Bacteria > Acidobacteriota > Terriglobia > UBA7540 > UBA7540 > Gp13-AA77. The sequence continues at coordinate 3,021 of DATJAQ010000036.1, read as the reverse complement.
ATGTGGAGCTGAAGGGCGGACGCTCCAATACACTGCTGAGGGTCTACATCGACAAGCCGGGCGGCGTTTCACACGCCGATTGCCAGCTTGTGAGCGAGCAGTTGAGCGCCATGCTGGATGTTGAAGACCCTTTTCCGGCCAGCTTCATGCTGGAAGTTTCGTCGCCGGGCCTGGACCGCGAATTGCGCAGGCCGAGCGATTATGAGCACTTCGCGGGGCGCCGGGCGCGTTTGGTCCTGCGGGGGGCGGCCGAGGGAAAGGCCATGGTGGAAGGGCGCCTGGCGGGGTTTGAGGGCGGCCGGGTGCGGCTCGACCTGGGCGCCGCAGGCGTGCAGGAATTTGAGCTGAGTGCGATTTCGAGGGCGAAGCTGCTGGTGGAGTTTTAACGCCGGCTTCATGAGAAGGTTAACATCGTGACAACGAGTCTGCTCTTTCAAACGATCGACCAGCTAAGCCGCGAGAAGGGGATCGACACCCAGATCATCATCTCGGCCGTGGAGGACGCCATCCTGGTCGCCACGCGCAAGTACTACAAATCCGCCGAGGACCTCGAGTCGCACTTCAACAAAGACACCGGACTGGTGGAAGTCTACGCGGTCAAGAAAGTGGTGGAGGAAGTGGTGGATCCCGACCGCGAGATCACGCTCGATCAGGCTCGCGCCCGCGACCCGGAGGCCGCCCTGGAGGGGGTGGTTCGATTCCCGAAGTCCACCGACGTGCTGGGACGCGTCGCCGCCCAGACCGCCAAGCAGGTGATCTTTCAGAAGGTGCGGGAGGCGGAACGCGACACGGTTTTTGCGGAATACAACCAGCGGGTGGGTGAGCTGGTGAACTGCACGGTGAAGCGGGTGGAAGGTTCGGACGTCATCGTCGATCTGGGCCGCACCGAGGGGCGCATGCCGCGGCGGGAACAGTCGCGCCTCGAAAACTACCAGGTGGGCGATCGGGTTCGCGCCGTGATCACGCTGGTTGACCGGGCGGCGCGCGGGCCCCAGGTGGTGGTGTCGCGGGCTGACGGGATGCTGGTGCAGCGCCTGTTCGAGATGGAAGTTCCGGAGATTTACGACGGCACGGTGGTGATCCGCGCCATCGCCCGTGAATCCGGCGAGCGCACCAAGGTGGCGGTTTTCTCCAAGGACCCGGACGTGGACTGCGTCGGGGCCTGCGTGGGCATGAAGGGCATGCGGGTGCAGTCGATCATCCGCGAGCTCAAGGGCGAGAAGATCGACATCATCGAGTACAACGAGGACGTGTTGGTGTTCGCCGCCAACGCCCTGAGTCCGGCCAAGATCAACCACGTCTCGGTGGTTGACATGGAGGAAAAGCGGTTGGAAGTGATCGTTGACGACACCCAGCTTTCCCTGGCCATCGGCAAGAAGGGCCAAAACGTGCGCCTGGCGGCCAAGTTGCTCGGCTGGCACATCGACATCAAGAGCGAGGAGGAGAAGCGCCAGGAGATCGAATCGCAGATGGCCGAGATGGCCCGGCGCGGCGCCTCGATCACCGAACTGACGGGTTTGGGCGAGAAGACCATCGAGCGGCTGCAGGGTCATGGCATCGAGACGGTAGAACAGCTCGCGCGCATGACGCCCGACGAACTCACCGAAATCCCGGGCGTCGGCGAGAAGACTGTGGAGCGGATTCGGACGGTGGTTACCGACTACTTCGAGGCGGGTCAGGCCGCCGAAGCCGAGGCCCAGGCGCAAGAAGCGGCCGCGGCGGCAGCGCTGGCTCAGGCGTTCGCGGCCGGGACGATGGGTGAGGCCGAATCTCCGCAGGCGTCTGTCGAGCCCGGCGCCGAGCAGGCCGCCGAAGCCAACGCGGGAGCCGCGGCTGAAGAAAGCTCCGCCGCTGACACGGGGGAGCTGTCCCTGGACGAAGTTGAGGCCGCGCAGGCTTCAAAGGGACCTCAGGGACCTCAGCCTGAACCGGCCGCACCCGAGGACGAGGGCGGGGCGCCGGCCGATGAGCCCGGACGAGAGCCGGAGCAATCCTAGGCAAGGCGGGCCTGGGCAAGGCGGGCGTGGCGCGGATTGCGCTGCCGCTTGCCGGTCCTCGAACCCGGAACGTACCGAGCCGGTGGGCGGCCCGAAGACCCAGAGGCTTTTGAAGGAAAACACCAAGGATGTCGAAGATTCGCATCAACGAATTGGCCCGAGAGCTCGAGGTGAAGAGCAATCTGGTCATCGAATATCTGGCGACGATTGGTTTCGCCGACAAGAAGTCGCACTCGAGCGCGCTTGACGATGAGCTGGCTGAGAAGGTGCGACAGCACTTTCATGCCGACGTCGCGGAGAGTCCGGAACCGGTGGCCGCGCCACCCCCGCCGCCCGTAGCGCCCAAACCGGTCGAAGCCCCCGTGGCGCCGCCACCCGCCACGGTGGTTGCCCATCCACCGGCACCGCCGCCGGTGCCCTCACGGGCGGAGGCGGTACCGGTTCCGCGAACCCTTGAGCAGATCAAGGAAGATGCGCGCCGCGCTCTGGCGGGCGGGCTGAAGCCGGCGCCGGCGGCCGGACCCGCAGGCGCGCCCGGACTGCGCCGTCCACCTCTCGCCGTTCCACCGGGCTCAGCCGGCGACGTGCTGGCTTCAAGGCCGGGCGTTCCGTCCGCGACGGCAGGCGTGGGCTCGGCCGCTCCTGCCTTGGTACGTCCAGCGGGTTCAGCCTTGGCGGGCGCTGGTCGAGCGGTGCCGGCAACGCCGGGAATGCTCGCCGGCAGAGCCCCCTTGGCTGCAGCCGGAGCCCCGTCAGCCAAAGCGTCCGCCCCAGGCGGAGCGAAATCATCCCCTTCGAGCCAACCCATCTACCCGGGTATCGGCAAGGGGGCCGGCCGCCCGGCGCCCCTTCGCCGGCCGGGAGAGCACCATCGCCAACTGCATCCCACCACGGCGCCCCGGGCCGGCGCTCCCCTGGCCGCGGGCACCGTGGCGCCGCGCCTTGCGCCCCGCATGCCGATCCACGGCACGCGTTCCGTGCCGGGCGGGCCGGGCAGGCCTGCGCCGCCCCTGCGTGGCCCCGC
>DATJAQ010000035.1:0-6267 GCA_035516075.1 Terriglobia bacterium | reverse complement strand
CCACGGCCGCGCCGGGCAGCAGATTGAGCGCCCGCGGGAGCTGCCGCGCCGGCCGCCGGGGTGCCCGGCGAGCTTTGCGCGCCGAGTTGGGCCGCCAGCAGGGCCGCGGCGGCAACGACGATGCCCATACCGATCATCTTGATTTTCATAATTCCTCCCACCTCTATTAACAACGCTCCGGAAGCTCTGCCGGTTACAGTGAAACCGCCTGCGCACCATTGGCGTCAAAGCTGGAGAGCGATTTCAAGGGAGTCCCGCACCTCATGAGTTTACCGCATCCGTCACCTGAGCGGCCCGGATCAAGGCCCGGCGCGCACGCGGTGCTGGCGGGCCTGCTGGCCGCTTTCCTGGCGGCGGCTCAGGCTGCGGCACAACAGCCAAATCCGGCCGCGCAAGCGGGCCCATCGCCGTCTGCAGCACCACAGGCTCCGGCCTCGGGTGAGGCAGCCCCGGGCGGCGCCCCCTCCGCAGCCGACGGCCTGATATCCGGGCACGTGCGCGGACCGGGAGGCGTGGCCGTCCCGGGCGCGACCATCCTGCTCGTCAATCCCCAGTCCGGCGCGCGTAAAGAGACGTGGAGCGGTCCGGACGGCAATTACGCGCTGCGCGGAGTCGCACCCGGCACCTACCGGCTGGAAGTATCGCTGGTGGGTTTCGGCGCCGACGTTCGCGAACCGGTGCCGGTGAGCGCGGGGCGAGCGCTCAAGGTGAATGTGGCGCTCGGCTTCGCGACCAGCGTGGACGCAGCCGGCGGCAACGGGACGCCGCCGGCGCACGCTTCCGCTGGCCGGGGCCCGGTTCCACTGGGCGCAGACGGCCGGCCGGATTGGAGCAAGCTCTCTCCGGAGGCCCGGCAACGGCTGCAACAGGTCCTGGCGGCAGGTGCGGCGCAGGCGGGAGGCGGCACCGGGCTGGAAGGCGATGCCACGGGCTTCGGCGGAGCCGGCGGCGGGGAAGGGGGCGACGCCGCGGTGCGTTTCTCCGACAACGGTGGGCAAGGCGAAAACGCCTCGTCACCCACGGGCGCGGGCGGCGGGGCCGAAGCGGACCTGGGCAGCGCGCAGGCGAGCGCCGCCAACTCGTTTCTGCTCTCCGGCAGTGTGGCGGAAGCGCCCACGCCGGGGCAGATGGAGCAGATGAGGCAGCGGTTCGAGCAGTACCGCGAAGACCAGCAGGGCGCGCCCGGCTTCGGAGGCGGCGGGGGTGGAGGGGGTGGCGGCCGGGGAGGATTTGGCGGCGGTGGAGGCGGTGGATTTGGCTTTTTCGCGGGGATGGGCGGCCGCCGGCCGCGCGTGAACCGGCTGCGAGGCAACGTCTCCGAGAGCTACACAAATTCGGCGCTCGACGCACTCCCGTACCCGCTGAACAGCTCGCAGAACCGCCAGATTGCGTCCTACTCCGAGCGGGCCGGGTTTTCAATCGGAGGGCCGCTTTACATACCTCACGTCTTCAACAGCAAAGACAAGACCAGCTTTTTCGTGAACTACAACCTCCAGCGCAGCCAGAGCCCGTTCAACAGCTACTCCACGGTGCCCACGCCCCTCGAGCGCGCGGGCGATTTTTCTGAGACGGTAATTTCCTCAGGCGCGCTGGCCGGCACGACCCCGGTAATCTACGCGCCGCAGCCAGGGCCGCTAGGACCGCGCACGCCGTTCGCGGATAACGTGATCCCTCCGGATATGCTGAACCCCGCCGCGCTGGGACTGCTGCAGTACATCCCGACTCCGAACCTGCCGGGGAGCGTTCAGAATTTTCACTTGCAGGAAGCGCTGCCGAGCGCGAACGACCGCTTGATGGCCCGCATCGGGCAGCAGATTTCGGCCAAGGACAACCTCAGCGCCTTTTATTTCTTCAATTCGTCGCGATCGAACAGCGTCTCAGCTTATCCGCAGCTCAGCAGCAACTCGTCGGTGCGAGGCCAGAACGTGAGCCTGAGCGAGAGCCACACGTTCAGCCCGAAAATCGTCAACTCCTTCACCTTCAATTTCAATCGCCAGCGTTCTTCCTCGCTGAACCCCTTCGCCTATACCGACAACGTGGCCGAAGCGCTCGGCATCGCGGGCGTCTCCGAAGACCCGCTCAACTGGGGCGTGCCACAGATCAGCTTTACGAACTTCGGGGCTCTCAGCCTTCCCATTCCGAGCCTCACGCGCAACCAGACCACCCGGGCCGTTGACTCGGTCACCCTCAATCATGGCAAGCACAACCTGCGCTTCGGCGGCGAACTGCGCCGGGTGCAGATCAACACCCTGACGGACCCCAATGCGCGCGGAACGTTCACCTTCAGCGGCTACACCACCAGCGATTACACCGCGAATGGACTTCCCGTGGCGGGCACCGGCTTCGACTTCGCCGACTTCTTGCTGGGCCTGCCGCAGGCCACCTCGGAACGCTTTGGAACCAGCGCCAATTACCTGCGATCGTGGGTGTACAACGGGTTCGTGCAGGACGACTGGCGCATGGCCTCAAAGCTGACCTTCGTCTACGGCCTGCGCTACGAGTATTTCCAGCCCTTCACCGAAAAATACGGCCACCTCTCGGACCTCGATCTCGGCGCCGGGTTTTCGAGCGCCGGCGTGGTGACGGGACTCGACCCCGGAACCTTTCCCGTCTCGCTGCTGCGCGGCGACGCCAACAATCTGGCGCCGCGGATTGGCCTCGCCTACCGGCCCTGGCTCAAGCGCCAGCTCGTGCTGCGCGCCGGCTACGGCGTCTTCTACGACGGGTCGATCTATAACCGCCTGGTGCCGAATCTGGAGAGTGAGCCGCCCTTCGCCCAGGCTTCGACGCTGCTTACTTCGCCCAGCCAGGTGCTGACGCTGCAGAACGGGTTTCCCGCTCTCAGCCCGAACACGCTGACGAACACTTACGCGGTGGACCCGAATTTCCGCACGCCTTACGCCCAGACCTGGAACGTGAACCTGCAGGACGAGGTGGCCAAAAACGTCATCCTCACCGTGGGCTATGTGGGTACGAAGGGCACGAAGCTGGACCTGCTGCTGGGCCCGAACCCCGCCGGCTCTCTCAACACCTCCAACGCCCTCCAGTACGATTACGAGACCTCGGGAGCCACCTCCATTTACAATGCGCTGCAGGTGAGCGTGCGCCGCCAGTTTCGCCGCGGCCTCTCCCTGTGGGGCCGTTATACCTATTCCAAATCCATCGACGACGCGGCCGCGGTGGGCGGACAGGGCGGCGGGGTGGCGCAGAACTATCTCGACGTGGAGGCGGAGCGCAGCCTTTCCACCTTCAATCGCACCCACCAGTTCCTGATGAACTACAACTACGAGCTGCCGTTCGGCGACCGCAAGCGGTTCCTGAACCACGGCGGCCCGGCGGAGCGCGTCTTCGGCAACTGGCAGATCAGCGGCGTGACGACGCTCAACAGCGGGCTGCCCTCAACGGCCAGGGTGCTCGGAAACGTGGGCTCGGCGGGCACGGGGGCGTACTTCGCGCTGCGTGCCGACGCCACCGGCCTCGCCGTCAGCCTTCCCTCCGGACAACGCACCACGCTGGAATACTTCAACACCGCAGCGTTCACCTTGCCGCCGACGGGCCAGCTCGGCGACGCCGGCCGCGACACCATTACCGGCCCGCCCACTTACAACTTCAATATGTCGCTCGATCGCCAGCTCGTCTTTTCGCGCGAGCGCGGCATGACGGGCGACTTCCGCATCGAGGCCAACAACGTGTTCAATATTCCCAATTTCAGCGCCCTGGGCACGGTGGTAAATGCCTCGAACTTCGGCAGGGTCACCGGGGTGGGCAGTATGCGGGCGCTGACGTTTTCGCTGAGGTTCAGGTTCTGAGAAAAGCAGAAGGCAGAAGCTAAAAGGCAGAGACGGGCGTATGAATATGGCAAGGTCTCTTTCCAACCAAAGCGGCAAGAACGTTCCGCGACTCGGTTCTCCAAGAGAGCCGGCTGGGTTCGTGCTTTCAGTTTTCTGCTTCTCGATTTCTGCCTTCTGCTTTCTGATCGCTGCCATCGTCTTTCGGCCTTCTGCCGGTTTGGCGCAGACGGGTCAAGCCGCTACTCCGCCGGCCGCCGCGAGCGGCTTCGGGCGCCAGGGCAGCGGGTTTGTGATTCACGTGCAGACCAACCTGGTGCTGGTGGACGTGCGCGCTACCGACAAGCGCGGCGATGCGGTGACGGACCTCAAGGCGGGCGACTTCCAGGTGTTCGAAGACGGCGTGGAGCAGAAAATCAACTCGTTCAGCCTTGAGAACATCGCCCAACTCGCCAGCGCCGGGGCTGGGCACGCCGCGCCCGCCACCATCGATTTCGGAAAGCTGCCGCCCACTGCCACCGTGAACCAGGTGAACCAACTGGTGCAGGACCATCGGCTGATCGTGCTTTTCTTCGACCTCAGCTCCATGCCCGTGGACGACCTGTTACGCGCGGCGGACGCGGCGGAGCACTTCGTGCAGAAGCAATTGACGCCCGCGGACCTGGTGGCCGTGGCCACTTACAGCTCAGACCTGCGCGTGGCGCAAAATTTCACCAACGACCGCGGCGCGCTGGACCGGGCGATTCATGCCATCCGCGTGGGCGAGGCTTCATCGCTGGCCGGTCAGGGCGCGACGGGCGCCGCCGGCGGCACTTCGGCGAGCGGCGAAGAGACGGTGGCGCAGGACACCTCCGAGGCCTTCACTCCGGATGAGACCGAGTTCAACATTTTCAACACGGATGAGAAACTGGCCGCGCTCGAATCCATGGCGGACTTGCTGCGCGGTGTGCCGGGACGGAAGTCCGTAATCCACTTCTCGAGCGGTGTCGAGCGTACCGGCATCGAAAACCAGGCGCAGTTGCGCGCCACCACGGACGCCGCTAACCGCGCCAACGTTTCGTTCTACACCGTTGACGCCCGCGGCCTGGTGGGCCTGCCGCCGGGCGGCGACGCCTCCACCGCCAGCCCGTCGGGCACCGCCATTTACACCGCGTCGGCGGTCTCCTCCCAGTTTTCGTCGCTCGAAGGGGGGCGCGAGACCCTGGCCTCGCTCGCCGCCGACACGGGCGGACGCACCTTCTACGACCTGAACGATTTCAGTCCCGCTTTCGCCGACGTCCAGAGGGACAACTCCACTTACTACCTGCTCGGCTACTCGCCCTCGAACGCCAAGTCCGATGGCCGCTTCCGGCGCATTCGGGTGGAGGTTGACCGGCCCGGCGTCAAGCTCCAGTCGCGTCCGGGTTATTACGCGCCCAAGAATTTCCGCCAATTCACCGCGGAGGATAAAGAAGTGCAGCTCGAGCAGGCGATGAATCTCGACGAGCCCTTCGTCGATCTGCCGCTCGCGGTGGAGGCTTCGTACTTCCGGCGTCCGCACCAGCGCTACGACGTGGTGGTGGCCGCCAAAATCCCGGGCGATTCGATTTCGTTCCTGAACAAATCCACCAGCCATCGGACGGAGTTCGATTTTGCCTGGCGCGCCGCCGACGCGGAGGGACACGTGGCCGCTGCCCTGCGCGACACCCTGCCCGTCAGGCTTAGCCCGGATACCTACGCACAGGTGCTGGCCAGCAACTTCCTCTATGTCGGCGGCATTGTGCTGCCGCCCGGAACCTACAAGCTGAAGGCGGTGGTGCGCGAGAACGAGAGCGGCAAGATCGGCACGTTTGAGGAGCCTCTGGCGCTGCCGGCGCCGGGGGGCGCGGGTTTGGCCGTGAGCTCGGTGGTGGTCTCGAACCAGGTTCGCGGCGGCGAGGCGGCCCCCTCCGCGCGAGGCCGCCGGAATGCGCCCTCCGGGCCCAACCCACTGGAGGCAGGCGGCCAGAACGTGCTGCCGAGCGTCACGCGCGTCTTTCGCACCGATCAAAACCTTTATGCGTTTCTCGAGGCTTATGCGCCGAAGATCGACATGAAGAGCGGTCAGCCCGCGGGTCCGGCCTCCGCCGCGGCGGGGGCGCCCTCGGTGGCCCTCGTCTTCTTCCGGGGCGGCGCCCTGGTTTCTGAGGCCGGGCCGTTCCCTGCCGAGCCGGGAAAGTCTCCGACCAGCGTGGCCCGCTACCTGGTGAAAATTCCGCTCGCCAAATTCCCGCCCGGCCGCTACTGGATGCAGGTGAACGTGCTCGATCCCGCGGCTGACCAGGTGGCATTCGCGCGCGTGCCGCTGGCCATCATGCGACCGCCAGTTAGTGCGCCCGCCGCCTCGTCCTCCGGAAAGTAGACAACCTCCCCTGACGCACACAAACACCTGGCGCATGTGTCTTCAACCCTGCGCCTCGGCAGCTCACTGGTGCTTATTCACGATGCCAGTTGGGCTTTC
>DATJAQ010000034.1:0-10854 GCA_035516075.1 Terriglobia bacterium | reverse complement strand
GCAGCTCGCCAATACCACCAGGGCGTCGCCCAGCAGATAGAGCGCGGCGATCATCCGGTTGTGGCGCGAAAACATAGCCGGGGCCTGATTGCGGCCTCGAGGAGAATTCTAGCAAAACTCGGCGCCTGGGGAGAGTCCTGCGGAGGCCGCTCCCGGAGTTAGCGGATATGGAAACGCAAGAACCGGAGCTCGCGCCCGGCGGCCCGCTGCGCGCGAGAGACTCTGCCTCGCCCACGCCGGCGCGCCCGTCTCTCATGACGCGCGTGTTTGTGGGTCCTCAGGGAATCCGCTCCGGCTGGCGCGTGGCCCTTTGGCTGCTCGTGACCTCGGCGGCCGCGTCGGCGCTGGGTATCGTGGTGCTGATCGTCCTACGGCGCTTCCCCCCGCAGGACTCGCCCTCCTTCTTTATTGTTGGCGATGGCATCGGCCTGGGTGGCGCGCTTGCAGCCACAGTCTTGATGGCGCGCATTGAGCGCCGCCGTTTTGCCGACTACGCCTTGCCGCTGGGGCAAGCGTTCGGGCGGCGGTTCTTGCAGGGCGCAGCGTGGGGCCTGACCTCAGTAACGGTTCTGCTGGGCGCCATCCATTTGGGGCGCGGCTTTGAGTTCGGCACGGTGGCGCTTCGCGGCACGGCGATGGCCCGCTACGGCCTGCTCTGGGCGGCCGCGTTCCTGGTGGTCGGAACCTTTGAAGAAGTGTTCACCCGCGCCTACGCTCTCTTCACGCTGGGCGAGGGCGTCGGCTTCTGGCCGGCGGCCGCCATTTTATCAGCCGCATTCGGAGCCCTACACCTCGGGAATCACGGCGAAAGCCGGGTGGGAGCGCTCGCCGCCGCTGTCATCGGCCTTTTCTTTTGCCTCACGGTGCGGCGCACTGGAAGCCTGTGGTTCGCCATCGGGATGCACTTTGGATGGGATTACGCCGAGAGTTTCATTTACTCTGTGCCCGACAGCGGCAATTTGGCCGTCGGGCATCTACTGAACTCGTCGTTCCATGGTCCCCGTTGGCTCACGGGTGGCAGCGTGGGACCGGAGGGCAGCGTGCTCGTCTTCGTGCTCATGGGGATTCTGTTCGTGCTCTTCGATCGCTTCCATCGCGAAGTGCGTTTTCCCCTGCCTCCGTCTCCACCACCGCCCGACGCGCCCGGAACCGGCGCCTCCCCGCTCGGGCTCAGCCATTGAGCCGGGCCCGGGCGGGACCGCGCCTCACTTCACCACATTGAGGGTGACTTCCACCTTCCACACATGACCGCTGACCGGATCGGTGGCGGTGGCCGCTTCCACCGTCTGGCCGTCGTGCACGGGTACGCTGAGATTGGCTTGAAATCCTCCCGTAATCGGGGCGTCGCCGGTGATAGCCGGACCGACCGGGGCGGCCGTAGCAGCGCCTGGGTGAGGCTCCCCAGAACTCAGTCGAGCCGCCGCCGGGAATACGGCGGTGTAGGCTATATTGAGATCAACTATGTACCGCCCCTCCTCGTCGGGAAGCGAAGCATTGCAGTCGATGTCGGTGCCTACGTTTTGGTATTGAATCTGGTCTTGCTTGGCCTTGTACGGCACTTGAAACCCCAAGCGCAGGCTGGTGCGATCGCGGTGGTCTGTCGCCTTGCAGGGCATCACGTAGGGGAGGCTCGTGAGCTTCTTGTTGCCGTCATACTCGTTGAGCAGCACGGTGACGCGCAGGGGAATAGCCGCAGGCGGCTTCTTTTCCTGGGCCCTTCCAACGGCGGCTGTAAGCAGGAACGCCGCTGCGGGAATTGCGAGGCTACTGCGGGTTTTCATGTTTGTCTCCTTGAGTGTCAATGTCCTCCGCCTCTGACGAGTTGAGGGGTTTGGGCGCCTCGAGAGCCGCCGTAACCAGCGGCTTGATCTCGACCGGCGGAACTTGCAACGGGTCTAGATCCATCGCCGGTCGCTCAGCCAGCGAGCTTGTGTCTACGCGTCCGGACTGCGCCGCTCGGTACAGCGCAGTGATGCCCGCCCACTGGCCAGGTCGAACGAGAACCTGAAGCTGCGGCGTCTGATTCTCGCGGCCGCTCCGGGCGCCTTCCGAGCCGTGTGCCACCGTCCCTGAAGCTCGATGTGTCGGTGCAGGCAGGAGAGCCCGGGCCGGCGGCCTCGTGACCGTCGCCAGCTCCCTTGCCGAAGGCGTCGCTGTTCGGATGGGCGCGCTCGGGGTAGTAAGCTGAGTCCGCTGCGGCGCCCGTTGCACAAACCTTACGGCCAGCACCAGGGCGGCCAGCGCGGCCAGCGCGGCGAATGTCACTAAAATTGGTCTGCCCGGCAGCCATCCGGCGCTCGGGCGCATTTGCTCGCGCTCTTCGGCCAGGCGCATCCGCACTCGCGCCGCAAATTCGGCAGAGGGCTGCGCCGCGACGTTGCGCGCGAGCCCCTGGTCAATAGCCGCCAGCAGCCTGCGTTCGGCCTCGAGGGCGCGGGCACAAGCGGGGCAGGCGAGTACGTGCGCGTCAAGCTGCGCTTGGCGGGAGGCGCCCAGCGCGCCGAGCGCCGCCTCTGGAATCCAGTTCTGGTACCGTTTGCAATTCATCGCAATTTCTCCGCCAGTATTTTTCGCGCACGATGCAACCGCGACCGCACCGTGCCTTCTGGAAGGTCAAGCAGCACGGCGGTTTCGCGCATTTCGTATCCTTCGAGGGCCGCCAGCACCAAAACCCGGCGCAACTTTTCGGGCAGAGCCTCCACCGCGCGGTCCAACCGCTGCTGGAACTCGCGGCTTACGGCTGTCTGCTCCACGCTCGGAGCGGGCGGCAGATCGGACGCAGCAACAAGTTCGCGCCGGTCGCGGCGGGACGATGAGCGCTGCCGGTCGATGGCCAGCCGCCATGTCACGCGCACCAGCCAGGCCCGGAAATGCTCCGCGTCGCGCAGCTCGCGGCGATGGCGGTAGGCGCGAATGAAGGCCTCTTGCGCCACATCCTCGGCGTCGGCCGGGCTGTGCAGCACGCTTAACGCCACCCGGTAGGCAAGCGCGGAGCAATCGGCGAGACGTTCGTCGAACTCCCGCTCCAAGGCCCGATCGACGCTCTCGATTTGCTGCGGCAAAGCGCTGTCCAAGCTTCCTGCGGGATCCTGTAGGATTTCAGTCCACGTGCTCACTGTGCCTTCCACATTACAAGACGGCACCGCGGAGGCTTCGGTTCAACCTTGGAACGGATTTATTTTCGGTATGGCTGGGTTCCCGGCGAGAAAGTCAGAAATCAGAAGGCAGAAGTCAGAACAGAACGCCACTCCCGCCAAAAGGTCCTGACTTCTAAATTCTGCTTTCTGATTTTCGTCAGGGCTTGCGGCCGAGGGCGATATCGTAGGCGTCGAGGATGGCGAGCACGTTGAGCATTCCGGCCGACACCAGAAAAGCGGTGCCGAAGTCCGCGCTTACAAAGAACGGATCGCCACCCGCGTAACCGAAGAAGCGGGCCACGAACAGGGGGAGGCCCACGCAGAGCTCGCCGTAGTAGCCCAGAGTCTCCAGCCAGGAGGGGGTGGTGGTGGAAAAAAACTCGCCCTTCATCACCAAGCCCAGAATGAACATGGCGATGATGGCGAGGAAGAGAATGAGCGCGCGGTTGCGCCGGCGCAACATGTAATGGCCCGCGCCCGGAATGAGCCATGCGGCGGCGCACAGGCTCACCAGGCGGCCGGTGGTCGGCCTGGCGGCCGCAACGGTACGCTCCTTGGTCAGCTCAGGCTTCTTGTTCGTCATCGAGAAAGTACTCCCGGCGCTCACGACGCGAGGATGGGCACCACGGCCTGCTGCATTTCGCCCGTCACCCGCGCGTCCCGCTCCTCCACATAGACGTTCACCTCGCTGCGCACGCCGAACTCCGGCAGATAAATGCCGGGCTCCACCGAAAAACAGGTGCGCGGAATCAGGCGGCGCGCGTCGCGGGTCTCGAAATTGTCCATATTCGCGCCGTTGCCGTGCACGTCCTCGCCGATGGAGTGCCCCGTGCGGTGCACGAAATAATCCCCATATCCGTGCCGCGCGATCACGCCGCGGGCCGCGTCGTCCACCTCCCAGCCGGCGAGCGCCCGTCCTTCGCGCGCGGCCGTCTGCGCCAGGGTCACGGCGGCGTCGCGGGCTTCCTTCACGATATTGAAAATGGCGGCGTGGCGCTCCGGCACCTGCCCGCCCACGTAGCCGGTCCAGGTGATGTCGAAGTACACGGCGCCCGGCGTGGTCTGCTTGCCCCAGACGTCGAGCAGCACGAAGTCGCCGGCGCGAATGGGCTGCGAGGTGGTGGCGGTGGGCGAATAGTGCGGGTTCGAGCAGTTGGCGTTCACCGCCACGATGGGGTCTTCGTCCGCCTGCACCCCGCCGGCGCGCATGCGCTCCACGATCGCCTGCTGCACTTCGTATTCGCCGATCGTCCGCCCGCTCCCAACCGCCTCCCGGATGGCGGCGAAGCCGCGGCGCACCGCGTCGTGCACTACCTGGCCGGCAGCCAGATGCGAGGCGAGCTGCGCGGCAGACCAGCGCGCTTCGAACAACTGCACCAGGTCCGCCGAGGATGCCACTTCAATCCCGAAGCTGCGCACCAACTCGATGGTGCCGGCGTCCACCAGGCCGATGTAGGGAATGTCGTTGAGGGCGGAATATTCCATGGCCAGGGTCCGGACGCCGCCCAGCATTTCGCGCAGCTTGTCACGCTGCTCGCGCCAGGAGGAATACTCGCGCCGCGTCCCCGGCGGGCCGTCCAGGTTTCCGCTTTCAATGCGATGTACCAGCTTCGCAGGCTCTCCGGAAGCCGGAATCAGGTAGTACCAGCGCCGCGTGGCCATGACAGGCTTCACGCCCAGGACGCGATAAGCGATGGCGTCGCGGTGATGATGGTCGTAGAAGAGCCAGCCGTCCAGTTTCAGATCGCGCAGGGCGGATTGGATAGCGTCAAGGTCCATAATCAGTTCCACTCCCCGGCCCCTTCACTGCCGGGCGCCGGGCGCATTCATTTTCGCACGGCCGCGCCCGAAAAGTCGAAGATGGCAGCCCCGCCGCCTCGCGCCGCTTACACTTCCAGGCCGATGGAGCGCATGAGCTTCAAGGCGTTGGTGGTTTGCACCACCCCCGGGCTCAGCCGGTAATCGAAGCGCAGCTCGCCGTTTTCCAGGTGGTCCGCGAAATGGAAGTTGGCCGCGCGCAACGCCGCGTCGTCCGCCACCTGGGCCAGCGCCAGATCGTGGGTGGTGATCAGGCCGATGGCGCCACGGCCCACCAGGCTGTGCACCACCGCCTCGGCGCCTACCCGGCGGTCGTGCGAATTGGTGCCGTTCAGCAATTCGTCGAGCAGGAAGAGCGCCGGCTGCGGGCCGCCCGCCAGGTCGGCGATCAATTTCAAGCGGGTGATTTCGGCGTAGAAGCGGGAGACGCCGCCTTGCAGTGAATCCAGCACACAAATGGAAGCCGCCACCGCAAGGGGCGACAGCCGCAGGCGGCGAGCGCGCACGGGCGCGCCGCATTGCGCGAGCACGGCGTTGATGCCGACGGCGCGTATCAAGGTGCTCTTCCCCGCCATGTTAGGACCGCTGATCACGAGCAGCCGCAGTTCCCGGCCCAATTGCAGGTCATTGCGCACCGCGCGGCTCTCCGGAAGCAGGGGATGCGCGAACCCTTCGGCCTCGAACCGGGGCGACTCCTCCGTGAATTCGGGGAAAACATCGGCGGGATGCTCGTAGGCATAACCGGCCAGGGCCGAAAGGGCTTCGATTTCGCCCACCGCGGCCAGCCAGCGCCGCAGGGCGGGGCCGAAGGTGCGGCGCCACGTTTCCACCGCGAAGGCGCACTGCAGAGTCCAGAACACGAACGGGTCCGCGACGCCCACGAACATGTTGCGGCGCGACTCCACGTACTCCACCAGCCGGCTCAAGCGCGCGACGGCGCGCGACGGCACTTTCCCGTCCACGTGCAAGGCGGCCTGAAGCTCAACCAGCTTCGCGCACGAGAAACGCTCGCGTTCGAGGCGCGCAAGCACTCCGGCCAGCACTTCAAGCTCGGGCGCCACACCTTCCACCGAGAGCGCGGCCGGAGCGGCCTCCGGCTCCTCCGTGGCGGAATGAATGCTCACCGCGGGGGCAACCCTCCGCGCCCGCTTGCGGAACCGGTACCCGACGGCCACGTTGACCGCACTCGAGAGAAGCGCGAGATCGAATCGCCCCCAGACCGCCCAGGCCGCCAGGCTCGCCACCCAGACGAGCGCCAGCAGGGCCAGCACAACGCGCATCGGTCCCGGTTTCAGAACCGCCTCGGCTTCACCCCAGGCCACCAGGGCGTCCGGCCGGACGACGCGGCGGACGTCTTCCCCCAGCACCGCCAGGTCCTCGCGAAGATCCAGCCGCCCGCGCAGCTCGTTCACCGCCGCCTGGCGCGCGTGGATCTCGGCGGGCGAGGCCGCGTGCAGCAGCCAGTCCGCCAGCGTCTGCTCGCCCACCGGCGTGCGCGCCGTGCAGAGCAATTCGAAGAGCGACCCGGGGCCGAAGAGGTCGAGATCGCGCGCGTAAGGATGGTTGGGATCGAGAAAGCGCCCGCCGTGTTCGCCCGCGCCCATCCATTGGTCCGCGAGACGCGCCAGGCCGCGCTCGTAGAAGGCGATGACGCGCCTGCATTTTCGCAGCGACGAAAGCACGCCGGCGTGGCGGGTGGCGAGGGCCGCAAACACGGCTGCGGGAACCAGTACCCAGAGAATCGACAGACTGCGGAAGGCGAGCGCGACGATCACCACCACGGCCGCCACCGCTAGCACCCCGAGGTTGGTGCTGCCCAGGCGCCGGTGCCGGCGTTCGTACTCCGACTCCCGCGCGCGCAAGGCTTCCAGCCGCTGCGCGTACTCGGCCTGCGGGTTCTGAGGGGGCGTGGTGGTGTCAGCGCCGGGCATCGGACCATGTTACCGCGCGGCGGGACGGCGCCGGTGCGCTTCGGCCCACGCCGCTCCACCGCGGTCTTTTACTGCCCAAGCACCAGGAGCGTGAATGTACCCGGCACCATCGAAGGGCGGCGGCGCTCGCCGGGCTTGGCGTCAGCCGGCGGGGGCTCGAATTCGGCGGTCACCGAGAAAACGCGATGCGTTTTCAGGTCGAGCGCCATGGTGCGCGCGCCGCGCTGGGTCTCGACGTTATCCACCACGGTGTACTTGTCGGGCGAATCCTCATGCACCACGGTGAGGGTGCCGTCGCCGTTCGAGCTGAAGGCGAGTTGGGTGCCCGGGTCGAAACGGTTGGCGTCCACGCCCTGGCCAATGGGCACCGTCGCCACCACCTTGCCGTTGTCGGCGTCCATGATGGCCATCAGCTTGTTGTGGCAGCCGATGAAGAGCCGCCGGTGCTCGGGGTCGATGGCCATGCCGGACGGGCTCTCGCAGGGCGCGAGCGGCCAACGGTTGAGCACCTTGAGGTTCTTGGAGTCAATCTGGAGCACGATGCTCTTGTCTTCCAGGTTGTTGTAGACGTGGCCCTCGCCGTCGGCGGCGCCAAACTCGGGGCGCCCGTCAAGAGTGATGGTGCCGGCCACCTGGCCGTTCTCGGCGTCAATGGCCGTGGACGTCCCGGCGCGGCCGTTAAAGGTGAAAACGCGCTTCGAACCGGGATCGTAGATGATGCCGTCCGCGCCCTCGCCGGTTTTGGCGGTGCCGATGGTCTTGAGCGTCTTCAGGTCGAAGATGGTCACCTGGTTGGAGCGGCCGTCGCTGGTGAAGCCGCGCCCGAACTCGGGCGCCAGCGCGATGCCGTGCACGCCGTCGGTATCGGGAATGTCGCCCACCACCGCGTAGGTGCTTCCGTCCACCACCATCACGTGAGTGCCGCGCGAGATGAAGAGGCGGTTGGCGTCGTCGTCGAACTTCAGGTAGTCCCAGAAGCCTTCGCCGCCGAGGGTGACCTTCTTAATCAAGTGGTAGCCGCTGGACGGCGCGGCCAAGCTGCGAGACCCGCTCGAGCTCCACGGCGTTACCAGCAGGGCGAGCGCGGCCACGAGGGCGCCCAGTAACGCGGGCGAAACAAATCTTGATCTCATGAAATCCTCCACCAGGCAGGTCCGGCGCTCGCGGAAGTCTGCGCGAACGCTCGGACGCGGTTCTCAACGCGGCGTCGAGCGGCGCCCGACGGCGATCGAAATAGAGTAAGCTCTTTCATAATCATGGACGGGCGCGCTCCGCGCGCGGTTACCCGCCCGGGCCGTTCTTCATTGGAGATTCCTCCTTCCGTTTGTCATGGACGCGCACCGTTATCACGATTCGGTGGTCGTACCGGCTATAATTGTGGAGGGCCAGCCGGGCGCAGGCTCAAGGAAGTGAAACGATGGGGCTTACCCACGTCACGGTATCGATCAAGGGTCTAGGCTCGGCCAACGGCGCTTACGAAGCCGACTTCCTCGTGGACACCGGCGCCACGGACTCCATGGCGCCGGGGCAGGAGCTCAGGAAGATTGGATTGAAGCCCATGGGCTCCACCGTTTATGAGCTGGCGGACGGTCGCGTGCAGGAATACCCGTTCGGGCTGGTGGAGATTGCCTTTATGGGCGAAGTCACCGCCGGCCGCATCATCTTTGGCCCGGACGATATTGAACCCTTGCTGGGCGTGACGGCGCTGGAATCGGTGGGCATCACCGTCGATCCCGCCACGCGGACACTTAAGCGGCTGCCCGCCATTCCGCTGAAATGAGCCGCGGCTCGCCGGCAGTTGCGAATCGAACCCTACTGCGAGCCTTCGGCGGCCTCGATTTTTTCAATCACGATGGCTCTGGAACCGCCTTTGGTGTAAGGCGTGCCAGTGACGGTTACCATCCTCCCGGCATAGGGCATCAGCTTGTCGTTCTGTGAGGTGGCCGGCATGTCGGCGGAAATGGGCCAGTAGATGACGCCATCGGCCGTCTGGATCACCAGCGGCGAGCCCGCCTTGGCGCATTTCACCGCGCATTCCGCACTGACCGGCTTCTTGAGGTGGTTTCTAAAGGTGCAGGACGAGTCGATCACGTAGCCCTTGACCGTGGTAATCAGCCCGCCCTTGCTGACCCGAACTTGACCAGCCGTCGGCTTGCTCTGTGGCGCTTGTTGATCGCCCGCTGCGCGACTCACGACGAGGCCCAGCGCCGCAGCGGCCAGAATCAGGCTGACGACCGAGCGATTGAAGGTTTTCATACTTTCCTCCCTTTTATGACCTGCAAGGTGGTCCGGTCGATCACCGTCCCGCCCGGCAGTCCCGGCGCGATGAAAGCCAGGAACACGCGCAAAGGTTGCCGGGCGAGGTACGCGGAGATTGTACTGGCAGAAGGCGGTTGAGCCCACCCGCGGCTGCCTGCGCCCGGTCACGCGCGCTTCTTCAAACGCTCTTGCATAGTGGCGCGGAGCAGGGCGTTGATGCGGGTTTGATAGCCCGGCCCCTGCTTCTTGTACCAGGCCAGCGCGTCGCTATCCACGCGCAGCGTCAGTCGCTTTTTGGGCGGCACCGGCTCCAGGCGCTGCCGCAAAACCGCCCGGGCGAACATCTCCGGCGTCAGTTCCGGCGTCTCCGAAAAGTCGATGCTCCCGTCCTGCAGCGCATCCACCCGCTTCCAGTTAGTCTGCGACTGCCTTGAAATACGCGGTTTCCTCACTCTTCGTCGCCTTTCGAACGGAAATGACACGGATCATTTCGGAGCGCACAGACGTGTTGTAGCTACAGAGCGTAGCTATGTCATCGCGGCTCGTAAAACTCGGCCCACCCGCCCGGCCCTTGCACTTTTCGCTTGACAACCTCGCCACTTATATGTAGAGTTATTAGTTCTACGGTTCCGGTCTTCTGTGAAGCGCCGGACCTGGAGAGGTGCGGTTATGAGCGAGCGTTCCAAGACTCTGGAGGTGTTGCGCCGCCAGCGCGACGAGCTGTACCAGGACGCGCAGGCAAACCCCGGCTCCGACTCGGGTGAGATCGTCCGCCTGCTCCTCCTGGAAGGCCTTTCCCACCTGCAGCCCGACCCGTTCGGTGGCGCACCCCGGGGAGTGCTGGGCGCCGAACGCCAGCGCGGGCAGTTGGTGCGAAGCGTGCCCCTCGAGGGCCCCGAGGCCGCGGGCGAGAGCGAGACGGGCAAAGCTGCTGCTGGGACCCTCCGGCACGGCTCGTCCGACCTGGAACGTAAATACCACGACGTCCGGGCGAGGCTCGACAGGGTGGGCGAACTCGCCGACACCGCCCGCCAAGCCGCCGCCAACGGCCAGTTGGACGCCGCGGCCGTTTACGAGCAAATCGCGCAGATCATCGGGCTGCGCGCGCCCACCCAGAACGACGCGGAAGCCCGCTTCGTTAACTTTCCGCAAAAACAGGGGTAGACAGCCAGGCGGAGACGGTCAATCGTCCGTGGTTAGGGGGTCCGATGTCAGTCGTCAGTGGTCAGTTGTCCTTCGATCAACGATCGTGGTTCGTACATCGTAGCTCGTGTTTGGTGGAAAGACGATCCACGAACCACGAGCCACGTGCCTCTGCCAGGCGCATGTGGCCACGGACCACTGACGACTGACCACGGACAAATGGCAACGGACAACGGGCTCCCGAACACGGAATGCCCGAAGAAGGAAGAAGGAGAATGACGATGCCTTTACGCAAATCCCCCCGCCCCACCCCCGCGTTGGTGGCGGCCAACCACACCAACGCCTTGAAGTCCACCGGGCCGCGCTCCGAAGAGGGCAAGCAACGCGTGAGCCTCAACCTGCGGCCCGCCCCGGCGCGCCTGCTGGGCCTCGCCGAGGCGCGCAACTTTATCCAGGACGCGGGGGCGGCCGAAAAGCTCTATCGCGACCTCCTCGCGCCCTTCGAGCCCGCTCCGGCGTTGCTGGCGATGCACTTTCAGGACCTCGCCCGGCTGCAGCTCGAGCTG
>DATJAQ010000033.1:0-2642 GCA_035516075.1 Terriglobia bacterium | reverse complement strand
CGGCACCAGGCGCTCGCCCGGCGCTTCATGGCCTTTCTGGGCGAGCCCGAAACGCTCGACCTGATGCGGCGCTACGGCCTCGAGCGCGCCGACCCTGGCGGTCCCGGCGCCCGGTAACCATCCCATGGACTGGCCCGCGCTCGAACTCTCGGCCCGGCTGGCGGTGACGGTGGCGGTGATTCTGCTCGCCCTCGGGCTGCCCCTGGCCTACTGGGTGGCGTATTCGCGGCGGAGGTGGAAGTTCCTGGTCGAGTCGGTGGTGGCCCTTCCTCTGGTGCTGCCTCCCACCGTGCTCGGCTTCTACGTGCTGGTAGCCATCGGCCCGCGCAGCCCGTTCGGCCGCTGGTACGAGTCGTGGTCGGGCCACGGGCTGCCCTTCACCTTCGAGGGCCTCGTGCTGGCTTCGGCCCTCTACAGTCTCCCCTTCACCGTCCAGCCCATGGCGGCGGCGTTTGCCCAGGTGGACCCGAACCTGATCAAGGCGTCGGCGGTGCTGGGCGCGTCGCCCTGGCGCACCTTTTTCCGGGTGATTCTGCCGCTGTCGGTGGGCGGTGTGGTCACGGGCACGGTACTGAGCTTCGCGCATACGCTGGGCGAGTTCGGCGTCGTGCTGATGGTGGGCGGCGACATTCCGGGCGCCACCGAGACGGTTTCGATCTCGATTTACGACAAGGTGCAGGCGCTCGAATTCGCCTCCGCCAACCACACCGCGCTCGTACTGCTGGCGTTTTCGTTCGCGACGCTGTCCATCACTTACGCGCTGAACCGGAGAGTCTGGGCGGTATGGCCCCTCCACCCGTAACCCGGCCGGCCTGGCGCGCGTCGCCTCGCCCGGCGCCCGAGCCTGACGGCGCCGCGCCCTCCGCCGGCGCCGGCCTCGAGGTGCAGCTCCGCGCCCGGCTCCGGGGCGGCTTCAAGCTCGAAGCCGCATTTCAGGCCGCGCCCGGTTTTACGATCCTCTTCGGGCCCTCGGGCTCGGGCAAGACCACTTTGTTGCAGTGCATCGCCGGGCTTCACACGCCCGATGAGGGCCGGGTGGCCGTCGGCAAGCGCGTCCTGTTCGACGCGGAGCGCGGCATCAACGTGCCGGTGCCCGCCCGGCGGGTGGGGTACCTTTTTCAGGACCTGGCGCTATTTCCTCACCTCACGGTGGAGCGAAACGTCCGCTACGGATTGGCGCGCCTGCCCGCGCGCGAGCGCGCCGACCGCACCGCCGAGATCCTGAAGTCGTTCCGCATCGCGCACCTGCGGGGCCGCAAGCCGGGCGCGATTTCGGGCGGGGAGCGCCAGCGGACGGCCCTGGCGCGCGCGCTGGTCACCCATCCCGCCGTGCTTCTCCTCGACGAACCCCTTTCGGCCCTTGACACCTCGACCAAAACGAAAATAATCGAAGACCTGCGCGCCTGGAACGCCGCGCGCGGCATTCCCATCCTCTACGTCACTCACTCCGCGGCGGAGGCGTTTGCGCTGGGCGAGCGCGTGATGGTACTCGAAGCCGGCGCGGTGATTGCCCAGGGCACGCCGCAGCAAGTGCTCAGCGAGCCGCGCCACGAGACCGTGGCGCAGCTTGCGGGCTTCGAAAACGTCTTCGACGCCGTCGTCCTCGAGGTGCGCGAGGAGCAGGGCACCATGCGCTGCCGGCTGAGCGAAAGCGCCGTGGAGCTGGAGGTCCCGTTAATCTGGACGAGCGCCGGCGCGCGGGTGCGCATCGCGCTGCGGGCCGGCGACATCATGCTGGCCAATCGGCGCCCCGACGGTTTGAGCGCGCGCAACGTCATTCAAGGCAAATTAGTCTCGATGACGTGGCAGGGCGTGACGGTGATCGCTTCGGTGGAGGCGGGAGTGAAGTTCGAAGTGCACCTGACGCCGAGCGCCTGCCAGACGCTCAATCTGCGGCCCAGCCGGCCCGTGTGGCTGGTGATCAAGACCTACTCATGCCATCTGGTGGAACCCGCGCCGGTGCGGAGCTGAGGGCGAGGAGGCGCGGCTTTGAGGGTTAATGCCGGGTGCCCGAAGGGGCTCCGGCGGCGCCGGGGCCGGGGGCGGGCTGCGGCTTCACGATGAACCGGCTGCGCGGGTACTTCCGCACGGTCTGCTCCAACCCCCACAGCGGCGCCTCAGACCCTTCGTCTTTGAGCGTCTGAAACGACTTGGTGTTGTTGTTGCCGCAGCGCGGGCATAGCATCATGGGCCTGCCGAGCACGAGCGCCGGGGGCCCTTCGGAATAAAAGACGGACATAGCGGTGTCGTGCCCCGTCTGCATCATGCAGTTGTAGCACACGTGCCACCGTTTGCGGTCGATACCCCGTATCCTGCTGAGCAAACTCATTTCCCCTCCGTGAAGGCGCCTGCTATGATTATGCCGAAGGGAATGCAGTGATATCAAGCGGTAGAGCCCGAACCGGGGCTTAGCCACGGCGGTTTCTGCGCCTCCGGCGGACTTGCGCGGAGGTGATCATGCGACGATTCTGCGTCTACGCCGGCCTCGCCCTCGGGCTGGTGCTGTCCTTCCAGGCTCCAGCTCCCATCGCCCAACAGGCCCAACCGGAAGTTTTTCGCAGCCTGCACCTGAACGCGCCCGAGTTTCCGCCGCCGGCGGCCCCCGGGCCCTCGCTGCCGGGAGCGCGGCAGGAGGGCGGAGG
>DATJAQ010000032.1:0-23013 GCA_035516075.1 Terriglobia bacterium | reverse complement strand
GGCCGCACGCTCACCGCGCTGCTGTTGATGAGGCCCCTTAACGCCTCGGGGACCGGGATGGGGGCGACGGGTTTTCCGATGCGATCGCCCAGCTTGTTCCAGTATTCCCTGAAGCCCGGAACCAACACCTCCGATTGGGTGGACATCAACTGCACGACGTAGGGCTGGCCGGAAGCGGCGTTTTTGCGGGCGCGCTCAATGTGCCGGTTGACGCGCGGAGAGATGTCGAAAGTGGAGACCTCGACCGAAGCGGGATCTGCCAGGCCCAGCCGGGCCAGCGAATCGATCACCGCAAAGGGCTGAGTGGTTTGCGGCGGATAGAAGTCGGCGCCGTCCTTCTTGTTCACAAAATCGAGGCCGGGCCCGACGATCGCCACCCGGTGCACGCTGCCCGGCTTCAGGAGCCCTTTTTCGGCCATGTGCCGCAGTTGGAGCTCCACGGTGTAGTCGGCGAAGAGGTCGCTATCGGTCGAGAGGCCCCGGTCCTTAAAGCCTTCGAATTTATTGCTCTTCACCTCCTTTCGCTCGTGGGCCAGGTTGTCTCGCAGGCGGGCCAGGCGGGCCAGCAGGTAGGCCTTGGATTTCCTGCGGCCCTCGGAAGTTTTCAGGTTGAAGCCTTGTCTTTCGAGAAACTCCCGCATTTCCACCAAGCCTTCGGCCGGGCCCGGGGCGGCGAGAGCGCGCACCAAATCGTTGGCCCGGTGTTCCGCGATGGCGTTCAGGGTAGGGCTGCGGCCGTAGGAGTCCAGAGCATCGAAGTCGATGCGCTCCTGCTTGGTGAAGGTAACGCCCAGCCGCAGCAAATTCATCAGGGTGATTTCCTCGCCATCCTGCACCCGGCTGCGGATTTCCCGGTCCCGGCTCCGCACCCACCGGTCCCACGCGGCGGCGGTGATGGGGTCCGCAGCCTTGAGCTCGGGGGGCAGCGAGCCCGGCATGGCCGCAAGTGCCGGGTGCGCCGACGCGAAGGTGATAAACTCAGGGGTCTGGGCGTGGCTGGACGCTGGTAAGCAGGAGACGAATAACAGAAGCATCAGGCTGAGTTTGTTTTGCATGGCGCCATCGCCTCGGCTGGCCCGGGGGCAGAAGTTCGCAGAGGCTCTCGCCGCCGCTGCACTCCCGATCATCCCACGGGCCCGGCAGAACCAGCTACGGCTGCGTGCTGCTCATTCGCTGTCCGAGGATGATATCACAAAACGTCGCGGCTCCGGCCGGCCGGAACCGCGGAGGAAATTTGATGCCCCGTGCGCTGCGCCGGGAATTGACTCTTACCAGTTCCGTGGCGCTGGTTGTTTCGAACATGATCGGCACGGGCATCTTTACCACCACCGGATTTCTGGCGGGTGACCTCGGCCGCCCCTCTCTGGTGCTGGGGGTGTGGTTGCTGGGCGCCATCGTGGCCCTGGCGGGCTGCTTGTCGTATGCCGAACTGGGCGTCAATTTTCCTCGCTCGGGCGGTGAATACGTTTACCTGCGAGAGGTTTGGGGTCCGGCCTGGGGCTTCCTGACCGGTTGGGTTTCGTTTCTCGCAGGTTTTTCCGCGCCGATTGCCGCGGGCGCGCTGGCCTTTTCCGAATATCTCGGGAATTTCTATCCGTCCCTGTCTGTGAATGCCGGTAGCGATACCGTGCTGGGGTGGCTGCACTTCGGCAAAGCGCAGTGGGTGGCGATGGGACTGATCGCGTTCTTCGCGCTGATCAACATCCTCGGGCTGGCCGGGGCGGCGAAGCTTCAGAATGTCCTCACCGCGCTCAAGGTGGGCGCGCTGCTTGCATTCCTGGTGCTGGCGTTTACGGCAGGTCACGGCCATTGGACGCACTTTCAACAAACGACGGCGCGAAGCTCGCCGCACGCGCTGGGGGCCCAGTTTGCGGTTTCTCTGACCTTCGTGATGTTCGCTTACAGCGGCTGGAATGCGGCAAGCTACGTGGTGGAAGAAATGAAGACGCCCGAGCGCACCTTGCCGCGAGCCTTGCTGGCCGGCACCGCGTTGGTGGGAGTGCTCTACCTGGCGCTCAATGTGGCCTTCATTTATGCGCTTCCGCTCGGTTCGCTGAAGGGTGTGGTGCGCGTGGGAGCTGAAGCGGCGCGCGCGTTATTTGGAGGATGGGCCGGAAATCTCTTCAGCGGGATCATGGCCGTGTCGCTGGCGGCCTGCGTCAGCGCGATGACTCTGGTGGGCCCGCGCATCTATTACGCGATGGCCCAGGACGGGTGCTTTCCGCCTTCGGCCGCGCGTCTGCACCCTCGATGGCTTACGCCGGTTAACGCCATCCTGTATCAGGCAGTAGCGTCGATGCTGATGGTCCTGACGGGAACCTTCGAGGCGCTGATTTACTACATCGGATTCGTTCTCATTCTGTTCGCCGCGCTGGCGGCGACCGGCGTCCTGAGAATGCGGCGGCGTCCGGACTGGAAGCGTCTGCCGGCCGTGAGTTGGTGTTACCCCGCCGTGCCTGTTTTGTTCATCGGCACCAGCCTCTGGATGCTCCTGTTGACACTCGCTCTTCGTCCGCGAGAATCATCCCTCGGTTTGCTGACGGTTCTCTCGGGAGGCCTGCTGTATCTCTGGAAGTTTCGCAAGGGCCAAAGCGCGAAGCCCGGATCGCCGATCGAGGGTTAGATCGGAGCCTCCGCATCCGGGGCTTGCCCGAAGCCACGCGCTTCCCACCCGGTGACCTTGCGGGATGCCGGGCATCACGGGGACGCGGCGCCGGGATAGCGCTCGAGCTGGTCGAGGAGCGAACGGTCGCCGAGGCGGGCCGCCTCGCGCGCGTGGCGCCAGGCAGCCTCGGAATCGCCCTCGACGGCACGAATGCGCCCCAGGCTGGCGTGCGGCGCGGCGTAGGCGGTATCGAGCTCGAGGGCCCGCTCGAAGCAGCGGATGGCGGCCGCGGCCTCGCCGCGGAAGTGCAAGAGCGTTCCGAGGGCAAAATGGGCGGGGGCGTCGCGAGGGTCGCGCGCGAGGATGGCGCGCTGCTCGGCGATGGCGC
Source organism: Terriglobia bacterium (assembly GCA_035516075.1). Lineage (GTDB taxonomy): Bacteria > Acidobacteriota > Terriglobia > UBA7540 > UBA7540 > Gp13-AA77. The sequence continues at coordinate 20,020 of DATJAQ010000032.1, read as the reverse complement.
GCTCCACATCCTGGTCGAGCGCAGGCTGGGCGACTTCCCGGCGCCAAAAGGACATAAGCCAATCGTGGCGCGGCGGCGCCTAAGCGGGGATGAAGGGCTCGAGTTCGTGTTGAATCTGGGCCGGGGTCAGCTTTTCACCGTCGTTCAGGCGTTCGAGCAGCCGGTTGATGGCGTCCTTGGCCTGATCTTTGCGGTAATTCCGGATGAACCCGTCGTAGAAGTGATCGCCGGCCATGGCGCGGTTGATCTCGGTTTCCTTGTTGTAGTCCTGGAGCTCGGTGAAGAACACCACGCGATAGCGGCCTTGATAGGGCTCGCGGTAAATCTCGAACATGATCTTGTCGGACTCAAACGGCATCGCCAAACTCCGCGCCCTATGTTAGCACGCTCCAGCGCCCGCCGTTATAGCTCAGTGGTAAGAGTATTTCGTAGCGTGTCCACTTCATTGAGCTCTACTGGCAACGGCAGCCTTTCGTAAGGGACGCCGTTGGCGTCCAAGGCGGCCAAGGCTTCATCGCGGCAAATGAAGACTTCGCCCCGGAGACCGCGAACCTTCCCCTGCCGCACCAGCAGCAAGAACCCGTCGGCCGCGCGCTCTTCAGACGTAAACCGAATCGCTACCATGAGCGCATGCTAGCATGACTCCGGCCGGTTCTGAGTTGCGCCTGCTCGAAGCGCTAAATGGCAATCTTGCTTGCGCGAGCCGGAGTGGCGTTCCGGCCGGACTTTTTCATTTAGGCGGGCCTGGGCCTCTTTGAATGCTCGTCAACTCCTTAAGGAACTCCTCACGGTCGCGCCCCGCCCTGTCGCGATGGCGAGTTTTTTCGTCGAGATAGCGCTGGCCCTTGATGCTGCTGTTCTGAAGCGAATCCGCCCAGGCGCGCAGTTGCCGCGAAATCCCTTCCGCTTGCAATTTCAAATTTGAAATCTCAGATTTGAGATCGCCAGTCCCGACGCCAGAGCCGGCGGCTTCAACAAACTGAGGAATGCCCTCCAGCAGGCACAGCATCGACCGGACTTCACCCGCCGACCCGCGGGCAATATAGAGGAAGGTCAGGAGTTCCTGGGTGGTGCCGCGCTCGAAGCCCTCGGCAATGTTGTTGGAAACCGAAACTGCCAAGCGCTCAATTTGATCGCGCAGACTGCGCTGGCGCCGAAAAGCCGGCTTCGCCGTGAGCGCATAAATCTGCTGTCCCAGTTTGACGGCCGCCTGCCAGATCGGCAGTTGCTCGAAGCGGTCGTAGGTTATGGCAGTCTGCAACTCAGATTGTGCACTTACAGTCCGCTAGTCGTCTCTCTTGATCGACCGGATGGCGTTCATCCCCACCGGCTGCTCGATCTCGTAAGGCGCGGGGGGCGGGCCGGAGAGCGGGCGAGAGCCGTGGGCAGGAGTGTGCGCGCGGACTTCGCCGGCCAACTGGGCGCGAAGCCTGGCCTCGAAATCCTTCATCCTGGCTTCGATGTCGCGCGCCTTTTCGTTGCGGGCCACCATGTCTTCGCGGTAGCGCTTGAGGAAGTAGCTGATGGTCTCCACCCGGATTTTGATGGAGCCGGTGGGCTTGTTTTCGTCGATATCCTTGAAGGAAAAGTACGGGGTGCCGGACTTCGTCACGGTCTCTTCCACCACCGTGTAAATGGGGGCATCGTGGCCGCACTTGAAGCTGGAGAGCTCCAGCGCAACCAGGTTGGGATGGCGGGCGGTGAACTTCGCCGCCCACACTTTCTGCGAGGTGTTTTCACTGTAGCTGTTCTTCCAAACGTCTCCGATGTCCATGGGATCGTGGATGGCGCCGGAGCGGACGTCTTCTTCGAAGAGCGGACCCACAATCTCGGGATCGATGGGGAGCGACTGCATGGTGAGCACCGGGTAGCCGATCTTCTGGAATTCCTCCAGGATTTCGTGATTGACACCGGGATCGTTGTGGTACGGCCGTCCCAGCACCACGATGCCGATGCGATCCTCCGCCTCCAGCTTCTTCAGCACTTCGCGGCCCTGGGCGCGCTGGACGCCGTTCATAAACTTGTCCTGCGCCTTCAGGCCCTCGTCCACCGCGCGCAGGTTCTCCTCAAACGAAAGCCCCAGCACGTCCTTGAACTCATCGAAGAGCTGCTTCGCGAGCAGCGCCTTGTTTGCCGGGTTCACGAAGGTATCGCAGAAGAGAATCTTGTTGTCCTTGAAGAGATCGCCTTCCTTGGTGAACGCCGCCTTCACCGCCTCCGGCGTGGTGGCCACGGTGGGGCAGGAGCGGTGGCTCTGAGCGTGGGTAAGATCGCTCGGCAGGTCGTCGATCATGGGGAAGAAGATCACGTCGAGCGGCTTCTTCTTGTGGTGAACGTACACCAGGTTGTGAACGTGCGGAATCCCGATTTTGGAGGGGAAGCAAGGGTCGATTGCGCCGCGCTTGGCGCCCTCTTTGTAAAGCTGCTCGTTGGTGAAGTCGGAGTAGATGATGTTTTCGCCGGAAATTCCCAGGGCCTCGAAGTAAGCGCTGAAGATGGGCGCCACCGAGTACATATTGAGCACGCGGGGCACGCCGATCCGCAAATCCTTGCGCCGGTTCATCAGTTCCACGCGCTTCTTTTGAGCGGGGGTGAAGGCGTACTTGGGCAGAGGGTCGGCCACGATGGGGGGCGCGTAGCTCTTGAAGGCCGCCTTGGCGCCCAATTCGGCCAGGTTCGGATTGTCCTTTTTCGCCGCGTCCAGGCCCTTCTTGATCTCGCGCATGTCATTCACATCTTCCACGAGACCCTTTTCGCAACTATTGCCCACAATCAGGCGCTTGACGCCCTTGAGGATGGGAATCTTCGACTTTTTCCAGGACTCGTCGGAGTCGGCGATCTTCACGTCGATAAACGTTCTCATGCACTTGTTCTTGCAGAAATAGCAGCGCGTGTTCTCGTTGCGATGGGTCTCGTAGCTGATGTTGGCCACCGCCTCGAAGCCGATGAACGAGGTGCGATGGCCGCGCTGGTACAGCCGCCGCGACTCGATGGCGGCCCCGATGGCGCCCGACTCCCCGCAATGCTCGTGGACGATCACGTTGGGCTTCGAGCCCTTGTCCTTGAAGCGCGACTCGATGAAGTCCACCTGCGCCTTCACGGCCGCCAGGTTGTGCTGGGTGCCGCCTTGCAGCACGAAGGTTTTGCCGAGCGAGGCCAGGTTCGGAATCTGCGAGACGTAGAGCCAGATGTTCTTGGGCAGCACGTTGGCGAGGCCGGCCATGATCTCTTCCGGCTTCCACCCCTGGCGCTGGAAGTCCACAATGTCGGACTGCATGAAGACGGCGCAGCCGTAGCCGAACATCGGCATGGCCTTGGCGCCGAAGGCCAGATCGGCGTACTCCTCCACCTTGTGGCCGAAGCCCACGCAGGTGGACTGCAGGAAGTAGCCGTTGCCGGCCGAGCACTGGGTGTTGAGCTTAAAGTCCTTGACGCGCCCGTCCTGCAGAATGATGAGCTTGATGTCCTGCCCGCCCACGTCGCAGATGACGTCGGCGTCCGGGTAGAAGTGCAGCGCGGCCTCGGTGTGGGCCACCGTTTCCACCAGCGCCACGTCGGCGCGCAGGGTCTCCTTCAAAATATCCTTGGCGTAACCCGTGGAGCCCACGCCGAGCAACTCCACCGTGGCGCCCTGGTCCTCCACCTGCTTGCGCAGGTTGGCGAACATCTCCATGGTGTCTTCGAGCGGATTGCCCTTGGAGAGCTGGTAGCACTTCACCATCACTTCGCCGTCCTGGCTGAGCAGAACGGCCTTGGTGGAGGTGGAGCCGCCGTCGATGCCCATGAAGGCTTGCACGTGCTCCCCGGGGGTGAACTTGCGCGGCACGAAACGATGCGACTTGAAACGGTCCTTGAATTCCACCAGTTCGTCTTCGTTCTTATAAAGGCCGCTTCCGCCCCGCTTCTGTTTCTCCTCCAGGCGGCCCACGTTGATGTACCAATCGAGCTTTTCGCAGCCCTTGTAGATTCCAACCTCGGCGTCTTCGTCGAGGCCGAAGCGCACGCAGCCGAGCGCGGCGAAGTACTGGGCGTTGTCGGGCACGCGGATGAGGCTTTCCGGGTCCACGCCCTCGGGCAGCGGATAGTTGCGCTCTTCCCACACTTTCGGAATGTTGTGCTTCCAGCAATCTTGCATGCCCTTGATGTAAGTGTTCGGACCACCCAACAGCAGCACCACCGGGCGCAGGGTATTGCCGCGCGTCAGCACGGCCAGGTTCTGCTGGATGATGGCCTCGAAGAGCGACGCCATCAATTCGCTGGGAGGTACGCCCGACTTCTGCAGGCCGTTGATGTCGGTCTCGGCGAACACGCCGCACTTCCCCGCCACCGGGTGCAGTTTCTCGCCCACGTAACCCATCTGGCAGAGCTGCTCGGCCGGAATGCGCAGCTTGGCGTTGATTTTGTCAATCACCGCGCCCGTGCCGCCGGCGCACTTATCGTTCATGGAGGGAATTTTCTTCTTGCGGCCGGTCTCGGGGTCTTCTTTGAAGATGATGATTTTGGCGTCCTGGCCGCCGAGCTCGATCACCGAACCGCATTCGGGATAGAGGTGCTCGACTGCGAGCGAAACCGCGTTGACTTCCTGCACAAACTTGGCCCCGATCATGGGCACAATGCCGCTGCCGCCCGAGCCGGTGAGGAAGACGCGCGACTCACCCGCCTTGATTCCCGCCTCCGCCTCCATGCGCTTCAGAAAATCGAGGCACTTCTCGGGCTGTTTGGTGTCGTGGCGCTGGTAATCGCTCCAGACGATCTGGCTCGTCGTGATGTCGACCACCACCGACTTCACCGTGGTGGAGCCGACATCCAATCCGACCATCAAATCGCGGGCATTCGGCATTTGCACCTCGCTAAATCACGTTAATCAAGGCAGAGCCCCGGTTGGGGCCCTGCCTTGTAGTCGTTGCGTAGTCGTGCCGGAAGAGCGCTAGCTCTTGCCCGCACTCTTCGCCATCTGGGCAAAGACTTCCTTCGAGCGCCGCTCCATCTCCTCGGGGGTAATGTTCTCCTTACGGGAGCCGAGCGCCCAACCGTGCCCGAAGGGATCTTTGACTTGGCCGTAGCGGTCGCCCCAGAACTGGTCCGCCAGCGGCATGGTCACCGTCGCTCCGGCCGCCACGGCCCGGTTGAACAGCGAGTCGACGTCTTCGACGTAGATGTTAAGGACGACGGGGCTGCCGCCGAGAGTCTGCGGCGCCGGGGTGCCCATGCCGGGGAACTCATCGGCCAGCATCAGGAACGAGTCGCCGATTTTCAGCATGGCGTGGATCACCTTGCCATCCGGCGTGTGGTGGACACCGATCACCTGGGCGCCGAAAGCATTCTTGTAGAACTCAACCGCGTTATCCCCCGCGCGCACCGACAGGTGCGGGGTGATGGTATGAAACCCTTCTGGAACCGCCTTCACATTGTTTGCCATGTTCTTACCTCTCCGTTTCTTCCCCCGGCTCCGCTCAAACCCGGTTCCACTTTGAGATCGCGGGTGTAATCCATGCCAGGGCGGACCCGGCGCCCGCGATCGCTAATTCACCGCCACCAGCTCGCGCTTCTCGGCCTTCATGCGCTCGGCGGCGTGCATTGCGAAGTTCGCCGCCACGCCGATCACGCCCTTGTGGTGGCCGTACTTGTACATGGGCTGCTGCATTTCGGGATGCTCGGCCACGAATTCCTGCACTTCCTCGAGGGTGTAGCCGGTCTTCTCGAGCACCGCCTTCATTTCGTTCTTGGCGCGCACCTTGGCTTCGCCGAGCGCCATTTGCACGCGGCTGTGCGCGTTCACGTCGCCCTCGCCGGAGGTCTCGACCGGCAAGAAGATCATGTCCTTGTACTGCGAGACCACGGCCGACTGCGCTCCGTCCGACTGCGTGGAAGGCATGCAGCCGAAAGGCTTGAGCGACAGCACCATGTGGCAGAGGTCTTTATTCGAGTAGTAGATGTTCTTGGCCACTTCCAGGTGTCCTTCGCCGCCGCCCGCGCGCGAGTTGTAGAAGGGGTGCCCGATGCGCTGCAACTCGTACTGGTCGGTGAGGTGATGCGCCACGCCGCCCAGGGCGTCGATCAGCTTGTGGTATTCGCGTTTGAAGATAGTCTCGGCAAAGGTGAGCTTGGCAATCTTCTGCTGGGTGTCGAAGTGGCTGCCGAAGATACGGGTGAAATTCCACCGGGAGACGCTCTCCGCCACCAGGTCGATGCCGCGCTGGTCGCGGATCTTCTGTTTGGCCTGATGGATCATGTACATGATCCAGGTGCCTACCGGCTCCACCATCACCTGCGCGCCTTCCTTTTCCAGGAACTTGAACATGTTGAAATTGCCGTCGCCCTCGGTGGTCTGGGCCCAGAACTCGCCCGTGATCTTCACCACCGGTTTCACCCGCGTGCGGTCGATGGGAATGGCGTTGAAGCGCTCCCGCACCTCGACCAGCGCGGCGGTGTAGTCGTCGCCGTAGAGCTGGTCCATGAACTTGCCAATCATGGTGGCGGTGCCGCTAAATGACGTTTTGCTGAGCCAGTCGCCGAATTTCCCTTCGAGCGAATAGGGCCGCTTGCGCCGCATCACTTCCTGCAACAGGTCCATGCATTCGTCCAGCACGCGGTCCGTATCGCCCGGATTAACCTCAAAAGGCCTGATCTGGTAGGCGACGTCGTTCACCACGTCGCCGATGTTCAGGGCGTTCAAAATGCCGAGGAAGAAGTCCAGGTTCATTTCCAGGCCGGCTTCGGCTTCGGCCTGGTTCAGCCCGCCCGATTGCTGGAAGAGGAGCACGCGGAAACCGTCGAACCCGGAGTTGCGCAGAGCCAGGCGGTACTCCGCCTCGTACATCCCGAAACGGCAGGGCCCGCAGGCCCCGGCGGTGAAAAAGACGTACCGGTTAATGATCTCCTGCTTGGTCAGCCCCATCTCTTCGAGGTTTTGCAGGAACTGCACCAGGTTGCCCACGGTGAAGTAAGTGGGGTTGCACTGGCCGTTGTTGCCGTACTCCTTGCCAAGCTGAAAGGCGCGCTTGTTCGCCACCGGCACCGCCTCACAGTTGTAACCGAGGCTTTCGAGGGCCCCGTGCACCAGCTTTTCGTGCTTCCAGGTGAGCCCGCCGAACAGAATGGTGGTCTTGTCGCGCTCCGCCTTGGTAAAGGCGCGCTCCACCGGGCGATGGAACTGTTGCTTCGAGCGTCGCTCCAAACCGGCCTCTTGCTCGAGGCGACGGCGCTCCTCATCGAGACGCTGGCGAACCAGTTCCTCCTGGGAACCGATCTGGACCAACCCGTTGGCAGGTCCCGCCAAAGGTACTCCCTCGTGCAAGCCGTTAAATGGCGCTGTGCTCATGTTCACCTCTCCTCTGGCGCCGGTCCGTGGCGGCCGGCTGACTAGGTTGGCGCGGCGCTCCAGTGGCTCCGCGGCCGGGCAACAGCCTCAGTGACTCCGGCAAAATGCCGGGCTATTCCACCTGCGCACAAAAGCACACCGCGGACTCAGCCGGCCGAGCGCCAGCCACCCCCAGTGGTGTACACGCGCATTATCCCGCCCGGTGACCCGTACCGGTAAATGCCATTTCAGCGAACGGCGAATTTCCGAAGCTCAATTGGCGAGAGCGGCAGTGATTGGTAAGGGTTGAGATTTCAAGTTGTTACGAGAAACAGCGCAGAATTGAAACGTCGGCGGAGAGCGCCTCGGTCATCGGTTTGGGAGGAGCGGCACTTGAGCGGCTTGAATCAGCCTCGTGTCACCCGTTACCAGGGTCAAGCCGAAGACCCGAGCCGCCGCCCGGGCGGCGTTACCTCCCCAACCGCACCGGCCGGTACCATCGCGCCAGCCGACTCGGCGAAACACCCACCGAGTACAGGGATTGAATCCAGAACCAGGTCCACATTGTGCGCCACACGCCCTGGGCGCGCCAGCGGCGGTCCGAGACCGAGATGGCGCGCGGGAGGCATACGGTCTTCAGGCGCTCCCGCCGGGTGAGCCGATCGAGGCGGCGAATGAACTCGTAGTCTTCCATGAGCGGGATTGGCTTGAAGCCGCCGAGCCTCTCGAACATCGTTCGCCGAACGAAGAGGCCCGAATCGCCGTAATAAATGCCGAACGCACGGCGGGTTCGGTCGACCCAGGTGAAAAACCGACTCCAACCGCCACCCTCGAACCGCAAGTGGAAGTTGCCGCCCACCACGCTCTCCTGAGTCAAGGCACACTCAAGACTCTCGAGCGCGTCTTCCGGCAGGCGCGCATCGGCATGCAGGAAGAGCAGCACGTGGCCCGTCGCCAGCCCGGCGGCGCAGTTCAATTGCTTCCCGCGGTTTCTCTCCGTCACCGACACCCGAATCCGCCGCGGGAAGCCCGGCGCGAGGCTCTCGACTCTGAGCGCGGTGCCGTCCGTGCTCGAGCCGTCGGCCACGACAACTTCGAAATCCCCGCGCACCGCGCGCAGACTATCGAGTGCAGATTCGATCAACGCAGCTTCGTTGTAGGTGGGGATGATAACGCTGATCAAAGGCGGCCCGCGGGTGACTGTTACTCTTCCACGACGAACGTGGCCAGCTTGCGCAAGCGATCGTGGCGCCGGCGCAGGAGATCGCTCTCAGAGAGCGCGGTAAGCTCGCGCAGGGCGGAACTGATGGCGGACCCCAGGCGCGCCGCAGCCCCGGGCGGATCGGTGTGAGCTCCACCGGGTGGCTCTTCCACGATCTCGTCGACGATTCCGAAGCCCTGGAGGTCACGCGCGGTGAGCTTGAGCGCCCGCGCCGCCTGCTGCTTGTGCTCCCAGTCCCGCCAGAGGATGGATGAGCAGCTTTCGGGAGGAATAACGGAGTAGATGGCGTTTTCGAACATCATCACGCGGTCGCCGATCGCGATGGCCAGCGCGCCACCACTGCCTCCTTCGCCGTGCACCGCCACCACAATCGGGACCCGCAGCTTGGGAATCTCTTTGAGGTTGTGCGCAATCGCTTCCGCCTGGCCGCGCTCTTCGGCGCCCTTGCCGGGATAGGCGGCGGGCGTATCGATCAGGCTGATGATCGGCAGGCGAAACTTCTCCGCGAGCTGCATCAGGCGCAGGGCCTTTCGATAGCCCTCGGGATTCGGCATGCCGAAGTTACGTTGCACGCGCTGCTCGGTGTCACGCCCCTTCTGATGGCCCACCACCATTACCGGCCGCCCTTCGAATCGCGCCAGGCCCCCGACCAGGGCGGCGTCATCCGCGAAACGGCGGTCGCCGTGCAGTTCGGTGAACTCGGTGAATAGCGCGTGAATGTAATCGAGCGTATAGGGGCGGTTCGGATGGCGCGCCAGCAGCACCTGCTCCCAAGCATCGCCCGTACGCTTCTCACCGGGCAAGCGGCGCAGGACTTCGAGCTGCCCGCGCAAGCGCTCGATTTCTTCGCGGTCGGCATCCGAAGGCGTGCCCTTATCGAGCTCGGCGAGCCGCCTTTCGATGTCGCGCGCGGGGTCGGGTTGGGAGGCAGGCGCGGCCATATCCAATGAGCAAGGCAAGACTCAAACCACACCCAGCAAGAACCCCAAGACCTGCTCAGAGCGGCAACCTGGGTGATCGTCGCCCGAAAACTGCCATGGTCCGATCCGGACGAACGAGAATCTCGCCTGCTGGAATTCCTTTCGTCTCACGTCCGCCGCTCCAGCAAGACCGAACTTTCGCCGCACAGGGCGCGCAGGCGCGCCACCAGCTCCTCGTCGGCCTTGACGCCGGCGGGTTGGCGCGGCCGCATCTCCACGCGGAAGTCACCGGGCCGGACGAGGTCAAACGTGATCCCATCCGTGCCCGGATGAGCGGCGAGCAGAGCCTGCATCTCGTCCACCATTCCGTCGGAAATCCGGTCCAGATCCACGCGAATCCGGAGGGCGGCCTTGCCATTCGCGCTTCCGGCGGCTTTATCGAGAGGCTGAACTTCGTTGACGATCACTTTGGGCTTGGCCGACGACTCGTCCCGCCGCACGCGGCCCTTCACCAGGAGTACGGCATCCGGCTTCAGGAGAGGCTGCACCTTTTGCAGCGTCTGAGGGAACACCAGAAGCTCCGACGAGCCTCGCAAGTCCTCGAGCACCGCCGCCGCCCACAGGTCGCCCTTCTTGCTCGGCTTCACGCGCACGCCCGTCAAAATGCCCGCCAGCGACACCGGGGTGTCATTGGCCAGGTCGTCCAGTGAAGCGCTGTCATGCTTCGCGACCGCCGCCATTTCGGCGCGATACTTTTCGAGAGGATGGCCCGTCACAAAGAAACCCAGCACCTCTTTTTCGCCCGCCAGCCGTTCGGCTTCCGTCCATTCGGTCGCTGGCGGCAATTCGACGGCGCGCACCGGCTCGGGCTCGGCGGCGCCGCCAAACAGTCCCGCCTGGCCGGCCGCGGCGGCGCGCTGCCGGCCCTGGCCGAGCTCCATGGCGCGATCGAGCCCGGCCATCAATCGCCCCCGGTGCACGCCCAGCGAATCGAGGGCGCCCGCCTTCACGAGACTCTCAATCACCCGCTTGTTCATCAGGCGGAGGTCGGCATTCTCGCAGAATTGGAAGAGATTGTCGAAACGGCCGAGGCGGTTGCGGGCTTCGATCACGGATTCCATGGCCGCTTCACCGACGTTCTTGATGGCCGTCAGCCCGAAGCGAATACCCCAGCCCGAGGCGGTGCGGGAAGGCGTAAACGTCCGGTCGCTCGAATTGACGTCGGGCGGCAGGACCTCGATGCCCATGTCGTGGCACTCGCCGATGTAAAAGGCGAGCTTGTCGGGGTTGCCGATCTCAGCCGTCAGCATCGCTGCCATGAACTCCACCGCGTAGTGCGTCTTCAGGAAAGCGGTGCGATAGGCCACCAAGGCGTACGCGGCCGAGTGCGACTTATTGAAGCCGTATCCCGCGAATTGCTCGATCTGCTCGTAGAGTTTGCGCGCCTTGGCGTCGGGGACGTTGTTCTTGCGGGCGCCGGCCAGGAACTTCTCGCGCATGGCCACCATTTCGTCGTGATTCTTTTTGCCCATCGCCCGCCGCAGCACATCGGCCTCACCCAGGGTGAAGCCTGCCACTGTATTCGCAATCTGCATCACCTGCTCCTGGTAGACCATGATCCCGTAGGTCTCCTCCAGGATTTCCTTGAGCTGCGGCAGCTCGTACACCACCCGCTTCTTGCCCGCCTTGCGCGCCACGTAGTCGTCGATCATCTGCATAGGGCCGGGCCGGTAGAGCGCGTTCAAGGCCGTCAGGTCCGCCAGGCGGTTGGGCCTGGCACGCCGCAGGATGTCGGTCATGCCGCGGCTTTCAAACTGGAAAATGCCGGCGGTGAGACCCTTGCCGAGGAGTTCGTAGGTGGCGGCGTCGTCCAGCGCCAAAGTGTCGAGGTCGAGCTGCTCGCCGCGCGTCGCTTCGATCATGCGCACGCAATCGTCGAGCACGGTGAGCGTGGTAAGCCCGAGAAAATCCATCTTCAGCAGGCCGATCTTCTCCAGATCGTCCATGGCGTACTGCGTGGTGATTTCGTCTTTGCTGCTCTTGTAGAGCGGGACGATTTCCTGCAGCGGCTGCGGCGAAATCACCACCCCGGCGGCGTGGGTGGAGGCGTGCCGCGCCAGCCCCTCCAGGCTCGAGGCCACGCGCAGCAAGTCCGCCACGCGCGGGTCGCGGTCGCGGAGCTGGCGCAGCTCCGGCGTTTGCGCCAGGGCTTCGTCCAGCTTGATATTGAGCGAGTTCGGGATCAGCTTGGCGATGCGGTCGGCCTCGGCAAACGGCAGGTCGAGGGCGCGCGCCGCGTCGCGCACCACCGCCTTGGCGCCCATGGTGCCGAAGGTGATGATCTGGCTCACGTTCTCGCGGCCGTAGCGTCCGGTGACGTATTCGATCACCTCGTTCCGCCGGCGCATGCAGAAGTCGATGTCGATGTCCGGGAAGCTGATGCGCTCGGGATTCAGGAAGCGCTCGAAGAGCAGGTCATACTCCAACGGGTCCACGTCCGTGATGTGCAGCGCGTACGAGGCCAGGCTGCCGGCGGCGGAGCCGCGCCCCGGCCCCACCGGAATGCACTTCTCGCGCGCGAATCGGATGAAATCCCAGACGATCAGGAAGTATCCGGCGAACTGCATCCGCTTGATCAGCTCGATTTCGCGCTCCAGCCTCTCCTCGTAGGCCTGCGGCGCGTGGCGCAGCCGGCCTGCGGCGCGCTGGCGCTCAAGCGCCGGGCGCCGCTCCTCGAAGCCCGCGCGCGTCACGCGCTCGAAGAAGCTGTCGAGGGTCTCGCCCGGCGGCACCTCGAAGTGCGGGAAGACGTGCTGGCTTTTTTTCAAGTGAAGGTTGCAGCGCTCGGCGATCTCGAGCGTGCGCGTGAGAGCCTCGGGGACCTCGGCGAAGCGCGCCGCCATTTCCGCGGCCGTTTTGAAGTAGAACTGGTCGGTAGAGAAGCGCATCCGCTGCGTGTCGCTGATGGTCTTGCCGGTCTGGATGCACATCAGCACTTCCTGGGCGCGCGCGTCCTGGTGCGTCAGGTAGTGGCAATCGTTGGTGGCCACCAGCGGAATACCCGTCTCGCGCGACAGCCGCGCCAGGTCCGGATTCACGCGCCGTTCTTCTTCGAGGCCCTGATCTTGAATCTCCAGGTAAAAGTTGCCCTTGCCGAAAATATCGCGCAGATCGTAGGCCGACTGGCGCGCTTGGTCGTATTTCCCGGCCGCCACCGCCGCCGTCACCTCGCCCTTCAGACAGGCCGAGAGCGCAATCAGGCCGTCGGAATGCCGGGCCAGGAGGTCTTTGTCGATGCGCGGCTTGTAGTAGTAGCCCTCCAGGTAGGCGGAGGAGGCCAGCTTCACCAGGTTGCGATAGCCGCACTCGTTCTCGGCCAGCAGCACCAGATGCTTGGGCCGGTCAGAGTCGGGCGCGCGGTCGAAGCGGTTGGTGGCGGCCACGTAGGTCTCGCAGCCGATGATGGGCTTAATCCCCCGCTTGCTCGCTTCTTCATGAAACTTCACCGCGCCGAAGAGATTGCCGTGGTCTGTGATGGCCACCGCGGGCATCTTCAGCGCCGCGGCGAGGTCCATGAGCTTGGGGATGTCGCAGGCGCCGTCGAGCAGGCTGTAGTCGGTGTGCAGGTGAAGGTGAACGAAGTTTGGCGAAGCCATCGAGAGTCATTTTAGCAGAATGGGGATGCTCACGTTGCGAGGCGGGCCGAGACGGTCAGGCGTTGCCGTTGCCGCCACCCTGCCCGCGCAAATAACGGTCAAAGCGATCGAGGAAATCTCGCCACTTGGCGTCGAAGTTTTCGAGTGACGCCTGGTGCGCCTGCGCTCTCAGAACGAGCGCGGCCACAGCGGAAGTCAGCGCGTCAAGCCGTTCGCCGAGCACCCGGTCGGCTTCAAGCCGCACGGCTCGCTCCGCCTCCAGGTGAGTTGCGAAGACGCCCTGCTGCTCCAGAATAAAGTGCATCGTCTTTTCAACATCCATCCCGTTACCCTCCCGGCCGGCTGAACACCCCATTAAACGCGCCCGCCTACCGTCCTTTCAGCATGGCCTCGCGCTTGGCGCGGAATTCACTGTCGGGGCTCCACTCCGGCAGCTTCGCCGCATCCGCCACGCGATAGCCGACGGAAAAGAAAAGTTGCAGGTCCTCGACCGCGCCACTCAGGTCCCAGTCGGGCTTCACCTCGTCGGAGGGTTTGTGATAATCGTGGGCCGTGTACTCGTCGAGCATTTTGAGTCCCCAGCCCTCGGGCCGGCCGAGGAAGTCGATGCCGGCGTCGGGGTCGAGCGCGGGCACGCCCTGCTTGGCGAAGTTGAAGTGGTCGGAACGATAGTAGAAGCCCTTTTCGGGCTCGGGATCGGGCCGCAGCGTGCGGCCCTGCTGGGCCGCCGCCTCGCGCAAATAATCGTCAAGCTGGGAGTTGCCGAGCCCGATCACGGTGACGTCGCGCGTCTGGCCGTGGACGTTCAGCCCGTCCATGTTGATGTCCGCCAGGGTGTCCTTGAGGGGATAGAGCGGGTGCTCGGCGTAATACTGCGAGCCCAGCAGACCCTTCTCCTCCGCCGTCACGGAGAGAATCAGAATGGATCGGCGCGGCTGCGGCCGCACGGCCTTGAACGCCTGGGCGATTTCCATCAGACCGGCGACTCCGGAAGCGTTGTCCACCGCGCCGTTGTAAATGCTGTCGCCGTTCACTTCCGGCCCGATGCCCAGGTGGTCCCAATGCGCCGTGTAGATCACGACCTGGTGGCGCAGCTCGGGGTCGCTGCCCTCGATCTTGCCCACCACGTTGTGCGAGTCGATGCTGCGGATGGTGTTGTGCAGGGTGAGCGCCGCCTCCACGCCGAGGGGCACCGGCTTGAAGTCCGGACGGATGGCCGCCTTGTGGAGGGCGTCGAAATCCTGCCCGGCGAGCTTGAAAAGCGCCTGCGCCTTCTCGGTGGTAATCCAGCCCTCGATCGCGCAGCGCGAATGCCCCTTGTCGGGGGAAAGCAGGCTGAACTGCTCCCCGGAGTTGCTGTTCTCCACCACCGCCCAGGGATATCCGGCCGGCCCCGTCTCGTGCACGATGAGCGCGCCGGCGGCGCCCCGGGCGGCGGCGATCTCGTACTTGTAGGTCCAACGGCCGTAGTACGTCATGGCGCGGCCCTTGAACATATTCGGGTCGAGCTGGGCAGGGTCGTGCGGATCGGGAATCTGCGGGTCGTTGACGAGCATCACCAGCACCTTGCCCCGCACGTCCACGCCTTTGTAATCGTCCCAGTGATACTCGGGCGCCACCACGCCGTAACCCACAAACACCAGGGGCGCTTTGACCGACACTTCGGGATCCACCCGCTTCGTCCAGGCCATAAAATCCGGGCCGTAGCGCAGGTGCCGGCTGTTCGAAAGGCCCATGCCGGTCTCGGGCGGCGCGCCTTCCTGGGTGAACACCAATTCGGCGGCGGGGTCCGCCTTGATGCCCACCAGCGGCACGTTTTGCAGGTAGCTGCCATCCGGATTGCCGGGCGCGAGGCCGATTTGCTTGAAGCGCGAAACGAGATAATCCACGGTCAGCTTCTCGCCGGCCGACGCCGGGGCGCGGCCCTCGAATTTGTCGGAGGCGAGCGTTTTGATATCTTCGAGCAACGCGGGCGCGCCTATCGCCTTCCAGGCGGCCTGCTCAGCCGCCGGAGCGGAACTTGCCCCCGCCCCGCCGCCCGCATCCGCCAGCGCTACCATCGCCAGCATTCCCACCGCCAGCACTGCTGATATTCCGTCAGCCATTTTCATAAGGTCTCTCAACCTCTCTAAAATGCGCTGTCTGGCAGAACCTGCGACACGTTTCCTGGCATTTCCCTCAAGGCGTCGAATCGCCGCCGCCCCTACCGGACTTTTGAAAAATCAAAAAGTAGTAGGTCTTGCCGTCCGAGGGCCGCGTGAATCCGGGCTCCGAGCGCAGAAAGCGGAACCCGTGGCGAGTGACGTCGCCGCGTTCCATCGCTTCCGGCATGCGATGCATGGAATGGTACTCGTCCCGCGACCGGCCCGCCTCCGTGGCGCCGTCGATGAGCGCGAACAAACCGCCCGGCTTGAGCGCGGCATCGACACGATCCAGCATAGCGTCGTAGTCCACCCACTCGTGATAGGAATCCATGGCGAACACCACATCGAGCGCGCCCGCGGGAAGCTGCGGGTTATCGGGCGCGCCGAGGACGGTTTCCACTTGCTTAAGGTCCGCCTTCCGCGCCTCACTGCGAACGTCGTCGATCCTGTCTTCGCGGATGTCCTCGGCGTACACTTTGCCGTTCGGGCCCACGCGAGCTGCGAATTTCAAACTGAAATAGCCCTTCCCGCAGCCGATGTCCGCCACCACGCTGCCGGGGTGCAGGCCGAGCGCGTCCATCACTTCGCCGGGCCGGTTCCAGCGGTCGCGCTCCGGCCCGGAATTCTGGGCGCGCGAGCAGGCCGCCGGCCAAAGCAGACTGGCGGCGAGCAGCGAAACGGCGAGGCCCCGGTCCATCGATTCCGGCGCCCGCTTCGGGTTGTGCGGACGGATTTGCATGGCCGCTTGATGGTTGTTGTGTTGCAAGCTTCAAGCCTGCTATTCCACTCCGGCAACGAAGATGCCACCCCTACAGCAGGCAAGATGCCTGCACCACAACAAAGTGCTTGCTTAGCGGCCCTTGGGGTGCTTCGCGGCTTTGCCGGATTTTGCCGCGAGCTTTTTCGGAGCCTTCGCCGCCGGCTTGACGGCCTTGGGCTTCACACCCTTTAGGGGCCTGCCCGCCTGAGCAGCCTTCGACTTCGCTTGGGCCGGCGCGCCCTTCGCAACTTTGGCCGGCACGGGCCGGCCGGCCGGTTTGATTTTGGCGGTCTTTACCGGGGCGGCCTTTGGGCGCTTGACGGGTGGCGATGCCCCGGGCTTGGCTTTCGCCGGAGCAGCCTTCACGGGGTGCGCGAGGGGCGGTTTCGTAGCCGCCACCGGTTTGGCAGGCGGAGGCGCTGGCTTGGGGGCCGCGGCGGGAGCAGGCTTCGCGGCGGGCGCTTTCGCCGTTGCCGTTTTCGTGGCCGCGGGCTTCGGGGCTGGAGCCTTGGCCGGCGGAGGGGGCGGAGGCGGCGGCTTAATGCCGGCGTAGTCGCGCAGAGCCTTGGTCATCTGCTGCGGAGTCTTGATCTTACCGTCGATCTCATCCAGGAATACCCTCTCCATGACCTGTTCGAACTTCGGGCCGGGCGCCTGTCCCAGCGCCTCCAACTCGGCGCGCGGCAGCCGGGCGCGAACGGCCGGCAACTTCGTAAAAAAGCTCTTGACGCGATTCTGAAGCACGGGCTGCGGGTAGTGAACCAGCAGGTAGAGCGGCACGACGCGCGGCGCCGGCGTGAGCACTTGATAGACGTAACTGGGGCGCGCGGCCTTGGCGCCCTGCAGCAGCTTGGCGAGCTTGGCGGCTTCGCGGTCGAGGCCCAGGGCGAACTTCACGGTCCTGGCGTCACCCAGGATTTTCTTGCCCAGGCGCGCACGATCCGCGTCTCCGAGCTTCGCCACCACCGCCAGGAAATTCAAGGTCAGCGCGCCGTTTCCGCCCGCCGTGCGCAGGGCGGCGCGAATGCGTTCGAACTTGTCGAAGTCGATGCGCGCCGACGCCAGTTTGCGGTCGAGGCCGCCCAGCAGATCGCGTTCTTTGAAGGCCTTGAGCACGCGTCCGCAGTGCTCTTCCTCCAGGGCGGCCCGCAGCTCGCGCGCTTGCTGGTCCTCCCGCAGCGTCTCCCACACCTTGTTCTCGCAAGCGGTCTCCAGCCAGCGCTCCGTCCGCTCCTCGGGCTTGAAGTTCAACCGGCTGCCGAGCCGCAGCAAGCGGTAAACACGCGAAGGATCGTCGAAAAAGCTGCGGCCGTGCAAAGCCCGCAACTCCCGGCGCTCGATGTCGGCGGCGCCGTTGGTGGGATCGAGCAGCAACCCGCGGGAGTTGGGATGCAGCGAGACCGCCATGGCGTTCACGGAGAAGTCCCGCCGCCTCAGGTCGTCGAAGATGCTGGCGGACGAAACCTCCGGAGGACGTCCCGGGGAGCCGAAAACCTCCGTGCGAGCCGAGGCGATTTCGGCCTGAACGCCGTCCGCAAACACCACTTCCGCCGAGCCCAGCGCGGCGGCGGCTTTCACCGAACTCACGTCGAGATCGAAAGGCTCCTCGCCGCCCGGAGCTCCCGGCGGGCGGGCGGCCGCTCGCCGGCGTGAGCCGGAGGCGAGCGCCCGGAGAATCTTATCCACGCTGCCCGCCACTACAAAATCGAGGTCGCGCGGCCGGTTCAGGCCCAGGGTGAGGTCGCGCACCGCGCCGCCGACAAGATAGAGGTTGAGGCCCTGGCTGGCCGCGAGCCGGCCGAGCTGATTCACCACCCGCGACTGCCCGGGAAGCAGCCGGCTCTCCATCAGAAAATTGAAGTCAGGCATGAGCGAATCCCAGCCTTCTGGAGTCAGGAACGAGGTGTCAGGTGCCAGGTGTTAGGGGTCCGTTGTCAGTGGCCGGTTGTCCGTTGTCCCTGGTCTTGCCAAGAGTTCGTGGGCCGTAGATCGTTGTTCGGGCGGCCGCGATCCATGAACTGCTAACGCTTTCCAAGCACAAACGGCCATCGACCAAGGCCTGCAGACAACTGACCACGGACCACTGACAACGGACAACTGACGACTATTCAGCAACCACCAACCCCTAGCCACTAACCACTGCCCTTCAAGCCCTTGGATGATGGGCCCGGTATACTTCCTTCAAACGCGCCTGGATCACCTGGGTGTAAATTTGCGTCGTCGAAATGTCGCTGTGGCCCAGCATCATTTGGATGGACCGCAAGTCGGCTCCGCGCTCCAGCAGGTGCGTGGCGAAGGAATGGCGCACCAGGTGAGGCGTGAGCGGTGTGGCGATGCCGGCCGCACGGCCGTAGCGCGCGAGGATTTTCCAGAAGCCCACCCGCGAGAGCTTCCCTCCGCGCTGGTTGAGAAAGAGAAAGGGAACGCCTGCCTTCTTGGCGAGTTGCTGCCGCCCCTCGGCAACGTACACCTCAAGCGCCCGCAGAGCGGACTTCCCCACCGGAATCAGGCGCTCCTTGCCGCCTTTGCCCAGGCAGCGCACAATGCCCAGACGGGCGTCGAAATCCTCCCACCGCAGGCTGAGCAGCTCCGAGACGCGCATGCCGGTGGCGTAGAGCGCCTCCAGCAGGGCGCGGTCCCGCAGACCCGGGGGCGTCGCGGGGTCCGGCTGTTGCAACAACTTATCGACATCGGTGGCGGCCAAATACTTCGGCAGGGCTTGAGCCAGCCGGGGTGAATCGATCTCGGCCGTGGGATCGCGGTCCACCTGGCCTTCGCGCAGCAGGAACTGGTAGAAGCCGCGCAACGACACCAGGTGACGCGCCACCGCGCGCGCGCTCAGACGGCTCCGATAGAGGTCGGCCAGATACCCCCGAACGACGGCGCGGTCCACCTGGTCCCAGCTTCGCTCCTGCCGGCGAGCGTAGGCGGCGAATTTTACCAGGTCGCGCCGGTAGGCCAGGATGGTGTTCGCCGCCAAACCCTTTTCCACCCGGACGTAATCGAGAAAATTGACGACTTCGCGGGGTACCGGGTTGGAAACACGGGCCAGTGGGACGGGGTTTGCGGCGCCGGGCTCTGAAGATTCGGGTAGCCTCAGTGGCGCGAGGGGGGCGCCGCTGCCTGATTCGATCGGGGAACTCGGTTCACGGGCAAGAGTCCGGAACATTCGGCCACCTGGGCGACAAAGGCGTGCAATCCGAGGCGGGCTACTGCACGACCGCTGCTAACCTTACGTATCACAACGGCTTAGGCCGCAGAGCGACCCCGGCTCGGCCAGCGCGTGGAGGCCCCGCACCCACAACGCCCGGATGTTAGCACAAGACCTTAGCTAATTCCAACAGATAGTGTGGCAATACCTTAAGCAACCCTTTCCGCCGGTAGACCGGCGTGGTTGGCGGGCGGGGTCCGGCCGCCCCAACCCCCCGCCAGCGCCATCGGAGCGGTTTTTTCGGTCCACCCTCCCGGCGGTGTGCTTATTGCCGGCCAGCGCCACCCTACAGGCGCGGCCTTTATTCTGAGGATCGCCGCAGCGCGTGGCGACGAAGAATGGTTTTATTTCCAACAAGATACAGAGATCCCTCGCCCGCTTGGCGGGATCGGGATGACATCCTCCAGAAGGAGGCGCGTGAATTAAGATCAGGACACCACCCGCCTTAACTTTTCGCTTGCATTTATCTGGGAGTTATTGTATAGTTGTTTCGACGCGCCTGTGAGGCGCCCGGAGGTAGTCATGCCCTTACTCAAGCCGAAACGTGTTACACCCAAAAGCTCGGCGGCCAACCACGCCAACGCCTTGAAGTCCACCGGCCCGCGCTCCGAAGAGGGCAAGCAACGCGTAAGCCTCAACCTGCGGCCCGCCCCGGCGCGCCTGCTCGGCCTCGCCGAGGCGCGCAACTTTATCCAGGACGCGGGGGCGGCCGAAAAGCTCTATCGCGACCTCCTCGCGCCCTTCGAGCCCGCTCCGGCGTTGCTGGCGATGCACTTTCAGGACCTCGCCCGGCTGCAGCTCGAGCTG
>DATJAQ010000031.1:0-5001 GCA_035516075.1 Terriglobia bacterium | reverse complement strand
TGTTCGCGTGAAGTGACTGGCCTTAGTGGCAAGGTTCTTCGGAACGGTCGCCCGAGGCGCGCTGTGGGTGTTCCTATCGAGGCATCGCCGGCTCCACTCGCCGCCCCAGGGGGACAAGTGACGGGACCCAGCACCGTGACGGGTCCCAGCGAACGCACATCGCTTTTCGCGTCGGGCGCTGGAGCGCCGCGGAGAGCCGCGGACCATCCCATTCCGAGTGCCAGCGCAACCAGTCCCACCGCTGCAGCCGGCCAACATGGCACCGGCGATTTCACCAGGTCTCCTTGCCCGGGCGCTCAGCGCGCAGGCCTCGGGTGCGGGCCCGAATTTGCCGACCGCTGCTGCTGGTGGGCGGCGTCCGGGCCCGCCCGAGGTTGCTTGGCTGTCTAATCGAAAGAATTGTGCCGCCACCGGCCGGGCGGGGATGTCAAAACGATGTCATTTTCTTGTCACGGAGGGTTCACCGGTTCCGTCGAACCCGGCCCGCCGTCGCCGGATGGCGCTTCGTGGGTGGAAGGCGGCCAGCCCAGAATCTCGGCGATTTGCGCCGCAAGTTGCAGGGGATCGAACGGCTTCACGATCACGCCCGCCGACCCCGCGGCGCGCCCGGGGTCGGCCGCACGGACCTTCGCCGTCAGCAAGACCACCGGGATGGCGGCGGTGCGTTCGTCCCGCTTCAGGCGCGCCAGGACCTCCATTCCGCCCATATCGGGCATCATCACATCCAGCAGAATGACGTCCGGAAGCTCCTCGGCGGCGCGCTTCAGGCCCTCGGCGCCCGAAGGCGCGGCCAGGGTTTGCCAGCCCGCCATCTCCTCCAGGGACATCTGGGTCACCTCCCGAAGGTCGTCTTCATCGTCGATGATCAGAATTCGCTTGATCATGGTCGTCCTCAGGGCCGGCCTCGCTTTTCGAGGCCCCGCGCTACGTTCGCTAACAATACGGCGGTTCGATGGGCACGGTGAACACGAAGGTGCTGCCTTCTCCCGGCTCACTCTCCGCCCAGATCCTGCCCCCATGGCGTTGCACGATGCTGCGGCAAATGAAGAGGCCAAGACCGCTTCCGCCGCGCCGGCGTGAGTCCGAGGCATCGACGGGCTGAAAGCGGCCGAAGATGCTTTCCAGCTTGTCCTTCGGAATTCCGGGCCCCTGGTCGATCACCCGGAATTCGGCGGAGCCGTCCTCCTGCCGGCATTCGAGGCGGACGGCCGATCCGGCGGGCGAGAACTTGACGGCGTTGCTCAGCAGGTTGGTCAACACCTGCAGGATGCCGTCTGCGTTCGCATAGAGCGTCAATCGCTCGGATACGATCTCCAGCTTTACTTCCGCCGTTTCGGCCATGGGGAGCATCAGCTCGGCCGCCTGGGCGACCAGCTCCGGCGCGGTGCAAAACGTACGCACGAGAGCGCTGCCCGACCGCAGCCGCTCGCTGTCAAGGACGTCGTTCACCAGAAGGGACAACCGGCCGGTGTTAGCCACGGCAATCTCCAGCAGGCGGCGTGCCCGGGCGGGCTGCCCGGCGGAGCCGCCCGCCGCCAGCAATCCCATCGCCGCCCGAATGGCCGTGAGCGGCGTGCGCAGCTCGTGGCTGACCACGGAGATAAACTCGTCTTTCATTTTCTCCACCACCTGCCGTTCGCTGACATCGCGAAACGTCAGCACCGCGCCCGCGATCGCGCCGCGCTCGACGATCGGGGTGGTGACCTCGTCCACGGGAATTGCGGCGCCGTCCTTCCGGTAGACAATCTGGTTCTCGGATCGCCGGATCACGCCAAGCCGCAGGGCGGCGTGAATCCCGCAGTCTTCAGCCTTGCACGGGGTGCCGTCGGGGAGCGCGTGACGGGTGAACACGTGCAGATCCTGCCCGGCCAGTTCCTCTGGCGTGTAGCCCAGGGTTGCGCAGGCGGCGGGATTCGCAAAGGTACACTTGCCCTCTGAATTCAGGCGGAAAATTCCGTCGCCGGCCGAGTCTAAAATGAGCGCCGTCTCGCGATGAAGCCTCTCCAGGGCCTGCTCCGCCAACTTGCGCTCTCCAATTTCACCTTCCAGCGCGGTGACAGCCCCGGCCAGCTCGGCGGTGCGCGCGCCCACCCGCTGCTCCAGCGAGGCGTTCAGATCCTGGATTTCCTGTTCGGCCCGCTTGCGGTCGGTGACGTCCTGTTTGATGGCGATGAAGTTGGCAATTGCGCCGCGCGAGTCCCGCACCGGCGTAATGGTCATCTCCTCGGTGTAGAAGGCGCCGTCTTTGCGCCGATTGACGATCTCGCCGCGCCATATTCGTCCCCCCAGGATGGTGGCCCACATCGCCTGGTAGAATTTGCAATCCTGTTTGCCCGACTTCAGCAAGCGCGGGTTCCGGCCCAGGGCTTCGTCGCGGCCGTAGCCGGTCATCCGGGTGAAGGCGGGGTTGACATATTGAATCTTCGCGTCGAGATCGGTGATCATCACCGCTTCCGACGCCTGCTCGATGGCCGTGGCCAGGCGATAGTTCTCGGCTTCCGCCCGCTTGCGTTCGGTGATGTCGCGGATATTGCACTGAACAACGTTCCGGCCGCCGGCCTCGTAGACGTTGCTGACAAACTCCACCTCGCGCCGGTCTCCCGCTTTGGTCTGGAGCGGCAAGTCTTCGTATCGGACGCACCGGTCTTTCTGTAAGCTGCGGAAAACACTCTGAGACCTGGCCACGTCCTGGAACGCGCCTAATTCCCACAGCTTTCTTCCCACAACCTCCTCCCGCGAATAGCCGAGAAGTTCCAGCACGAAAGGGTTGGCATCTGTGATCGCCCCCGTTACCGAATCGAGCAGCAGCACTCCATCCTGCGCCGCTTCAAACAGGCGGCGGTAGCGCGTTTCGGAGATCCTTAAGGCTTCCTCCGCCCGCTTGCGCTCGGTGATGGTATCGAAAACTGCCACAAAGAACCCTTTTTTCAGGCTGTAGAGGGAAATCAGAAAATAGATCCCCAGGGACTTCACATCGATCTCGAGCCGCTCCGGCTGGCCTGTGCTGGCCACTCGCCCGTACGTCTCAAACAATTCCGGGTCGGTTCTTTGAATACCGGGGATTACTTCGGAGACTTTCCTGCCGACGACGTTCTGCAGGCCCGTCAGTTTCTGGAACATCTCGTTCACTTCGAGGTAGCGAAAGTCTGCGGGGCGGCCGTTATCGTCGTAAAGCATTTCGCAATAGGCGAACCCGCTCGTCATATTTTGAAACAGCGAGCGATAGTGCTCCTCGCTTTCGAGCAGCGCCGCTTGCGCCCGCTCGCGCTCGGTGATGTCGCGCAGAATCGCAGTGAAGAGTTGCCGTCCTCCCACCTCCGTGTGGGAAATTGAGGCCTCAATGGGAAACTCTTCGCCGTTGGCGCGGAGCCCGCTAAGTGCGCGCACGTCGCCCATCCCCCGCGTTCTGGTTGGGGTCCTGCCGAAGGAGCGGAGGTGTTCGGCGTGTGCGGCGCGGAAACGCTCGGGAATAAAGCGGTCGAGCGGATGGCCGAGCGCCTCCCGGGCCTCGCAGCCGAACATCCGCTCGGCGGCTGGATTGAAAATCGTCACGCGCTGGCGCTCATCCACCGTGATCACCGCGTCCATGGCGGAACTAATGATGCCGGCCAGGCGCGCCTCGTCTGCCTGCGCCTGGGCCCGCGCGCGAAGCAGCTTTTCGCTCATCACGCTGATGCAGACGCCGGCCAGGAGGAGGGTCACCCACTTGACGTTGTCGGCCGGACTCCCCACCCTCCAGGCGTGAACGGGTGGCAGGATAAAGTAATACGACGCGAGCACGCTCAGTGCGGTTGTGACAAGTCCCGGGACCAGCCCGCCAAAATACGCGGCGAACAGGATCGGAATCACAAACACGATCACGGGCGTGTCAGAGGCCGCTGCCGGGCCCGCGCCATCGATTACCAGGAGCATGGCCGCCGCCGTCGATAGCGCCACTCCATAGGCCAGTAACAGGGGCCGTTCGGAGCTGCCGCGCAGGATTGGTGCAGCTGGCGGACGCATTGGGAAGGGAATCGCCACGGCGTAGGGGAGCAACTTCACCACCAGCGCGGCCGCTGCCACGGAGGCCACCGCCGTCAGGGCCTTGACGGAGCCGGACACCCAGTAGTCGGGGTGCCACAGAGTCCACACGTCCAGGGCGTGGGTGAAGCCGCAGAGAATGATGAACGCCCCAAAGCACCAGAACACCCGCCGGTAGGGCAGGTCGCGGCGCTGGCGGGCGAAGTAGATCAGGGTGAAGGAGATGGAGAGATAGGCGGCGAAAATAACGCCGTCAGACAGCGCGTGTAGCCAGATCAGCCTCGTGTTCCACAGAAAGCAAGAGCCGTGTGGCATGAAACCGTCGGGCGCGAGCAGTTGCTTCAAGACCGTTGCGTACGCACTCATCAAGCCAAGCTTAGAGGTTTCAGTTGGGACGGTGGGGACTGCCGGGCGATTCGAGACTGTTTATTTATTACTGTGAATTCAATGATTTAGCCTGTTAAAAAATCCGGCGACTCGACTTGAACCCGAAGAGTGTGCAAATGCTGCACAGTGCCGATCTTCAGCCCTTCTGAGCCTTGCACTCATTCGGAAGACACCTGGCTTGCGCTTGAGCGCGATCAGCTTATTACGGGGCTGCTTCGCGCGCGCCGCACACACCGGCATCCAACCGCGCGCCGCCGCGCCGCGCTTGCCAGGGGCACGATACCCCACTCCGTTTGAAATCTCCCAGTTGGAAACTTATCCACAGTGTAAGTTGCTGCAAATAATACGAAAAATAAACAGTCCCAAGAGTCCCATTTGTCCCCACGGCGCCCCGGAACCGTGCTAGGCTGGCCTCGGATTCGGAGGTCCGTTGCGATTGGTCCGTAGTCGGTCGTCCGTTGTCAGTAGTCCGTGGTCAGTTGTCCCTTGCTCTTGGATCGTGGGTAGAGGATCTACGATCAACGACCCACGACGGTTGCCAGGAGCATTTGGCAGCTCACGACTGACAACGGACCACTGAGAACGGACATTTGG
>DATJAQ010000030.1:0-9175 GCA_035516075.1 Terriglobia bacterium | reverse complement strand
GACGAATACCACCACCTGGTCGCAGCAGATCTGGCCGGTGAATCCCGGTATTCCGCCGAAGCTCAGCTTGGTGAAGGTGGCTCCGTCGTCAGGGGAGAGCGCGGCGAAGGTATTCGCGGTAGTGAAGACGGTGCGGGGATTTTTCGCGCCGCCGCTGCCGCAGCCGGAGTTTCCGCTGTCGCCCGAGTCGCTAACGCCTCCGCTCGGCTCGTTGGTAGAGCCGCCGTGGATGGGTCCGCTGCTATCGGCCACCACGCAGTGCCGGAAGATTTCCAGATCCTTGGGATCCACTCCGGGACTGGGCGCCGGTTCCAGTTCGGTGGGCGGCCCCGGCGCTTCGGGGCGATGAAACTCTCCGGTAGGAATTCCCGGCGCCAGGTCCTCGTTGTCCAGCTCTGGCGATGCGGAGCTGTCACTCGACTGACCTGCAACGGTGGGGGAGCTTGGAGCCACAGAGACCGCGGTGGTTTTTTCGCTGCCGGGAGAAGCCGGCGGAATTCGCAGTTTTCCCTGCACGGCGAACGTTCGTCTCTCTCCCGCCTTCAGATAGCTGCCGGCAAGCTTCATGAGATAGACGTTTCCGGGCGTGAGGGCGCGCCCCGTGAACACCGCGAAGACGCCGCCCGCGTGGCCGGCCGGGATGGTGCCCAGATCGAGTGGAAGCTTTTGGGGATTTGTCAGCGAACCACCCTCGAGCGATATGCCGGTGATCTGCACTTTTTCAAAGTCTGCGCTGGTGCGATTCAGCAGGGGAAACGCCGTGGTCAAGGTGTCTGCCTTTAACAGCGCTCCACCCGGCCGTCCTGCTTTGAGCTCGACGGCCCGTTCCTGGGCGTTGGCTACTGGCGAAACGGCGAGGACGAACGCAACAACGGCGAGCCGGAGAGGGGTGTGATTCATACTATCACCTCGGGACGTCCTTTTTGACCGCCGAAACGGCATCATTGTACACCCGTCTCGCACGTTGGCGGCACCCTGAAACGATGTTTCTATCGGAGCGCTCCCGACGGTCTTCCCTCCCCGTCAGTCCAGCCCAAAATGGCCCGATGTGTGCCCTACTTTTGCACCACGAGCCTTGGCGCCAACCGGCTTATAGACGGATTCCTCTGCCGGCTGGTGAAACACGTCCGCCGAATCTGAGGAGTAGCCGATGGGGCCCGCCGGCGAAACTCGCGCTCAAGAATACGGGGCAATCCGCCGAAGAAGAAATGTGGTTCATATTTTGATTATCGTAGCCGCAGCGGTCATGGGCGAGGTCCTGCTTGGGTTGCTCGTGGGCAGCTTTCTGCACCACTGCTCAGAACTAGCCGATCCCCCCGAGTTGAAGGCTATGTTGTTCTCCCATGAGAGCTCAGCGCCGACCGCTCCCGGTGTTCAGGGCATCCCTCAACGCGGCCAATCCTGAGTGCCCCAACGGAGAAGATGCGCGGTGCTTCCGTCGCATCGATCGCGTTCGGGGTGCGCTTCAGGATCGTGCTCGACGATGTCGGGTTTCACCCCGAAGTCCGTCCTTATGGCGCCGCGCCTCTGACGGAGAGGCCGCTCGCTGCTCCTCGGCGACATCGAGCGCCGGGTAAGCGGTTTAAGACGAATTCCAGAATACCTGCCAACACCTGGCACCTGGCACCTGACACCTAACCCCTGCACCTATTTCTTTTTCGGGCCCCACGACTGGATGGGGGAGACCACGATCGCCTCCGGGGTCCAGCCGTGGCGGTCGAGGATGGCGTGCACGGAGGAGCGCCGCACCGGGCGGCGGGCCCGCACCTCCACGGCGTGGTGGATCACGGCGAATTTCACGAACCCGGGCGGCCATCCCGGCTCGTTCAAACCGCGCAACTCATTCAGCATTTCGCTCTCTTCGCGCAGGGTGAGAATCCCGCGCCGCGGGCCGCCGCGTCCGGGCTTGTGGAGCACGGCCACGCCCTGACGCAAGTAATCGGTGTAGAGGCGGCACACCGACCCGCGCGTGATGCCGGCGGCCAGCGCCACCTGGCGCGGAGGGAGATCGAGAACGGCGCGCAGAAAAACGCACAACGCCCTGCGGTGCTCGGTGACGGTTCGCGCGCGCTTCAATTCGCCCTGCAGCTCCGCCGCCACGCCTTCGGCCAGCGGGGGCGGTTGTTCCCCGCCCCGCAGCGCCCCCGGCCCGGCCTTCAAGTAAGCCTCCTGGGCGTTGCGCACGAACGCCACCGTACAGTTGAGGGCAGTTGCAATCTGGCGCAGGCTCAGGCCCAGCAACACCCGTAGCCAGACGGCCAACGCGCCTCGCAGCTCCTCCGGCGTTCGCGCCGCGTTTACGGCCGCGCGCAGCCCATCGCCGCCGTTCGGCGGCATCGCCAGCGCAGGCTGCTTCCATTCCTCGAACGCCTTCGCGCCCAGGCGCCGGAAGCGCCTCCGGGCCGCTTCCACGGCGCGCACGGAGCAGCCGAGGGCCCGCGCGGTCCCGGGATTGTTAACACCCAGCGCCGCCGGCATCCAGACACAGAGGGCGCGGCGGTACACCTCCTTGTCGCGGGTGCCCTTCATCACCGCCAGAATATTTTGAATGTCGTATTCGGAAAGCCGATATCGCGCGGGCATAACGCCTCCTCGGAACCTCAGCCTGTTTGTACTGAGTCGGTAATATACTATCTGATTAATGAGCCGAAGGCAAGTGCGAATGGGAATTGGGGACGGAATTGTAGACGGTTAGCGCGGACGCTGGGCTAGCAGGCGGACGGTGCTTTCAGGCTGAGGCTTCTACGTCATCGGCCGCGTCGCGCAGAGTCGACGGCCTCGGCAACCCTCGCACACCTCCCGAGCGCACCCTCACGCGCATTTGCCTTCTGAAAGAAGGAATCGTAGAATTCACGCTCCATCATGGGCGAAGAGACGCGGCGGGGATGCGGAGACTGCACCAGGCAGACTCTGGCCATTCCTTCGGACGGCGAATTATGAGCTGGTTGCGAATCTGGCGGAGCCGCTTGGCCGCGGGCGTAATGTGCCTGCTCGCGGCCTCCACCGCCGCCGCTCGCCGACCGCTGACGCTCGCCACAACGGATACCGTCCTCACCCTGAGCGCCGGCCCCACCGAGCCGCGGGTGCTGTCTCTGGCGTGCCCCGCAGGCGCGCTTTGGAGGAGCGCACACCCGCAGCAACTGGTCGACAAGGTTCTGATCGACGGCAAGTGGGAACCCGTCCGCTGGAGCCTGAGGTCGGTCGAGGACAACCGCGCGGGCGGCAGTATCAGCGCGGTCTACGAATCTTCCCAGCCACGCCTTCGCCTCGATTGGGAATGGCAGGCTCGCGCCCGCGGTGGGCCGGTGGAGCATACCATCCGGATCACGAACCTTGAGAATCGGGTGGTTGCGTTGCCGCCGCAGACCAGCTTCACCTTCAACTGGGAGGTGCCGCCCTCCCAGCAGCTTCGTCACCTGTGGATCGAGAAGGGCGCGGGCGCGCCCACGGCGGAGGGGACGCACGAGGCGCGGCTGACTGACGGTTACCTCTGGGTGCGAACCTCCAGCACCTACGCACGCGACGGTGAGCCGCGCGAGCCCATCCCGTGGATGCTGGTAGAAGAGACCCAAGCCCGTGAGTCCGGCTGGTACCTGGGCATCGAATTCAGCGGGCGCACGCGCCTGAGCGTCTCGCGCCGGGGCGGATCGCTGGCCGGTGAGGCCGGCCTCAATCCCTGCCCCGCTCCGTTCTTCACCCTCCTGCCCGCCGGAGCGACGTTCGCCACTCCCACCATTTTCCTGGGCGCGTTCAGCGGCGGTGCCGACGGCGCGGGCAACGTTCTGCGCCGCTGGGTGGCCCACGTGCTGCTCAATCCCGCCGACCTTCGAAATCCCTCCTACCCGCTTCTGGTGAGCAACAGTTGGGGCAGCGGGATGGAAATCAACGAAGAGAAGGCGCGCCGGATGATCGGCGATGCAGCGAAGCTGGGGCTCGAGATGTTCCACCTGGATGCCGGCTGGTTCCGCGACGTCGGTGACTGGCATTCTCATCCCCAGAAGTTCCCGCATGGCGTCGCGTCGCTGGCCGACTATGCGCACAGCCTGGGGTTGAAGTTCGGCCTCTGGGTGGACTGGACGCAGGCGGGCGCAAGCGCAGAAGCCGGCGCGCTCAGCGTTCACGATCCGACGATTCGCGACTGGCTCACGCGCGACGTCGCCGCAGACTGGAAGCCGGAGCCGTTCAAGGGCGTCACCCTCGATATCGGCTACCCGCCGGCCGCCGCCTGGTGCGGCCGCGAACTGGAACGCCTGGTGAACGATTATCACCTCGACATGCTGGAGCATGACGGCTATCTGGTGGCCGAGGGTTGCGTTCGGAGCGACCATCCCCACGCCACCTGCGGGGACGCCCCAATGGGCCCTGAACCGTGGCTGGAAGGGTCTTGCTCCACGGACGTGAGCTACCACGCCACTCGCGCCTACTACGAGATCTATGACGAGCTGCGCCGCAGGCACCCCGGCCTGCTGCTGGAGGCCTGCAACGACGGCGGCCGCATGGTCGACTTCGGCACGGCCGCGCACACGGACTATTTCTCCATCACCGATTCGTACGACCCCCTCTCGAACCGCCGCGCCTTCTACGACGCCAGCCACGTGCTGCCTGCGCCCATGCTCGAGTGCTATGTTGAGCGCTACCCCGGCGCAAATCCGGCCGCCTTCCTTTACATGCTGCGAAGCGGGATGATGGGCTGGTGCACCCTCATGCAAGACACTGCGGCGTGGGATTCCGAACAACACGCCGCCGCCCGGCGAGCCTTCGATCTCTACAAAACGCGGCTGCGCCCCCTGATTCGCGCCGCCGATCTCTACCACATCGCCCCGCGGCCGGATAGCGAGCATTGGGATGGTGTGGAGTACTTTGCCACCGGCACCGGGCAGGGTGTGGTTTACGCTTTCCGCGGCGCGAATCCGGGGGAGAACACCCATACTTACCCGCTTCGAGGCCTCCGCTCAGACCGCCGCTACGCACTGCAGTTCAACGATCACACCTCGCCCGATCGGGAAGAATCCGGCAACGACTTGATGGTCCCGGGGCTGCGCGTCTCTCTGCCGCGGCCCCTGTCTTCTGAACTCATTTTCATTCGAGAGCTTCGCTAACGGGCGGACCAGGCGGGAGCGGCTCCAATGATTTCGGAGCCGCTCCTTGAAGCCAGTAGGTTGAGCGTGAAGTTGACTACTATGGCTTGGCCTTCTTCTCTTCCGCGGCAGGCTTGGCGGCAGGCGCCGCGGCTGCCTTGGGTTTCCAGAAATCGTCGGCCTTCATCCACTCGGAGGGAACGTAGCTCATGTGCGCGTTGAAGGCGAATAATTGGTGCTGTGACGACTCCACCGATGCGGCGATCAGATCGCTAAATTTCTTCATGCCATCTTCGCCCAGGGCCGCCACGAATTTCGGATCGTCTTCGTTAAAGGCACGATCCACTTCGGCCAGCGATTTGTGCGCGGTGAACACAAGATACGTACCACCCTCGCCTCCGTAAACTTGCTGGTACATGCCCCAGTGAGCTTCGGGCACGCCCTTTTCATAGGCATCCTTCACCAGCTTCACCAGCTCGATCCATTCCCCGTCATGCCCCGGCCGCACACGGTAAGAGGAAATTTCCAAATACCGCATGTGCGTGAGGTCCGCCATCGGCCGCAGGCTCATCTCGTCGTGGAACATGAAGACACCCTGGTCCTCGGAGGCCAGCAGCTCGCCATCGGCCATACCGGCGCGATCCAGCGCGGCGGAGAGAGTAGCATTCTTATCAACGGCAGCGCTGTCCTGCTCCCAAGCTTCAAACGAATCATACCGGGTGAGGAACAAGGCGCGCTGCGGGCCTGAAAGCGAAGTCATGCCCATGTAGTACGTCGGCCACTTGGCACGGGCCATGGCCTGGACGAACGCGCTTTCGCTTCTGTCGTGTATCATGCCCGCTTTGCCGGGCTTGGTATACTCCCGCGTAATCTGCAACACTTTCGGTATGGAGCTCTCCTGCGCCGCAGCCATCCCAGCGCACGTAACCGCCAGAGACAATCCCAACACCAACCGGCTGAGTCTGCTCAATGCACACCCCCCTCTGATTTGAAATTTTGTCTTTTACACTGATCGCATCCAACAGTGCGCTTGGTCGCCTTCGAAAGCAAGCGTTTTCCGGCGCTATTCCCACGCTGTTAATAGCGATCCTCGGAGTAAAATGGTGACGGGCGATCCGCGTCTTGCTCGCACCTCTGCTTCGCATTGAATACCGAACCTCGGAACGGGAGGGCCGTCCGGTGAGAAGCTATGCGACCTTTGCAGCCCTCGTTGCACTGCCGCTGGCGGCACTCGCTGCGCCGCCTGAGAAAGAGTTCATCTTCACCTCAGCTCCCTTTGCCTCCTGCCATGCCTCCACGCTCGTGGAGCTGCGCACGGGCGGCTTGCTGGCGGCGTGGTTTGGGGGCCGCGAGGAAGGCGCGCCGGACGTGGCCATCTGGGCCGCGCGCCGCACGGGGGCAGCGTGGTCCGCGCCTTTCGAGCTTGTCCGCGAACCTCACGTGCCTACTTGGAACCCAGTCTTGTTTTACACGAGTGACGGGCGCCTGTGGCTCTATTACAAATTCGGGCCGAGCCCCCAGACCTGGGCTGCCGGGCGGCGTTGGAGCGGCGACGATGGCAAAACCTGGTCCGCGCCCGAGCACCTGCCCGCTGGCCTCTACGGCCCCATTCGCGCCAAGCCCCTGGTGATGGACGACGGGACCATCGTCAGCGGCACGTCTGTGGAGAGCTACCGCACCTGGGCGGCCTGGATCGAGCGCAGCACCGACAACGGAAACACCTGGACCCGGATTGGACCCATTACGGTCCCTCGCCGCGCCGGCGCGCAAATGGCGATATCTGGCGCCACCGGAGCCGGAGACGGAGACCAAACTTACGGCATCATCCAACCTTCGGTGGTCTCGCGCGGCGGCAGGCATCTCTGCTTCTACGCGCGCTCCACCGCCCTGATCGGAAAAGTCTGTGTGGCGGATTCCTCCGACGCGGGCGTCACCTGGACTGAGGCGCGGCCCCTCGATCTGCCCAACCCCAATTCGGGCATTGACGCCCTGGCCCTGCGCGACCGGCGGGTGGTGCTGGCGTTCAACAATAGCAGCAGCGCACGAACGCCCCTGAACCTCGCCGTCAGCCAGGACGGCGAGCACTTTCGCGTGTTCCGCACCCTGGAAGACCAGCCCGGCGAGTACTCCTACCCCGCCCTCATTCAAGGCCGCGACGGCGACCTCCGCATCACCTACACCTGGAACCGGAAGCGCATTTGCTACGTCCGGGTTCCGCTCGCCAATGTACCCCGGTGAGCACGCCAACCGATTTCGTTCGGGGCAGCCCATGGCCTAGCGCCCGCCCACCCGGAGCCGCTCCTCGCGCGGCGGGAAGAAGTGCGCGAAAAGATAGTCGCGCAAGTCACGGTCGAATACTGCCGTGTTCTGGGTGGCGTCCGAGGCGTCGGTGTTGAAGTTCACCACGTAGGCGCTGCGCGTTTCGGGCTCGAGGTACATGTGGCTGATGAACCCGTTCTGATTGCCGGTGTGGCCGATGAACTTGCGGCCGTCGTTCTCGCGGACGAAACAGGAGAGGCCCACGGAGTCCCGATCGTCCGGCCCGTTCGGATTGGACGAATCGCTCGAGGCGATCTTCAGTTCCGGTTGAAACATCTCCTCGAGCGACGACCGCTTCAAGACCCCCTCGTAAGTCGCGTTTCGCGCGGCATCGCCCAGCAGGAACTTCAGGTACTTCACCATGTCGGGCAATGGAGCGTTGAGGCCGCTGTTGGAGACCGTGATGCCCGAGCTGAAGTTGAACAGCCGTTCGGTGAGCTTGCCGTCCGAAAGCGCGTAGCTTCCCGAGCGATACTTCAGCAGGTGGTAGGGAGAGCGGTCGAAGTAACTTTGATGCATTTCGAGCGGCTTCAAGACGTTCTTATCCACATAGACTTCGTAGCTATCTCCGCTCAGGCGCTCGATGATCTGCCCGAGGAACACAAAGCCCAGGTTGGAATAGCTGAAACGGCTGCCGGGCTTGAACAGCACTTCGGTGTAAGGCAGCATGGCCACAATTTGCGACCACTGGGTGGGCTCGAACGGCTCCCAATCCTGATCGCCGCCCCACGGCCAGGTGGCGGCGCGGAAGCCCCCGCTGTGCGTCAGCAGATTGCGAATCGTAATGGCGTCCACCGGACCCCAGGCATCGTGGACGGCGGCCAGTTCCGGCACGTACCTCACCACAGGATCGTCCAGATTCAGCAATCCGTGGTCGCGAAGCTGCAAAATGGCCACCGCCGTCAGCGTCTTGGTGATGGAGGCCCAGTGGAAGGTGGTGTTCTCCGTAACAGCCTGGCGTGGAGAGAGGCGCGCGAAGCCCTGGAAGTCACTTCCCACCACGCGGCCGTCGCCAATCAACATCAGGCCGCTGCCCACAATGCCGTTACGCTTGAGTCCCTCTTCGTAGAACTTTTCGACCTCGGCAATTTCAGGAGCGCCGGCGCCGGTCTTTTGGCCGCCGGCGCGAGGCATTGCAGCGACCGCAGTCCGGGCCGCCGCCGCGCCCATCAGCGCCACTGTCACCCACGCTGCCAAACGCCTTCTCGACGCGCTTATCATCAGATGTCCTCCACCCAAGGTTCCTCGGTTGCTCGTTTCTCGCACATCGTAGATCGTTGAACGTAGATCGTTGCTCATTTCAGGTCACGCGCTGCGGTGCTTCCTTCGCTCGGCAGCGGTCCACGATCCACGATCCAAGGGCAACGATCATCCTTCGGCGTCATGCGTCCGCCCCGGGCTGCGCCTGCGGCCCCGGCGCCTCCCCGATAGGCCCAAGGCGATAGCTTCCGCCGAGACGCTTAAGAGTGCGCCGGCCCTCGGCCACCAGCTCCGGGTGATAATCTCCGTATCGATCGAGGCCGTAACGCAGCCGCTCCTCCATGCCGGGCCGGGCCAGCCGATGGAGCCGGATGCGCAACCCTTCTTCCAGGAAACATCCGGGCCCGGAAGGCTGCAGGGGCTCCAAACCCTGGGCGACCGTTTCCAGTTGCCGGCCGGCCAATCCCCGCCGTCCTTGCAGCCAGAACACCAGGCCCAGGCGGCGATAAGGGTCGGTGAGGCAAATCCTTGTGTGTCCCGGTGTCCACGGCCGGTTTACGCCTGATTCCAAAGGAGAT